>DYIB01000042.1 GCA_020723855.1 Uliginosibacterium gangwonense
AGCAATTACCGGGCCGCGCCAAAGCGGCAAGACCACGCTTTTGCGGGAAACCTTTCCGGACAAGGCCTACGTCAATCTCGAAGCGCCCGACACGCGGGCCCATGCGCTGGAGGATCCACGCGGCTTTCTCGCCCAGTATCGGGACGGCGCAATCCTCGACGAAATCCAGCGCACACCGGACCTGCCCTCTTACCTGCAGGAAATGGTGGATGCCGAGCCGACGCCGGGGCGGTTTCTGCTCACCGGCAGCCAGCAGTTCGAGGTGATGGGGCATATCAGCCAGTCGTTGGCGGGGCGGACCGCGCTGCTGAAGCTGCTGCCGCTGAGCCTGCCGGAGCTTGCCGCCGGCGGCGTCGACCTGTCCATCGACCGCCACCTGCTCGTTGGCGGCTATCCGCGCATTCACGCCATGGGCCTCGATCCGACGCAAGCGCTCGGCGACTATTTCGAAACCCACGTGCAGCGCGACCTGCGCCAACTCATGGCCATCAAAGATCTGGCGCTGTTCGAAAACCTGGCGATTGTGGAAGCCCTCAAGTCCCGACTGAACCGAGGCAAACATCCCAATCTCCGCTTCTACCGCGATGCCGGCGGCTTGGAGGTGGACCTCCTCCTGGAATGGGGGGCCAGGCAGCCGCGGTGGAAATAAAGGCGGGGGCAACCGTTGCCGGTGACATGCTGAACGGATTAAGACGTCTGGAGGCGCTCTGGCCACAGCCTTTGGCAAAGAAGATACTGGTCTTCGGCGGCGACCATGCGACCGTTCGGTCAGGCGTCCAGATCATCCCCATCAAGCACCTCGCCGCAACCCTCGAAGGGCTGGAAGCAGAGGTAGCATCATCCCCCTGACTCTGTCAGAGGACCGGAGATAGCGGAGCCGCTTTTTCGCCATCGAACCCGACGACTATGCGAACATGTTTGACCGGCACGGGCGATTCCTGCCAAACTTCCCGCATAATCCAGTGTAATGCTGCTCCCAAGATTCCGGAGAAATAAATGACGGGCAGCCAGTCCAGCTTCCTTGAGCGCCTGCGCACCGCCGGCATCGATCCGGCCGACGACGACGAAACCAAGCTCAACAAGTCCCTGCTCATGTTCGCCACGGGGCTGGTGAGCATCGCGTCCATCGTCTGGCTGATCATCTACTGGAGCCTGGGACCGCGGCTGTCGGCCACCCTGCCGTTCGGTTTCCAGGTTCTGCTGGCGCTGAATCTGTTCATCTATCTCAAGACGGACAATTTCAATTTCTTCCGCCTGAGCCAACTGGCCCTGTTCCTGTTCTTCCCCTTCGTCGTCCAGTGGACCATAGGCAACTTCATCACCGCCAGCGGCATCGTGCTGTGGGGACTGCTCGCGCCCATAGGCGCCATCCTGTTCTTCGGCGTGAGGGAGTCGATCGCCTGGTTCGTCGCTTACGTGTTCCTGATTGGGCTGTCGGGTTTCTTCGATTACCACCTTGCCGGCCTGGAGCTGCAAAAGCCGAAGATCTCCATCCAGACGAGCGTCATTTTCTTCGCGCTCAACTTCGTCGCCGTTTCCACCATCGCTTACCTGCTTCTGCGCTATTCGGTAGCCGAGAAGCGCAGGGCCCAGGAACGTCTCATCGAGACCAATCGCCTGCTCCAGATCGAGCAGGAGCGCTCCGAGCGGCTGCTGCTCAACATCCTGCCCGGCCCCATCGCCGAAAGGCTGAAGAACAGCAACCAGCCCATAGCCGACGGCTTCGCCGACGTCACCGTCATGTTCGCGGACATTGTGAATTTCACCCAGGTGGCGGAAGGGCTCTCCCCCAGCCAGGTGTTCGCCATGCTCAACCGCATCTTTTCCTCCTTTGACGAGCTGGCCGAACGCTACGGCCTGGAGAAGATCAAGACCATCGGCGACGCCTACATGGTGGCGGGCGGCCTGAACGACAGCGAGCGCAACTACACCGCCGCCATCGCCGAGATGGCGCTGGAGATGCGCGAGCTGCTGCACCGGGACTTCAACGTGAACAAGGCCCACCTGGAAGTGAGGATAGGCATCGGCACCGGGCCGGTGGTGGCCGGTGTGGTGGGCAAGAAGAAGTTCATCTATGACCTGTGGGGCGACACGGTCAACATTGCCAGCCGCATCACTTCAGAGGGTGTCCCCGGCATGATCCAGGTGGATGTCACCACTTATCGCCGGCTGCGGGACCGCTTCGATTTCCACGAGCCCCAGACCCTCTACCTCAAGGGCAAGGGCAACATGACCGTCTATCGCATGATCGGTGCCAAGCAGCCCGCTTCGGACCGCAGGGCAGAGAGAGCCCGCTAAAGTTCTCCAGACGGCACATCGCCGGGCCGTCTTCCGCGCAGCTCGAAGCACACCTTGCCGGGATGGTTCTCGGCGACGCGCAAGCCATAGCCGTAGTAGTCGGCATGCCTGGCCGCCTGATAAAGCCCTATGCCCAGCCCGGAGGTGGAAGCAACAGGCGCCAGGAACAGCTTGCCAGCGACATTCGCCGGGATCTCGGAACCATCGTCGCACACCCGAAGCCCGGGCGGCTCATCCTCCACAAGTGTTACGGAAATCCCCAGATCCGGGTGCTGGTGCTTCTTGTGCAGACAGTTCTGCAACAGGTTCTCCGCCACACTGTTGAACAGCGCGCCGGGCACCAAGGTGGCCGCGTCCGTGGCCGCGGGGTGGAACTCGATGCCTTGCCCGGCATAGCGCGCCCGCAGCGAATTCCACCATTCCGCCAGGGGCATGAGCTGGCCGCTCTCCGCTTCCGGCCTGCGCAGCTTGTCTATCGCCTGCTGCAGCCGCTGGGTAATGGCCGGCAGTTGGCGCCGCAGCAACGCCCGGAACTCCGCCGTGCTCTCCTGTCCCTCCTGGGCGGCGGCGAAGCACAGCATGTTGAGGGATTGCAGCAGATTCTTGACGTCGTGGGTCAGGCGCGCACCGGTTTCGTGGATCGCCTTCACATAGCTCAGCTGCTGCAACTGCTGGCCGTGCTGCTTGGCCTGGTAGAACTCGCCGACCAGTCGCGCCAGGAGGTTGAAAAGCCAGACCAGGGCCGGACTCAGCTCCTGGCGGGAATAGATGGCGATGCGGGTATTTGCCTGGGCAAACTCGCTGCGGCTGCCTTCCTTGACGCCGAAACTGCCTTGCTTGCCGGCAGCATACCACTCCCCTCCCGACACCCATGGCAGGCGCAGCAGGCCGGCGGCGGCCCCGGCCAGGAAAGCCTCGGGATCGTCCTCCCGCTGGGAGTGGTCGGCCAGGTAGTGCAGCCACTGCTCCAGCGGCATGCCGATGGACAGCAGGTAGCGCGAGAAAAGAATGCCGAAACCGGAAAAGCCGGCGTGCGGGTTCCAGGCCCAGCCGAGCAGCAGCAATACGGCCGCGACGACCACGATGGTGCAGACCAGCGAGTCGACGTAAGCCACGTCGATCAGCAGCATGAAGGCCACACTGCCGAGGACCAGCACGGCGATCGAGAGGAAGACGAACATGCTGTAGACGAAGTCCACCACCTCGGCACTACCCTCCGCCTCCGGCTCCGCCGGCAGTGCCGCCATGGCCACGAACACCAGGGGTAGGAGATACCGGGCGAGGAAGGTGAACGGCTCCGGCACCACCGATGGCCGCGGAATGACCTGGGGCATCAGCAGCACCAGGAGCACGAGCAGCAGGTAGGTGAGGACCAGCAGGTAATGGACTTTGGTCCAGCGGGCGCCGAAGAAGAACACCTTGCCGCCCACGATGCCGGCCAGCACCATGACCCACACCACCAGCAGCCACCAGTTGAGCCAGGCGATGGCGGCGAGCACCACCGCGACGATGCCCGCCAACTGCAGTCCGCTCAGTCTATGCTCGGCCCGGACGAACGGCTGCCACAGAATGAACAGGCCGAAGTGCCCGAGCAGCAGCATGCGTCCGACGCCGGTGAAGATCCCCTGCAGCAGGGTCAAATGGAGGCAGACCAAAAGGGCCAGCAGTATCCAGCGGCGCCGGCGATTCACGAAGTCAATGACTTTGACGGGTTTGAGAGGCATGGAATAGGCGGGCGCGCTCTTGGACATGATCGAAAAGAATAGCCGAAAATACGGATTGGCCCGGTAACCGGTCGATCAAATCAGGACATTCATGTCGAAATACCGACAATCCTCAATCGAATATGGAACCTGCCCTTGTTCTAAGTCATCGATTTACATGATTGCCGTTATGGCATCTTTCTTGCGCAACGGTCACAAATTCCGATAAGGAGGAGCTCGTGAGATATAAACAAGGCGGCTTTACACTGGTCGAAATCGCGATCGTGTTGGTGATCATCGGTCTTTTGCTGGGTGGTGTGCTGAAGGGGCAGGAGTTGATCAATAGCGCGAAGGTAAAGAATTTTGCGAATGACTTCAGGACTATTCCAATATTTCTGTACAGCTATCAAGATAAATTCAAAGCCTTGCCGGGTGATGATACGCGCGCCACAACTCACCTTGGCGCCGGGACTGTCAACGGAGATGGTGACGGCTTGATTGAAGGTGATTGGAATACAAATTTGGCAGACGCCGAAACGTGCCGCTTTTGGCAACATGTTCGCTTGGCAAATCTGGCAAACGGGCCGACTTCTCTTCCGGCAGCCGGAGCCTGCGACATTCTGCCAACCAATGCCGATGGGGGCATTCTGGGTATTGAAGCAGCATATAGTGGCCATAACCCCTATATTCAGGGAATGACCGGTACTTACTTTGTTTGTACTACCGGCGTTCTGGGGAAATACGTTCGGCAACTTGACCAAACGATGGATGATGGGAATACAGCGGCGGGATCAATGCGGGCTGTAAGAGCTTCGGCAGGCCGTAATTCGGCAGCAGAAAACGCAACGAACATCGTGGATTCGGATAGCTATATCGTTTGTCTTTCAATCTAGGTTTTATGGCAAACCCCATGTGAGAAAGCCGCCAGCGGCGGCTTTCTATCCCTTCAACAACCTCCCCTCCGCCGCCGCCAGCCCGTCCGGCACGCCCAGAAGCACCAGCACATCCCCCACCTCCAGGCGCGTCTCCGGCCCCGGGCTGACGCCGCGGATGTTGCGCCGGCGCACTGCCGAGACGGTGACGCCGAAGCGATCGAGGCCGAGTTCCCCCAGGGTGCGGCCGATGGCGTAGGCGCCGGCGTTCAGGGCGATCGAATGCAGGCGCGGCTGCTGCGCCTCGGCGAGATCCTCGGCGGCATCCGACGAGCCGTGGAAGAAGCCCCTGAGCAGGCCGTAGCGGCTCTCGCGGATTTCGCGGATGCGCTTCACCACCCGATGGATGGGGACGCCCAGCAGCACCAGGGCGTGGGAGGCGAGCATGATGCTCGACTCCAGGATGTCGGGCACCACCTCGGTGGCACCGGCCTGGGCCAGGCGTTCCAAATCCGCCTCGTCGCCGGCGCGCACCACCACGGACAGCCCCGGGCGCAGCTCGTGGGCATGGTGCAGGACCTTCATGGCGGCGCCGACATCGGCGAAGGAGACGATCAGCACCCTTGCGCGCATGATGCCCGCGGCGATCAGGGTTTCGCGGCGGCCGGCGTCGCCGTACACCACCGTGTCGCCGGCCGCGGCCGCTTCCCGCACCCGCTCCGGGTCGAGATCGAGGGCCACGTATGACACGCCTTCCTGCTCCAGAAAGCGCGCCAGGTATTGCCCGCTGCGGCCGTAGCCGCAGATGATGGCGTGTTTTTCCGTGGCCATGGACTGGGCGGCGATGCGCGTCAGCTCCATGGAGCGCAGCAGCCATTCCGAGGCGACGAAGCGCATCACGATTCTGTCGCTGTAATGCACGATGAGGGGTGCGAGCAGCATGGACAGCACCAGGGTGGCCACCACCACCTGCATCACCGGCCCGGGCAGCAGGCCGAGCCCGCCGATCTGCGCCAGGAGCACGAAGCCGAACTCGCCCCCGGCGCACAGCCACAGGCCGGAGCGCATGGCCGTTCCCGACAGCGAGCCGAAGGCGCGCGACAGGCCGGCGACCAGGGCGAACTTGCCCGCCAGGAGCAGCACCAGCAGTCCCAGCACATAGGGCAAGCTGGCGCCGATGGCGCGCACGTCCAGCAGCATGCCCACCGTGACGAAGAACAGCCCCAGCAGCACGTCACGGAAGGGTTTGATGTCTTCTTCCACTCGATAGCGATATTCCGTCTCGGAGATCAGCATGCCGGCGAGAAACGCGCCCAGGGCCAGGGACAGGCCGGCAAGCTCGGTGAGGTAGGCCAGCCCCAGGGTGATCAGCAGCACGTTCAGCACGAACAGCTCGGCCGAGCGGCGCCGCGCCACCACGAAGAACCAGGTGCCCATGAGGCGCTGGCCGAAGAACAAGATCAGGGCGAGCACCACGGCGGCCTTCACACCCGCCTCGAGCAGACGGGCGGGCAGGTCTTCCGCCTGCAACGCCAGCGCCGGCAGCACGATCAGCAGCGGCACTACCGCCAGGTCCTGGAACAGCAGCACGCCCATGATCTCGCGGCCGTGGCGCGAGTCCAGCTCCAGCCGGTCCGCCAGCAGCTTGGACAACAGCGCCGTCGACGACATGGCCAGTATGCCGCCCAGGGCCACGCCCGCCTGCCACGACAGCCCCGCCAGCAGCGCCAGCGGCACGGCCAGGAGCAAGGTCGCGGCGACCTGGGCGAGGCCCAGGCCGAACACGATGCGCTTCATGCTGTAGAGCCGCGGCAGGGAGAACTCGAGACCTATGGAGAACATGAGGAACACCACGCCGAACTCGGCGAGATGCCCGGTTCCCTTCACGTCCGGGACGATGCCCAGGGCGTAGGGCCCGATCACCGTGCCCACCAGGAGGTAGCCGAGCACGGGAGGCAGATTGAGCGAGCGGCACAGCGCCACCACCACCACGGCAGCGGCAAGCAGGACGAGTACCAGTTCCAGCGTCGTGGTCACGGTGTGGGAAGTCCGCGCTGAGGCGGTCTGTTATACTTTTACGCTTAGTGTAAACACTTTGAATTCATGGACCAACTCCGCGCTACGCCCAAGGCTCTGGAACTGGCCCGGCGCGTGTTGCTTATCGAGGCGGAGGCCATCCGCGGGCTTGCCGACCGGCTCGACCGGAACTTCGTGCGCGCCCTCGATCTCATCCTGGCGTGCCATGGGCGCATCATCGTCTCCGGCATAGGCAAGTCCGGGCATATCGCGCGCAAGATCGCCGCCACCATGGCCAGCACCGGCACCCCCGCCTATTTCGTCCACGCCGCCGAAGCGGTGCATGGCGATCTGGGCATGATCACCCGCGACGACGTGCTGATCGCCATCTCCAACTCCGGCGAGAACGACGAGCTGCTCACCATCGTGCCGGTGGTCAAGCGCCAGGGCGGCAAGCTGGTGGCGATCACGGGCAACGGCGAATCCTCCCTGGCGCGCGAAGCCGACGTGCACCTGGACGCGCGCGTCGCCGAGGAGGCCTGCCCGCTGAACCTCGCTCCCACCGCCAGCACCACCGCGGCGCTGGCTCTGGGCGACGCCCTGGCCGTCGCCCTGCTCGATGCCCGCGGCTTCGGCGCCGAGGATTTCGCCCGCTCCCACCCGGGCGGCGCGCTGGGTCGGCGCCTCCTCACCCATGTGCGCGACGTCATGCGCCCCATCGATAGGGTGCCCATGGTCACGGAAGACGCGACCCTGGCGGAAACCGTTCTGGCGATCACCCGGGGCGGCATGGGCATGGCCGCCGTGGTGGCTCCGCCGCGCCGGGTGATCGGCATATTCACCGACGGCGACCTGCGCCGCGCCCTGGACAAGATCACCGATTTCCGCTCGACCCGCGTGGCGGCGGTCATGTCGCGCCACCCGCGCACCATCGGGCCCGACCGGCTCGCCGTCGAGGCGGCGCAGATGATGGAAGAGTTCAAGATCAATCAGATCCTCGTGGTGGAGAACGACGAGCTGATGGGTGCCCTCAATACACACGATCTGTTCCAGGCGAAGGTGATCTGATGGCCGCCGCCGAACGGGCCCGCGCCCTGCGCCTCATGGGATTCGATGTGGACGGCGTGCTCACCGACGGCATGCTCTATTACACCTCCGTCGGCGACGAGATGAAGGCCTTCTCGGTGCGCGACGGCCATGGCCTGAAGATGCTGCGCGAGGCCGGCGTCGAGCCGGTGATCATCACCGGCCGCCGCTCCCGCGCCCTCGAGCTGCGGGCCGAGAACCTGGGCATCGCCACCCTGCTGCAGGGCGTGGAAGACAAGCGCGCCGCCATGGCGCAACTGCTGGCGGCGCGCAGCCTGGAATGGCGGCAGTGCGGCTACATGGGCGACGACGTGGTGGACCTGCCCGTGCTGCGCGCCTGCGGCTTCGCGGCGACAGTCCCCGATGGTCACGCTCTTGTGAAACAGCACGTGCACTACGTCGCGCAACTGCCCGCCGGCCGCGGCGCCGTGCGCGAGGTGTGCGAGTTCATCCTGCGCGCCCGTGGCGCGCTGGACGCCGCCCTCGAGCCCTATCTGGCATGAAGCAGCGCACCCAGGCCCTGTTTCCTCTCGGCGTGCTCACCCTGCTCGCCGCCCTGACCTTCTGGCTGCAGCATGCCATCCAGCCGCCCGAGGCTGCCCGGGACGGCAAGAACCGCCACGATCCGGACTTCATCGTCAAAAACTTCACCCTCAAGCGTTTCGACCAGAACGGCAAGCTGCAGCACACTTTGACGGCAGAGAAGATGGTGCATTTTCCCGATGACGACTCAACGGTGGTGACTCATCCCTACGTCATCTTCACCGGCCGGGAAGAACCGACCCGCGTGCGCGCCAACCAGGCGCTGGTGAGCGCCGAGGGAGAGGAAGTGGTCCTGGTGGGCGATGTCCTCGTCACGCGCGAGGCCAGCGCCCAGCGGGAAGAAATGAGCCTGGCCACCTCGGTGCTGACAGTCTATCCGGACGACGAGATCTCGCGCACCACGGCGCCGGTCACCCTCAGACAGGGGAAGTCGGTGGTAAACGGCGTGGGCCTCGAGGCCAACAACATCACCGGCGTCGCCAGCCTGCACAGCCAGGTGCGCGGCGTCATCGAACCGAAGAAGGCAACCCAATAGCCCAGCCACCACAATCATGACGGCAAAAATCACGGCACCCATGCTCATCGCGCTCCTGCTGGCGGCGGCTCCCGCCTGGGCCGAGCGCGCCGACCGGGAAAAACCGGTGCACATCGAAGCGGACCGGGTCACGGTGGACGACGTCAAGAAGGTCCATATTTTCGACGGGCGCGTCACCCTGACCCAGGGTACAACCGTGATCCGGGGCGACAAGATCGTCGTCACCCAGGACGCGGAGGGATTCCAGAAGGGTGTGGTGACCGGCAACCTCGCCTACTTCCGCACCAAGCGCGACGGCCAGGAGAGCTACGTGGAAGGCCAGGCCGAGCGCATCGAGCACGACAACAAGACCGAGGTGACGCAGTTCTTTAACCGCGCCTGGGTCAAGAGCGGCGAGGACGAAGTGCGCGGCCAGTACATCCGCTACGACGGCCGCAGCGAGAACTATGAGGTGACCGCCGGCGCGAACGCCCAGCCCGGCCGCGACACGCGCGTGCGCGCCGTCATCCAGCCCAGGGGCAAGGACGGCACCAAGGCCCCGGGCGCCGGGGGCGGCGACGCGCCGCCGCTCAAGCCCGCACCGAACATTGCCAACCCAAGAAAGGAGTAACCATGGCCTACGAAAACATCCTGGTGGAAGTGCGCGGTAAAGTCGGTCTCATCACCCTGAACCGCCCCAAACAGCTCAACGCCCTCAATGACCAGCTCATGGACGAGGTGGGTGACGCCCTGGCCAGGTTCGAAACCGACGAGAACATCGGGGCGATGGTCATCACCGGCTCGGACAAGGCCTTCGCCGCCGGCGCTGACATCGCCGCCATGAAGGAATGGGGCTACATGGACGTCTACAAGTCCGACTACATCAGCCGCAACTGGGACAAGGTCAAGACCTGCCGCAAGCCCATCATCGCCGCGGTGGCCGGCTACGCCCTGGGCGGCGGCTGCGAGCTGGCCATGATGTGCGACTTCATCCTGGCGGCGGAGAACGCCCAGTTCGGCCAGCCGGAAATCAAGCTGGGCATCCTGCCCGGCGCCGGCGGCACCCAGCGCCTGCCGCGCGCCGTGGGCAAGGCCAAGGCCATGGAGATGTGCCTCACCGCGCGCATGATGGACGCCCGGGAAGCAGAGCGCGCCGGGCTGGTGTCGCGCATCGTCCCCAACGACAAGCTGGTGGAGGAAGCGGTGGCCACCGCCGAGAAGATCGCGAGCTTCTCCCTGCCCGTGGTGATGATGGTCAAGGAATGCGTCAATCGCGCCTTCGAAGGCCCGCTCAACGAGGGCCTGCTGTTCGAGCGGCGCACCTTCCACGCCGCCTTCGCGCTGGCCGACAAGCAGGAAGGCATGGCGGCCTTCCTGGACAAGCGCAAGCCCGAGTTCAAGAACCGCTGAACTTTAAGACTCCTTCAACGCAAAGGCCGCAAAGCAACGCAAAGAGCGCAAAGAAAACCTGTGTAACTATCTTTGCGTCTTCGCGTCTTTGCGTTGAGAGCGGTTTCCTTATTTCCGCGCAACCGCCAGGGCCACGCCCGCGGCGGTGACCGCCATGCCCAGCACGGCCAGGGCCGACAGCCGCTCGCCGAATACCAGGAAGGCCATCACCGCCGTCGTCGGCGGCGTCAGATAGAACAAGGCTGATACGCGCGTTGCGGCGCCGCGGCGGATGAGGATGTGCAGCAGGGAGATCGCTCCCAGCGACAACACCAGCACCAGCCAGCCGAGGGCGAACAGGAAGGGTCCGCTCCAGCGGATCTCCATGGCTTCGAAGCGCAAGGCGAAGGGCAGCACCACGGCTGCGGCGGCGGCAAACTGCACCACCGAGCCGGTCCACAGATCCAGATCGGAACAGAAGCGTTTCTGATACAGGGTGCCCAGCGTGATGCTGAGCAAAGCCATGACGGCGAAAGCCAGTCCGGCGAGTCCCAGGCCGCTCCATTCCAGTTTCTGCCACACCACCAGCGCCACGCCGCCGAAGCCCAGCACCAGGCCGAGCCATTGGCGCCGGGTCACCTGCTCGCCCACCAGCGAGCCGCTGAGCATGGCCGTCAGCAGGGGCTGCACGCCCACGATGAGGGCGACCACCCCCGCCGACATCCCCTGCCCGATGGCACAGAACACGCCGGACAGATAACCCCCGTGCAGTAACGTCCCCGCAACGGCCATATGCAAGTATTGCCGGGGCTGGCGCGGCCAGGGCCGCGCCAAAGCAAGGGCCATCGCCAGGAGGATGGCGATCACGACGGCGAACCGGACCAGGAGGAAGGTCAGGGGCTCGGCATAGGGCAGACCCAGCTTGGCGCCGATGAAGCCCGTGCTCCACAGCAGCACGAAAAACCCGGGAACGAGTTTTAGCAGTGCAAAAGATTTATCCATCAAAACCCCTTGAAAAGAGAAGTCTTGTAAAGATTGCACCGCGAAAAATTTTTCTTTTTTTAAAATCTTTTGTCATCCTATTTTCATTTTATATATTACTTTTCAATAAGTTGAAATCAATTAAATAAATTGGTGCAACGCACAAAAAAATACTTGACACCACTCCCCGAGCGACTATAATGCAATCGTATCGCACTGCAACAAACATGAGGTCTGCCTGCTGTAGTGGTTCTGTGTCCGTACCGCAAGCCTTGATCATAAGGAGAGAGAGATGTTTGCCACCCCCGAGCAACTGGCCAATGCCAACAAGGCCAACGTCGAAGCCATGCTGACCCTGGCCAATACGGCCTTCGCCAGCGCCGAGCGCCTCGCCGCCCTCAACCTCAACACCGCCCGCGCCGTCCTCGAGGACAGCGTAAACAACGCCAAGGCTTTGCTTGGCGCCAAGGACGTGCAGGAAATCATCTCCCTGCAGTCCAACTTCGCCCAGCCCGCTGTGGAGAAAGTTGTCGCCTACTCTCGCAGCGTGTATGAGATCACCTCCCAGACTCAAGACGAGTTCTCCAAAGTGGTCGAAGCCCAGTTCGCCGAGCTGAACAAGAATCTGGCCGCCCTGCTCGACAAGGCCGCCAAGTCCGCGCCCGCCGGCGCCGACGTGGCCGTCGCCGCGGTCAAGTCCGCCATCGCCGCCGCCAACTCGGCCTATGACAGCATCAACAAGGCTGCCAAGCAGGTCGCCGAGATCGCGGAAGCCAATGTTGCCGCCGCCACCAACGCCACGGTGAAGGCCGTCGGCGCCGCTGCGGCCAGCACGCCCAAGGCGAAAAAAGCCGCTTGAACAGTAGTATCAGCCTCCTCCAGCCCGAAGCCATTCGGGCTTTTGAAACCCCGGCCGCGGCCGGGGTTTTTTATTCGTTCGCCTCGACCCACTCGAAACCGAGTCGGCCCACCTCGGCGCAGATCTCCACCATGGCCGGCCCGACTTGCAAAGGATCGCCACGCACGCCCAGCTCGATATGGCGCCGGCCGCCGTTCTCGCCGAAGGAAGGCAGGCTGAACAGGGTCAGTCCCGGGTAGCGGGTGGTGATGTCCTCCATGAGGCCGAGCAGCGCACCCTCGTTGCCTTCCCACACGATGATGGACCGCTCGTCGCTGGCGACCGCGTGGTGGAGGTGCCGGTAGCGGGTATCCAGCACCCACTCCAGCATGGGCCAGGCCATCACCGGAAAGCCGGGGAAAAAATGGTGGCGTCGGATGGAGAAGCCGGGGATGCGATTGTAGGGATTGGGGATGATCTCGGCTCCGACCGGGAATTCGCCCAGGCGCAGGCGCTGGGGCGTGACCTGGTCGCCGAAGCGGGCGCGGATTTCCGCCTCCGCCTCGGGATGGACCGCCAGATCCACGCCCAGTGCCGCGGCGGCCGCCTGGCGCGTGTGGTCGTCGGGGGTGACGCCAATGCCGCCGAAGCTGAACACGATGTCCTCGGACTCGAAGCTGCGGCGCAGGGTATCGACCAGGCGCGCCCGGTCGTCGCCCAGATACTGGCACCAGTCCAGGCGCAGGCCGCACGCCTTGAGCAGCTCGACGACCTTGGCGAAGTGCTTGTCCTGCCGCTTGCCCAGGAGGATCTCGTCGCCGATGATGAGCATCCCGAATCCCATGATCAGACTCTCCTCGCCTCGCCTTCGATGAGCGCTGGCGCCTGCTGGCGCGCGCGATGGCGCCGCAGCGCCTCCAGGCAGAAATGGATGAAGGCCAGGCCGGCGTAGGCAGGCACGATCAGGTTGACCACCGGCACGTAGGCCAACAGCCCGGCGACGATGCCCACCAGGTAGAGCCGGCCCTTCTCGCGCTCCACCACGGTGCGCAGCTCCTCGGCGTCGGCGTGCAGCGCCAGGGCGTCATAACGGTAGGCGCGCTGGTTGGCATAGGCCGACAGCAGCACCGGCAGGACCACGGCCACGCCCGGGATGAGCCACAGGGGCAAAGTCACCAGCCAGGCAAGCACGAACCCCAACACCGCCACCAGGGCATTCCACAGGCTGCCGAGGAAAGTGCCGCCACGACGCTTGTCCAGCTCCGCATAGTCCGCCGCGGCGATGCGCTCCAGCATGAGCGGCAGGGTGAAGGCGGCGACGATGAACATGGCCGTGCCGTAGATCAAGGGCAGGAGCAGCAGCAACAGCAGGGCCTTGACGAAGAAGGCCGTGGCCAGGGCGGAAGCTTCCCAGCGCTCGGCGATCCAGCGCAGCCAGCTCACCTCCTGGAACAGGTTGGTCACGGCGGCGCCCACGTCGTCCCAGGTGAGCCAGGCGATACCGCCCCACAGGGCGATCGCCGCCAGGGTGGGCCATAGGAGATGCCACAGCACTGCCGGCCGGGCCAGGCTCTTGAGGGCACGCAGATAGGCGGTGAAAACTTGGTTCATGGCTCAATCATAACCGGCCGCGGCTCTCCCAGGCCTTCTGCAGGCGCTTGACCGACACCGGCACGGGCGTCTTCAGCTCCTGGGCAAACAGCGCCACGCGCAGTTCCTCCAGCATCCAGCGGAATTCCTCCAACTGGAGATCGTGCACGCCGCCCTTCGCGCGCGCCGCCCGCTCGCGCTCGAAGGGTTTGGCGAGCCGGGCCAACTCTCTTGCCTGGCGCTCATCGCGCCCGGGATCGGCGCGCAGCTTGTCGATGCGTAGAATCGCGGCCTTGAGGTAGCGGGGGAAATGCTGCAGGCGCTCGAAAGGTGTGGCAACGATGAAGTCCTTGGGCAGCAACTGGGCGAGCTGGCCCTTGATGTCCTCCACCACCGCCGGGAAGGCCTTCAGCGTGGCCAGCTTCTTCTGCAGGGCCTGGTGTTCCACCAGGATCGCGCCCACCAGGCGGGCGATCTCCTGGGCCACCAAGGCGATGCGCGTACGCGCCTGGTCCTTGCGCCGCGCGAACCGGCCGGCGTCAGCAGGCAGCGGCTCCATCATGCAGGTGCGCTCCAGGGTGGCGGCGACGATGTGCCCCTTCAATTCCGCTTCCGTTCCCCAGGGCATGAACTGCAGCGCCAGATCCCGCGGCAGGCTTTTCTCCACGTACTTCACCTGCTCGCGCAGCTCCAGTGCGAATAGGCGGCGCAGGCCCTTGCGATGAACCTCGGCCGCCCTCTCCGGCGTGTCGAAGACCCGCAGGGCGACCGACTCGCCCTCGTCTACCAGAGCCGGAAAACCGACGACGCTGCGGCCGGCGACTTTCACTTCCATGATCTCCGGCAGCTCGCCGAAGGACCAGGTGGTGAGCCCCGCGCGCTCGCCGTCGGCGGCGAGCGCGGCGCGGGCGAAGGTCTGCTCGATCTTGCGGGCATGCTGGCCGCGCAGCTCGACCAGGTTGCGCGACTGTCCCAGCATGCGGCCGTGCTCGTCGATGACGCGGAAATTCATGCTCAAGTGAGGCGGCAGCATCTCCGGCCGGAAGGCGTCCAGGGGCAGCTTCATCTGCAGCCTCTCCTCCACGGCGCGCGTGAGCGCCCGCAGCAGCGGCTCGTCGCGGTCGTGTTCGGCGGCGGCGAAATCCTCCGCGAACTCGTCGATGGGCTGCAGGCGATGGCGGTACTTCTGCGGCAGGGTCTTGGCGAGCTGGACCACCTTCTGGGGCAGCAGGCCGGGCACCAGCCATTCGCAGCGCACGGCGGGGATCTGGTTGAGGGCCGCCACCGGCACCGTCAGGGTGACGCCGTCGGCAGCGGCGCCCGGCTCGAAATGATAGGTGAGGCTGTAGCGATTGCCGTGGATTTCCATGAAGGAGGGAAAGCGTTCGGTGGTCACCCCCGCCGCCTCGTGGCGCATGAGCTGCTCGCGCTCCAGGAACAGCAGCTTGGGGTCCTTGCGCTCCGCCTCCTTGCGCCAGGCCTCGAACGAAGCGACGTCGCACACCCCGGGCGGGATCAGGCTGTCGTAGAAGCCGTAGATCAGCTCTTCGTCCACCAACACGTCGGGGCGGCGCGACTTGTGCTCCAGCTGCTCGACGTCGCGCACCAGGCGGCGGTTGTGCTGGAAGAATTTGGCGTGGCGCGCCGCTTCGTCGGGCAGCTCGCCGTGCACCAGCGCCTCGCGGATGAAGATCTCGCGCGACAGCCTGGGATCGATGCGGCCGTAGCTCACCGGCCGGCGCCCATACAGCACTAGGCCATACAGAGTGGCGCGCTCCCAGGCGCGCACCTGGCCGGAACGCTTCTCCCAGTGGGGCTCGTACACATGGCGCTTCACCAGGTGGGCGCCCACCTGCTCCAGCCATTCCGGCTCGATGCGCGCCAGGCAGCGGGCGAACAGGCGCGTAGTCTCCACCAGTTCGGCGGCGACGATCCACTTGCCCGCCTTCTTCGCCAGGGCAGAACCGGGATGGGGCCAGAACCTGATGCCGCGCGCGCCCAGGTAATGGCCTTCCTCCTCGCTCCTGACACCGATGTTGCCCAGCATGCCCGCGAGCAGCGCCCGATGCACGGCGTCATAGGGCGCCGGCAGCTGGTTCTCGCGCCAGCCGTGCTCGGTGGCCAGGGTGTGGAGCTGGGCGTGGATGTCGCGCCACTCGCGCATGCGCAGGTAGTTGAGGAAGTGCTGGCGGCACCAGGCGCGCTGCTTGTTGCTGGACTCGTGGCGCCACACCTGATCGAAGGCCTGCCACAGCTTGAGCCAGGCGAGGAACTCGCTCTTCTCGTCCTTCCACTTGGCATGGGTCTGGTCGGCCGCGCCCGCCTGCTCCTGCGGACGCTCGCGCGGGTCCTGCACCGACAGCGCCGCGGCGATGATCAGCACCTCCCTGAGGCAGCCTTCGTCGCGCGCCGCCAGGATCATGCGGCCGATGCGCGGGTCCAGGGGCAGCTTGGCCAGTTCACGCCCGACCTGGGTCAGCTCCCGTTCGTCATCCACCGCGCCCAGTTCGGCCAGGAGCTGATAACCGTCGGCGATCGCCCGCGGCAGCGGCTTGTCGATGAAAGGGAACTCCTCCACCGCGCCCAGGTTGAGGGACTTCATGCGCAGGATGACGCCAGCGAGCGAGGAGCGCAGGATCTCGGGATCGGTGTAGGCCGGGCGCTTGGCGAACTCTTCCTCGCCATAAAGGCGGATGCACACCCCCGCCGCCACCCGGCCGCAGCGGCCGGCGCGCTGCCTGGCGGCGGCCTGGGAGATATCCTCGATTCTTAGCTGCTCCACCTTGTTGCGGTAGGAGTAGCGCTTGACCCGCGCCAGGCCGGAGTCCACCACGTAGCGGATGCCCGGCACGGTCAGCGAGGTCTCGGCCACGTTGGTGGCCAGCACCACGCGCCGGCCGCTCGAGAGGGCGAACACCCTTTGCTGCTCCTGGGCCGACTGGCGCGCGAACAGGGGCAGGATCTCCAGGGCGCGGGCGCCGCCGAAATGGTGCTTGCGCAGGGCCTCCTGCGCCTCGCGGATTTCCCGCTCGCCCGGCAGGAACACCAGCACGTCGCCGGGACCGCTGCGCTGGCATTCGTCCACCGCGTCGGCAATGGCCTCCGGCAGCCCGCGCTCCCGGTCGCTGTCGTCTTTTTCCAGGGGGCGGTAGCGCAGCTCGATGGGATAGAGCCGGCCCGACACCTCGATCACCGGCGCGCCGCCGAAGTGGCGGCTGAAGCGCTCGGCGTCCAGGGTGGCGGAGGTGACGATCACCTTCAGGTCCGGCCGCCGGGGCAGGAGCTGCTTGAGATAGCCCAGCAGGAAATCGATGTTGAGGCTGCGCTCGTGGGCCTCGTCGATGATGATGGTGTCGTAGTGGGACAGCAACGGGTCGCCCTGGGTCTCGGCCAGCAGGATGCCGTCGGTCATGAGCTTGATGTAGCTCTCCGGGCTGACCCGATCGGTGAAGCGGATCTTGAAGCCGACGATGCGCCCCAGCTCGCTCTTCAGCTCCTGGGCGATGCGCGCGGCGGTGGCACGGGCGGCGATGCGGCGCGGCTGGGTGTGGCCGATCAGGCCGCCGGCACCGCGGCCCAGCTCCAGGCAGATCTTGGGCAGTTGGGTGGTCTTGCCCGAGCCGGTTTCCCCGGCGATGATCACCACTTGATGGCGCGCGATGGCGGCGGCGATCTCGGCGCGGCGCCGGGTGACCGGCAGGTCCTCCGGAAATTCTGGGCGCGGCAGCCGCGCCCGACGCTCGGCACGCCTGGCGGCGGAGGCCGCCAGGCGGCGACGCAGCTCTTCGGGCAGGTTGCCGCGCAGTTTCGGCTCCAGCCGGGCCAAGGCGCGCGCCAGCGCCGGCTGGTCGCTGCACAGGCAATCGGCGAGGGAGGGTGTACCTTGAATCACCGCGGTTGTAGGTCGGGTTTCAGCCCGACAACTAGAGCCTGATGTCGGGCTGAAGCCCGACCTATCCATTCAAGACGCCCGCCTCGGCGGGCAGCTTGACGTAGAAGGCATTGACGCCCTCGGTGCGCACGCGCTCGATCAAGCGCCCCGCTTCCTCATCACTCACGACGAATTCCACCGCCACGGGCAGGTCACCGGCCAGCTCGAAGAAATGCTCCTCGTGCAGCATGCCATGGCGGCCGAAGCCGGCGATGGCACGAAACGCCGTGCCGCCGGCGATACCCTGGCGCCGCGCCTCCTCCAGCAGCCACTCGTAGCCGAGCCGGCCGTGCAGGCGCAGGTTTTCGTGAACGTAGATACGCAGGCAAAACATGTTCAGGCCCTAAGCCAGTTGAAGGTCAGCATACCCAGCACGGTCATGGCCACCGAGCCCAGCAGGTGGGCGCCCGCGGCCGTGGCCGCCCACAAATACTGGGAGCGCATCATCAAGGCCACTACTTCGGCAGAAAAAGTGGAAAAGGTGGTGAGCCCGCCGAGAAAGCCGGTGATGGCGAACAGCCGCGCCTCCGGCGCCAGCCCGCCATGGGCCGAAAAATAGGCTACGGCCAGCCCCACCAGGTACCCCCCCGCCAGGTTGGCGGCGAGCGTGCCGAGGGGAACGGTGGGGAACAGGGGATTGAGTACCAGTCCCAGCCCCCAGCGCAACCAGGCACCCAGGGCCGCCCCCACTCCTACCGCCGTAAAGCCGGCCAGATACATTTCCCGTAGCGATTTGTCAATTGATTGAAATGCCGAGATTTTACAGGAGCGGCAAAAAAATTTCGGGAAGGCTTGTAAGCCGCGGTCTATTTCGTCGACAAGCATGCCTGGATCCTGGTGCCGGGCAAGAGCATGAAAGCGCAGCAGGCGGAGGCCGCCATGGGTGGCTGGAACGCCCTGGCCCAGCCCGGCAGCCAGGGCTACTATGCCATTGTCACGGCTTCGCCGGATTCCCTCGAAGCGGTGAGCCGCATGCTCCGGCAGCGGGTACGCTGCCGGGGTTAGCGAGGCACCCGGCAGGATGCAGCGCGCACCGGCGCCGCTGCCGGTCTAATCCGGCCCGGGCGGGTCGGCCGTGTCGGTCCTCGCGCCGCCGGCTCGAAGTATCTCCGCGGCCGGCCACAGATGCGCGATCTGGCCGCGGTAGGGTTGGGCGTATTCGTCCCGGATGGGCAGAGGCGGCTCGTGCGGCCGGGTATAGCCGACCACCATGCCCTGCGGATGGCGCTGCGCCCAGGAACGGACCGATGCGCTGTCGATGACCTCGAGCGGAAGCGCGAGCCGGCCAGCGAACTGGAACTGCCCGTGGTATTTTCCCACGTGGGCGATCGGCACTCCCTGGCTTTGCAGCGCGGCAAGACGCTGGGCGACAGGGGCGACGTCATAGGCTCCGGAGATCATGCGCACCAGTCCGATGTGCAGGGCTGCAACGACCCATACCGTGACGCTGCCCAGGAGCACCACCGCGGACCCGGGTGACGCGGGCCGCAGGACGAGCAGAGCCACGCCCGCCGCGGCCACGAGCGCGGCGCTGAGAGCGATGAGCGGGTGTAGCAGCCCCCCGGCACCGGGCAGGCTGCGGACCGGGGGCAGGAAGGCGAGCGCAACGGCGACAGCCAGGAGGGCGAGGGCGGCCGGCGACTGTCCCGCCCGCGTCAGCACCGGCCGGGAGTCATCGAGGGCCTTGGCGACCAGCAGCCCGACCGCCGGGAAGACGGGCAGCAGATAATGCCATTGCTTGCCGCTGATCAGGGAAAAAGCGATGAAGACGGGGACCACCCAGGTCAGCACGAAGCGTACGCCGTGATCGCGCGGGCCCCTGATCGACGCTGCCAGGCTGCGCCACACCGGTAGCCAGAACAACCAGGGAAACAGGATCAGCGGCAGTTGGGGCAGGTACCACCATAACGGCTGCCGGTGGGCGAACGATTTCACCATGCGGTTGGCCGACTGCCCCCAGAAGATCTCGTCGCGAAACGCTTCGCCGCCGGCGATCGCCGCAGGAATGGCCCAGCACAGGGCAATGGTGGCGCCCATCAGAACGGCGGCGCCGATGCGGCGGTACCAGCGCCCCCAGCTCGGGTAGGGCCGACGCTCGACCCACCACGGCGCCAGCAAGGCGACGGGAAGCACATGGACCAGCACCACCGGTCCCTTTGCCAGCACGCCGAAGCCGATTCCTGCCCCGCACACCAGCCAGCCCCGCCACCCGCCGGCGCGGGCGGCGAGCAGCACGCCCATGATCGCCAGCAGCACGAAGAAGCTCAGCATCAGGTCGAACATGACCATGGTATTGAAGCCGACCCACAACAGGCTGCCGCCGGCGACGAGCGGCGCCATCGCCGCCACGGCGGGGCGATCGGGCCATAGCATCCGTGCCAGGCGACCGGCGAGCGCCAGGGCCGCCAGTCCGAACGAAGACATGGCGATCCGCGGCCACCAGTCGCTGACCCCGAAGACCGCCCAGCCAAGGTGGATCAGCCAGAACATCATGGGCGGCTTGTGACTGTAGAGCTGTCCGTTCAGATGGGGCACGAGGTAATCGCCGCGCAGCCACATTTCCCAGGCCACGGCGAGGTAGCGCGTCTCGTCGACGGGAAACGGCGCTCGCGTGGCGAGGGAAACGGCGAGAACGGCGAGCCACCATATCGCCGCCACGCGCATGGGATGTCCGCTAGAGCCCATGGCGAGACCCCTTACGCGGGCGTCGTCTCCCCTCGCTCGCGCAAGACGAAGTAGAGATTGCGCAGATAGATGAAAAGGCCCGCGGCCTGGCCGACGATGAACACCGGGTCCGCGCGATGAATGGCATAAGCGAGGAGCACGCCGCCCCCCGCAATGCTCAAGTACCAGAAGGCGACGGGGATCACGCTGCGCCCGAGCCGCTCGCTCTTGAGCCACTGGAGAATGAAGCGGGCCGAGAACAGCCCTTGGCCGAGAAAGCCGACGATGAGCCAGAACTTGTCATGTTCCACTGGGATTTTCTCCATTCCGCAGAAGCAACTCGACCACCGGCACGCGGGCGCGTCGCTTCAGCCAGATGACGCCCAGAAGGTCGACCAGCCCGACCCACAGGCGGTTGTGAATTCCATAGTGGGATTTGCCCTGCTGGCGCGGGCGATGCCGGACGGGCACCGAAAGGACCCGACCACCCATGCGCTGGAACAGGGCCGGGAGGAAACGGTGCATGTGATCGAAGTAGGGAAGAGCGAGGAAATCTTCCCTCGAGAACAGCTTCAGGCCGCAGCCGGTATCGGGCGTGTTGTCGCCGAGCAGACGGCTGCGCACGCCGTTGGCAATGCGCGAGGACAGCCGCCGCACCCAGGTGTCTCGCCGCCGCGTGCGCCGCCCCGCGATGAGCAGAGGCGTGGCTGCCGACTGCGTCTTCTCCTGCTGCCATCGCTGCAGCAGCACGGGGATGTCCGCCGGATCATTCTGGCCGTCCCCATCCAGGGTCGCCACCAGCGGTGCGCGGGCAAGCCGCACGCCGGTGTGGATGGCGGTACTCTGGCCGCAGTTGTGGTGATGCCTCACGATGGCCAGGGTGGGATACTTGTGCGCGCATCGCAAGAGTTCGGCCAGGGTGTCGTCGCTGCTGCCGTCGTCCACGAAAACGGCTTCGAAGTCGATGCGCCCGGTCAGGGCGGCGCTGATTTCCGCAAGCAGCGGTTCGATGTTCGCAGCTTCGTCATGGACGGGTACGACGACGGCAAGAGCCGGGGAGGGCCGAGAGGGCATTATCGATCCTGACCGCAATGCGCAATGCCACTGGCTCTCGTCGGGGGAGGACAGGGCCCTGCGGATGGCGAATGGTATCAGAAACGGCGTCTCACAGAACAACCTCGATGCCAACGCAGCCAAGACGAGGGGCCTTGCGCTCTTGCTGCTAAACTTGGCGGATGCCATGATCGCCGACAAACATGCAGCAACTCCGCGCCTTTCACGTCCACCTCGCCATGGCCGCGGCCTCCCTCGCCCTGGTCGCCTACGCCGCCTACTACCTGCAGGCCGGGCTCGACCTGCTGCCCTGCCCCCTGTGCGTCATGCAGCGCATCGCCTACCTGCTGGTGGGCTTCACGGCGCTCGCCGCGGCGGTGCATCGGCCAAACGGTGCCGGCCGCCGGGTCTATGGCGCACTGATGGTGCTGGCGGCACTCGCCGGCGCCGGTATTGCGGCCTGGCAAGTGGTGCTGACCTACCGGCCCGAGCTGGCTTCCTGCGCCATCAGCCCCGAGGAGCGCTTCCTCAATGCCCTGCCGCTGGCCGCCTGGTGGCCGGGTATGTTCGAAGCCAACGGCGATTGCACCAAGGTGGACTGGACTTTCCTCGGCCTGTCGGTGCCGGAGCTGTCGCTGATCGCCTTCCTGCTGCTGGCCGCCGCCGCGGTGATTGCCGCCCGGTGCCCGCGATAGGCGCCTTCACGTAGGAAAGCTGGGCGGCCAGGCGCGCAGTGAATCACGCGGCGCCGGCGCGGTCAAACATTCCCGGTATTGGAAAAAGTAATAAGCGGATAAAAAAGCGGGCCGCACCGGCTGCGGCGATTTCCGGTAACCTCGGCGGCATCGACCCGGGAGCATTTCCATGCGTATCCTGTTCGCCCTCCTCGGCCTCGCCCTCTCGCTCGTCGCGCCGGCCGGCGCCCAGACGGCTGCATCCCACGCCATCGACATCCCGCCCTGGTTCGTCGACACTTTTCTCGACCTGCGCGACGACGTGCGCGACGCGGCCCGGGACGGCAAGCGCCTGATGCTTTATTTCGGCCAGGACGGCTGCCCCTACTGCACCCAGCTCATGCAGACCAACTTCACCCAGCCGGCCATCGCCGCCAAGACGCGCCAGCACTTCCTGCCCGTGGCGCTCAACCTGTGGGGCGACCGGGAGGTGACCTGGCTGGACGGCAAGGTCATGAGCGAGAAGGAGCTGGCGCGGCAGCTCAAGGTGCAGTTCACCCCCACCCTGCTGTTCTTCGACGAGAACGGCCAGGTGATCGTGCGGCTCAACGGCTATTATCCGCCGCACCGCTTCGAGGCGGTGCTGGACTACGTCGCCGGCCGCATGGAGAAGCGCCAGTCCCTGGCCGACTACCTGAGCGCGGCGGTGAAAGAGGGCGCCAGCGCGGAACTGCACGACGAGCCCTTCTTCCTCAAGCCGCCCTATGACCTGAAGCGCAAGCGCGGCGGCAAGCCCCTGGTGGTGCTGTTCGAGACGCGCTACTGCAGCGGCTGCGACGAACTGCACCGGGAAGGCTTGCGCCGCCCCGAGGTGCGGGCCCTGGTGGCGCGCTTCGATGTCGCCCGCTTCGTCTTGTCGGAGCGCACCGAGCTGGTCACCCCCGACGGAGGCAAGACCCGTGCCGACGAGTGGGCGCGGGCGCTGAAGGTAGCCTATACGCCGACCATGGTGTTCTTCGACGACAGCGGCAGAGAGATCTTCCGCATCGAAGCCTATCTGCGCCCTTTCCATCTGGCTTCGTCCTTCGAATACGTCGCCAGCGGGGCCTACCGCAGGGAGCCCAGCTTCCAGCGCTTCATCCAGGCGCGGGCGCAACGCCTGCGCGACAAAGGTCAGGCGGTGGAGCTATGGAAATAAAAGCCCTGCTCGAGCAGCTCCGCCGCGGACGCGAAGCGCCCCTGGACCATGTGCACCGCGGCGAGACCGGCGGCACCGAGGAAGACGACAAGCCTTCTGGTGGATTTCATCGTGGCCTTGCGCTCCGTTCGGAATGGGGGGCAGCGGCGACCTCCCACCGCTGGGCAGACGCGCAATATAGCGGTTAGTAGTCCGGCGGCGGGCTTGCGCATGCCAACCGGGTCACGCGGGACACGTGGGTCGGGTTTCAGCCCGACCCACCAAATCAGCAACGCGGCGCTAGAATAGGCGCCACACCTGCGCCGCCTGTCCATGCACATCCTCATCGTCGAAGACGACCCCCAGATCGCCGGCAATCTCTACGACTTTCTCGAGACCCATGGCCATCAGTGCGACTACGTGTGCACCTTGGCCGAGGCGCTGCGGCGGCTGCAGGGCGACGGCTTCGACGCCGTCGTGCTCGACCTGGGCTTGCCCGACGGCGATGGCCTGGCCCTGGCGCGGCGTCTGCGCGCCGGCGGGCAGAGCCTGCCCATCCTCATGCTGACGGCGCGCGATACCCTGGAAGACAAGCTGGCCGGTTTCGATGCCGGTGCCGACGACTACCTGGTCAAGCCCTTCGCCCTGCGCGAGGTGGAGGTCCGCCTGCAGGCCCTGGCGCGGCGCGGCACCGGGCGGGCGGACGCCGGCGTGGCGCGCTGCGGCCCGCTGGAGTACGACGCCGCCGCCCAGGAGGCCAGGCTGGCCGGACAGGCCTTGCGCCTGCCGCCCAAGGCCCTCAAGCTGCTGGCCCTGCTGATGCAGCAGCCCAACCGCGTGTTCTCCCGGCGCGAGCTGGAGATTTCCATCTGGGGGCACGAACAGGATTCCAGCGACAACCTGCGCAGCGTGCTGCACACCCTGCGCAAGGCGCTGGGCGACAGCCCGCCGGTGGACATCGCCAACGTCCATGGCCTCGGCTACAAGCTCGTCGCCCGCACGTAGGCGCCCCAGCCTGCGCCTGCGCATCGCCGTAACGGTGGCGGCGTTCGCGCTGGTGGTGATCCTCGCCCAGGCCGGCGCCCTGCTGCTGGTGCTCGACGAGCAGGAGGAGGAATTCATCGACGAGATTCTCAACCGGCAGGCGGCCCACAGCCTGGAGAGCTATCGGCGCGATCCTGCCGCCGCCCTGCCCAATTCGCCGCGCATGCGCCTCTATCGCCTGCCCGGGGACGGGCGCAGCGCCGAGCCGCCCGCCCTGTTCGCCCGGCTCGCCATCGGCAACCACGAAGTGCATGAGGGCCGCACCGAGTACCACGTGGCGGTGCGCAGCCAGGACGGGGCGCGCTTCTTCCTGGCCTATGACGTCAGCGAGCACGAGGAGCGCCTGGATGCCATCATCTTCCTCACCCTCGCCGGGGCGCTGGCCATCGGCGCGGCGACCCTGGCATCGGTCTATGCCCTGGCCGGCCGGCTGACGCGCCGTCTCGACCGCCTGGCGCTGCGCGTGATCGACGAGGACTTCCGCGGCCCCTATGCGCAGCCGGACATGGAGCGCGAAGTGCTGGCCGTGGCCCAGGCCCTGGACGGCTATTGCACGCGCCAGGCGCAACTGCTGGCGCGCGAGCGCGACTTCAGCGCCGATCTCAGCCATGAGCTGCGCACGCCGCTGACCTCCATCCGCACCGACGCCGAGCTGCTCGCCGCCCTGCCGGGGCTGCCTGACGCGGCGCATGTGCGCGCCCGGCGCATCGTGGACACGGTGGACCGCATCACCGATCTCGCCCAGAGCTTGCTGGCGCTGGCGCGCGAGGCCGAGCCCAAGCTGGTGGAGGAGGTGAATCTGCTGCAGGCGCTGCACGAGGCCTGGGAGCCCCTGGCCGGCCGCGCGCGCGACAAGGGGCTGGTCCTGGTGCCGGAGATCGCCGCCTCGGCAACGGTGCGGGCCGACGCCAGCCTGCTCGCCCTCACCCTGCGCAATCTGCTGGACAACGCCGTGCGCCACTCGGCGCAGGGGCGCATCCTGTGCCGCGTCGAAGGCACGCAAATGATCGTGCAGGACTGCGGGCCGGGCATTGCTGCCGGGCAGACGGAGCGGGTGTTCGAGCGTTTCTACCGCGGCGAGGCGGGCCGCCACGGCCTGGGACTGGCCCTGGTGAAGCATGTGTGCGACGCCTGCGGCTGGGGCGTGAGCGCCGGCAACGCACCCGAAGGCGGCGCGCGCCTGGCGATCGATTTCGGCGCCGCCCTGGGCCCGCACCGGCATCACAACTTGCTCACACTTTCCTAACAAATTCCTGACGCGGACGCCCCTAGAGTGCGCCCTTTGATCCGGCGCGACTGCCATGGCATCCGCTCTGTCCCGTTTCCCGGTTTCCGCCGGGCCGGCCCTGCGCGTGTGGCGCCTGGCGGCGGCGCTGGCCTGCGCCGTGTTCGCGCTCACGCGCCTGGCGCTGCTGGTCCAGGCGTGGCCCGAGGCGGACCGGGCACCCCCGGCGCTGCTGCTCACGTTCCTCGGCGGGTCCCTGGTGGACGCCCTGGTCGCCGGCGCTCTCGCCGCGCCCTTCCTGCTGGGCTGCGCCTTGGTACCGCGGCGCTGGCAGACGAGCCGCCCGGTCTACGGTGTCACCCTCGGCCTCCTGGCGCTCTATCTGTTCTCGCTGCTGTTCTTCGCCGTAGCGGAAATGGTGTTCTGGCGCGAGTTCGGCACGCGTTTCAATTTCATCGCCGTGGACTACCTGGTCTATACGCACGAAGTGATCGGCAACATCCGCG
>DYIB01000043.1 GCA_020723855.1 Uliginosibacterium gangwonense
CGCCCGTGCGCGTGCAGGGCTACTTCAACACCTGGCCCGCGATCCGGCGCATGCCTTGGGAGACGCTCGGCGTTGAACCCGTGATCCGGCGCTACCCGCCCGCGCCCGAAGCCATCGAGCGGATGCTCGAGGCCATGCGCTGGGTCTTGTGGCTGCAGGAGGAGGAACGCCACCTCGTGTGGATGCGCGCCGAGCGCCACCGCTGGCGCGACATCTGCACCCGCTTCGGCTGCGACCGCACAACCGCGTGGCGGCGCTGGCAAAAGGCATTACAGGCCGTGGCGGACCGCCTGAACGGCATGTGAGGAACTTCTCGACAATAGGTGCCACTAAGTGGCATACTTTAGCCATGAGAAGAGTTTTCAAGACGCGCCACTTCGCCCGCTGGATGCGCAAGACCGAGTTGACGGACGTGGGCCTGTGCCAGGCCGTACAGGAAATGGCCGCCGACCTGCTGGCCCGGTCTGTGCGCCAGTTGGACGAATCCGTGGCCGACGGAACCTTGCAGGAGATTTGCCATGACGACTAAGCCGAAGACCAAGAGCCGCCTGCTGGAAGCCGTTCACGAGACGGCGCGTGACCTGCATCGCCTGGGCTTCATCGATAAGCGCAAGATGCGCAAGTACGACGCACTGTGCCTGGAGCCGGTGCGGGAGTACGACGCCGAGCGGGTGCGTGCCCTGCGTGAGCGTCTGCACCTGAGTCAGACCGTGCTGGCTTCGGTGCTCAACACCAGCGTTTCGACCGTGCGCAAGTGGGAGGTCGGCGACAAGAAACCCAGCGGCCCCTCGCAAAAGCTGCTCGACCTCATCGAACGCAAGGGGCTGGAAGCCCTGCTATGAGCAAACCGATCGTGATTGGCATCCTGCCGCAGGACAAGATCCGCCAGCGGGCGCTCGCGATCGCGCGCGGCGAGCACAAACCCGGGCCGGATGAGCCGAAGATCTGGTTCACCTCGATGGACTCGCTCGCCGGAGCACTCGGCGGCGACAGCCGGGCGCTGATTCGGGCGATCGAGGCGGGCCGCAACAGCGGCCCTGCCAAGCCCGCCAAGGAGGTGTTCACTCGCCTGGCGTCGAAGTACCGGACGCAAGCGGCAGGCAAGAGGCGTTGATGCGCCCCGGGCACGTGTGACGCGCCGTGCCGCCCCCGATTCACGGTGTGCGGCGCCTCTCCAAAGCATTTCGCAACGTAGATGAATGCCTGCCGCTTTTGCTCGTGCTTTCCCGTTCAATGCGAATCGGCCGGTTCGATCTGCCGCAACAAAACCGCCCGGTCCGGGTTGGATGCCGGCTAAGGTCGGACCGAAGTGTGAGCGGCAGACCTCCTCATCGACCGAACCGAGTTTGAGCTCGGGTCCTTCCTGGCCACCCAGCCATGCGGGGGGCGCGAGCGCGGCATTCGCCTGTTGAGTCATGCATAAATGACTAACAACTTTTTCGCACTTCCCTTGTCCAAGGTGCAGACGGACAATGGAGGTGGGCATGGAAAAGACAGACGAGGCCAAGCAACGGGAGCGGCGGCGCCTGCGTGGGGCACGACTGCTCGAGCGAGGGGTGGCGCAGGCCGCGGTGGCCCGAAGGCTCAAGGTCTCGCGCGCCACGGTGCACGCTTGGAAGCAAAGGCTCGAAGCGGGCGGGATCGAGGCGCTGCGGCAAAGAAGGCGCGGGCGGCCGCCGCGGTTGGGGGATGCGCAACGTACCGAGTTGACCTCGGCCCTCAAGCGAGGGGCACGGGCCGCCGGGTATGCCACCGAGCTTTGGACGCTGCCGCGCATTGCGCGACTCATCGAATCGCACTTTGGTATCCGATTGATTCAGGGGCGCACCATCGTCTTCGTAGACGAGTCCGGCCTCTCGGAGCGTCCCACGCGCGTGCGCACCTGGGCCCCGCGGGGCAAGACTCCGGTGCTGCATACAGCTTCAACTGGAAGCAGCTGTCCGTGATCGCTGGCATCACCTACTGGCAGTTTTACTTTCGGCTCTTTCCGGGCACGGTCAAGGGGCCGCAGATCGTGGCGTTCCTGAAGGCGCTCAAGCGCCAGATCGGCCGAAAGCTCCTCATCGTCTGGGACGGTCTGGGGGTGCACAAGAGCCGGCTCGTGCGCGAGTACGTGGAATCGCTCGATGGGCAAATTGCCATCGAGTTCCTGCCAGCCTATGCGCCGGAGCTCAATCCCACGGAGTACGTCTGGGGTTACCTCAAGCACCACGAGCTGGCCAATCTTTGCGTGAAGACCCTCGCCGAGCTCTCGCCGATCGCGCGCAACCGCCTGCGCGCCATGCAGCGCAGACCAAAGCTGATCGCGGCGTTCTGGAAGCAGGCAGAGTTGCCGTTGTGACATTGTTAGTGATTTATGCAAGGATCAATAATCCGTTCGCCCAAAGGTCTGCGTCTTGGTCGACCAGGGCAAGGATGTCCTGCCAGGACGCGCGCCCCTTCTTCTCCCAATAGAACCGATCATCGATCAACATGTTCTCGCTCTGGTGCCCGCGGGGCCGTGCCTCGATGCATGGAATCTCGATGACATCGAGCAACTGCGCCGTCTTGCCGTCAGGGTAGCGACGGTCGAATTCGGAGACTTCGTGCCCTGGCCGATCGCTGATCGGGCGGAACCACGATTGATTGCCCGTGCGCTTGCCCGCCACACAGCGGCCTGCGATCTTCCTGGAGTTTGCCAGGCAGACAATCCGCCCAACATAGTTGGGGGCATCATCACTCATGTCATCCTCCCTTCTTGTCCCTCAGTCCACCTTCCAGCCCGTCTTGATCTTGCCCAGGATGCCGTTGACCCGGTCGATAACTTCCTGCTCGACTTTGCCCGCTTCCCCGAACTCGACCGTAACCTTGATGTGCAGGGCATGTCCTGCCGTCACCTGCTTGATCTCATCGATCTGGTCGGCCAAATCTTGGACCTCGTGCGTCTCAAGCTCGGCAGTAGCCACTTTAGCCCCATAGGCGGTTGTGCGCGTCTCCTTCGCTCCGCTTTTCACCAGTCGCATCTTGACCGCGCTTGCGCCGCCGAGGTCGCACGGCCAGGGACCGGACGTAAGCAGACGCTCGAACAGCCCCAGGCGGAAACCATCCTCCAGCGCTTGGCGAACCGGCGTCCAGGGCAGGGGCTTGCCTGCCTTGGCGGAGAGCGCGGCATGGAGCAGGTGAGCAGTCGTCTCATCACCAGCCCAAGCACTGCCAAGCTGGGCGGGCAACAAGTCGGCTGAAGAGATGGGCGCGGGAGGTGGATACAGTACGGCTTGGTCGTTCAAGAACCCTGCGGGCACCTCTTCACCCAGAACGCTGATGGCGCCGTTCACCAGCCAAACCCGCCCGCTCTTGATGGCCTGCTCGACCGCCGCCTTGATTGCCTCTTCCTCGGCGGCCGGAATGAGCAGATTCTCCGTGTAGCCCCCTTTGTCGATGGGCACGAAGTGCTTGCCGGAGAAGTAGGAGGCCAGACCGGCCAGGCTGATGGCCCCCTTGTCCCACAGCCCAGGCAAGGCCCCCGGCGCCAGGACGGCGTAATCGAGCTCGGTCAGCACCGCCGCGTCGGACAGGACCACCTCGAGACTCGGGTCTCCCAGGGCGGTCTCGTCGGGCCGGCATTTCCAGAAGGTCCGGATCGACTTGTCAGCGCGGGTGACGCGCAGGACGAAATCGCCCGCCTCGCATCCCTGAAGCAGCGTTTCCAGAATCGCCGTGCGGTTGAGCATCTTCGGCAACCGCGCCGTGGCGGCGAACGCACCGACCAGGTCCTTCACGAACCGCGCCTTCTCGCCCTCCGCCCAGAGGTCATAGGGCCCCCCCGGCAGCAGGGCCTCGGCGTTGACCGCCGTGCTCTCGATCCGCAGCCGCTTGTCGGCCACGATCTTGGGAAACAGCGGGTCGTTGTCGACGTTGATGCGGTAGGCGGCGATGTCATTGGCGTCGTTCACCGTCACCGCGATGCTGTACGCCATCACGATCTGCGAGACCATCTCGCCGCGCGCCGCCCGCAGATTGTTGTCGAGGCGCGCGAAAGCAGCCGTATCCAAATCGTCGCGCTCCTTGAGCATCTCGCGCACCCTCTCCCAGCCCAGCAGGTCGCGCACCTTCTCGCGCGCCACCTCGATGCCCTCCTTGGAGGGCACGGCCAGCACCACGGCATTGCGGTTGAGTGCCCGCGGCTTGTCGGGCCCCGTGGTCTCGTCGATGAAACGCTTGGCATCAACGCTCGGCTTGCCGCCCTCGGAGGCCGCCTTGGGCCCCAGCACCGCATAGTGGAACTCGCCGTCGTCCTCGATCTCGGACGGCCGTGCCGGCAGCATATGCACTTTTACGTCGGCGCCGCGCGCACCTGCGATGAGCTTCGACGCGGCACGGATCTCCTTCTCCAGCACCTCGTCCAGCACCGTCGGGCTGATGTGGCTGCGCGCGTCGTGATGCATCTGCTTGAGGTTGGGCTTGGAGCCCAGCCGCCACAGCTTGGGCAGCCCATCCTCCCGGTCGTCGATGAAGGTGTCGTCGAGGTACCAGGACGTGTCCGCCCAACGGGCCAGACCTTTGTCCAGCTCGATCCGGTCGGGCGCTCCACCGCCGACAAGCAGCTTCAGCTCGCGCGTGACGGCCCGCTGCCCGATCGGCTGGGAGTGCAGGAAGGTTGCGATCACCGCCTGCTCGACTTCGCGACTGGCGAGGCTGCCCAAGCCTTCCTGGGCCTTGCCGGCATGCGCAAGCTCCGCCTCCAGGATCGCCGGCCAGTTCTGCCGCCGCCCCTCGTACTGCTCCACCTGGGCGATGTTGGCCAGCTCCCTCGCCGCGATGGAAAGCCCCTCTTCGCCTTGGGTGGCCAGAAACACCTGGGCACCGACGATCGGCAGCTTGTCCCACTTCTCGGCATCGCGCAGGGCGGTCGCCAGGGTCTTCAGAATGCCGCGGGTCTGCTGGAAGCCTTCCAGTTGCGTCCATTTCGCGTAGAACAGATCCACCAGATCAGGGTGGAAGGGATAAGCATCGCGATAGCGCTTTTCCTCCTGGGCGCGGTGCTTCCTGGTGTACTCGTCGGTGGTCTCGATGCTGTTGAGCGCGGCCATCACCTGCTGCGGCCACTGGCTCTGATCCGTGTAGCTTTCCAGCTCGAACAGGCGGCGACGCAGTATCTCCGGCACGTCGTGGCTTTCCACCGGCTGGATGCCTTCGTCGGCCACGCGTTTGAACTCGTCGTAGAGCTCCTTGCTGATCCGCTTGCCCAGCTCGTCCATCTTCTTGGTGTCGGAGGCCAGCAGGGACGCCACCAGGCAGCACTGGGGCACCTTGGCGACCGCTTGGGTGAGGCTGTGCAGGAAGTCGGCCATGCGCCCGACCCAGGCAGGGTCCTGGTCGGCCATGGTGCGCACGAACCACAGCACCTCGTCGAACAGGATCAGGATCGAAGGCACCTCTTGGCGCGCGCGCCCGAGCAGCTTTTCCATGACGTTGGTGGCGGGCGGGCTCGGACGCTCCGTGCCGTCGTCCTTCAAGAGCCGCAGCCCCGCATCGCCGGCGAGCTGCCAGGCAAGCACGCTCCAGGGCATCTTGAGGGTGCGTAGCATCCCATCCGGCGCCTTGACCTCCATACCCTGCTCGGCGTCCAGCCGGTCGAACACGACCGCCGCCACCCGTGCCTTGGGAAACCCGCCCTCGATCGCGCAGTGGGTGCGGAACTGCTCCACGGCGGGAATATCCGGCAGCGCATCCGGCTCGGTCACCAGATGCACCAGCGTGATCAGCGAGTGCGTCTTGCCGCCGCCGAAGGTCGTGTGGAGCTGGCGCACCGCCTTCTCCGACTTGCCCGCCAGCCGCCGGGTCACATCGCGGGCGAGGTCGCGCAGGCGCACCGTGGGATAGGTGAGGGAGAAGAACTCCTTCGGGTCATGGTAAACGCCGGGGTTGCGCCTCAGCATCACATCGTAGAGGTCCGCGGCGAACGCCTTGAGCGACAGCTCCGCATCGCGGATATCGGCGCGCAGGCGCACCACTTGGTGCCAGGCTTGAGGCTTGGGGCTTGAGGCTTGGGATTTACTCATCGGTCGTTCCTCTGTTAATTCCGCGGATCAATCCTCGTAACAGTTTCGAGGCTTCATCGCTGAGCGTTACGAGCGCCGTGCTTTGTTCGTTGGGCAAAAGTTTCAGTTTGTGCGCGAGCGGAATCTGATAACCCAGCTCACGGGACGAAGCGAACGCCATGTCGAGAAAGCGCAAGTAGTCGGCCTCGCTCGATCGCGCGCAGCCCTCGACGATGTTCGATGCCACGGATACTGCGGCCCTTCGCATCTGCTGTGCCAGACCAAACCGCTCCTCCACAGGAAACGCTGCCGTAACCCGATAAACGGCAAGCGCCAACTCATCCGCCTTTTGAAATGCCAACAGCTTTCGATGGTCCCGCATCTCAAGCCTCACGCCTCAAGTCCCAAGCCTATCTGCGACGCGCTGCCCACGGTCCTCAAATGGTTCGCGAGACGCTCGAGCATCGAGCACTCATCGTTCTGCCCCTCGTCGCGGCTCTTCTCGATCAATGCCTGGATGAGCTGGGCGAAGATCAGGCTTCTGCGCAGCCCTCGGCGGTCGAGGTAGTCGTTGACCTTGGCCACGTCGCCCGCTTTCCAGAGGTGCATCAACTTGTGCACCTGATCGATCAGCGGGGCCGGGCGACCGCCGGCGCCGTCCTCGCCCAGGCTGCGATGGCGCCGCGCGGACCAGGGCTTGAGCTTGAATAGACCTGAGGCTTGAGGCGTGAGGCTTGAGGAACCGTTTTCATCGTCCGCCTCTTCTTCCTGCTCATCACTCAAGCCTCGAGCCTCAGGCCTGCCCTTGCCCAGCAGGTCGTACTGATCGACCAGGTCCCGCTCGGACAGGCCACAGGACACCATATAGAGAATGCACGGGCCCGCCGGCGCCTCCTTGAGGCCAAAGTCGTTGCGGTGCAGCAGGTAGTAGGTGGTGACGTCGTCCAGCGGATGATCCCCGACCGCTGCCTCCGCCTCCCCATGGGTCAGGACGCGGCCGACCACGAAGTCCACGACGATCCGACGCATGTGGCGCAGGAACTCGTCCACGCCCATGAGGACACCCGGCTCGGAGGCCTTCTTCACGGCCGGGTAGCGGCTGTAGGCCTCCAAGGCGGGGCCGGTGGCCGCCCAGACGAAGTCCGGTCCGCGGATGCCGGCGTCCCAGAAGTAATGGAGGCGGGACTTGTTGTCGTAGAACTCTTCCTTTTCCGTCAGCAGGCGCTGCATTTCTTTGATTACTTGGGTGTCCCAACCTGCACGGGCCATAGGGTCGCGCTTCTTGCAGACCAGCCAGACGGAGGATGCAAGCGCCGCCGAGCTTTGTGCTCTCATGCGCGCGGCTTGTTCCGTCTGGATCGGCCAGGAGCCATCCACCACGAAACCCGCCTTGATGATGGCCGAGACCAGGGTCTCCCAGGCGTCCGGCTGCTTGTGGGCGAAGATGATCACCAGCCGCCCCTCGGGCCTCAGGGCCGCATGGCAAGCGGCAAAGGCGCGGGCCATCCCCTCCTCGTAGTTCCTTTTGGACGCCGCCTTGTCGCCGCCGAAGCGTGAGGCGTCGTCGATCAGCTCGCCGTCGTTGGCCTCACTGCGCCACTTGGGTCCGAGGGGCAACGCGAAAGCCTGCCCGTAAGCGGGCGAAAGCTCCGCCAATTGACGGCGATCCCAGATGTAGAAGTAGTCCATCAGGTCCGAGTACGGGATGGCATCGTAGTAGGGCGGGTCGGTGACGATGACGTCATAGGCCCCAGCCTCCGGGCACTCAATCGCGCTCTGGTTCAAAGTCTCTGGCACGGGCACCATGGTGTTCGTGGCACGCAGGATCGTCTTAATCGACTCTCCAACCGCATCCAGGCACATCCACCAGCCGCCACGCACGTCGTTGATGGGTGCCGCCTCGCTGAAATCCCAGTTCATTGGGAGCGCGAAGCGAACGAAAGTGTGGCCGATGGCTTCGACAGAGGTGATCCAGGCCAGGACGCTGGAATTGAAATCCAGCATGCGGTCGAAGCCGCATTGCAGGTAGGCCAACACCGCCTCCCGCCACTCGGGGGCATCGAAAGTCGGCGCTGACGCGACGGCACGGATCGCCTTGACGAAGCTCCCCAGCGCCAAAAGCTGCCGCGGCGTGAACAGCTTGTGCCATTGGTCGATGCCGTAGCCATCTACCGAGAACGCCCGCGCCGCACCCGACCCGCCCTTCGGCGTCGGCTCCGTCGGCAAGCCAAATGGCACGTCCCGGAACACCCGATCCAACTCCGCGGCCGCCGCCTGCGCCATCTCCACTTCGTGCGCGGTGGGCAGGCGATACTCCTTGCCCGCGGGGCCGTCCACCACCACCGCGGTCATCACCGCGCCGAGACGGCCGGCCTGGCCTTCCAGGCGTAGGTCTTCCATGGTCATGATGGTGCCGCAGCAGGGGCAGGTCACGCCCGCCCGGCTCATGGTGCCCTGCCCGCGTCTCTTGTCGTGCTCGCGCTTTTGCGCCGCATTGCCGCCCTTGGGCTTGACCGCTGGGTCGATGCCGAAGATCACGCCGGTCTTGTCTTCGCGCGGGCGCATGGTGAGCAGCACGCGCTTGTTGTCCTTCTTGGCCAGCCACCGGGTCTTCAAGAGCGGCACTTCGGCGCGGCAAGCCTTGCAGCGCACGGTGCGCGCCCAGAGATAGGCGACTGTCGGCTTGGCCACCCAGCGCGAGTTCTTGGGGTTCTCCAGATACGCCTCGTCGAACCCCGCGTTCAGCAGCGCCACCTGCGGCTCGCCGGCGTCGTTCGTGGGCACGAGTTTCAGGCCCTCACCCCCGGCCCCTCTCCCGCCTGCGGGAGAGGGGTGAATGTCGAGCGGCACGACCCGGTAGGGCTTGACCGTACAGTATTCGGCGTAGGTGGGGTAGAAGCGCGACAGCTCCTTGCGCGCTTCTTTCAGCACCCAGCGGCCCCAGGCGCGCACGTGCCAGGCGAGGTCCGCCTCGAAGTCCTGAGGCTTGAGGCTCGAGGCTTGAGAATCGAAGTCGATCTCCTGCTGTTTGCTTTTACTCAAGCCGCACGCCTCAGGTCTCAGGCCCCGGGCCTTGCAAAAGGTCCGCATGAACTCCGTGTCTTGCAGGGCGAAGTCCGGCAGCTTTCGCTTCTGGCCGGCAAGCTTCTGCGGGTACTCCAGGGTGCACTTCAAGATGAACCACGCCACCGGATTGATGTCGACCGCCGTCACCTCGCAGCCCAGGCGCATCGCCTCCAATGGGATCGCCCCGCCGCCGGCGAAGGGGTCCAGCACCTTGGGCGGGCGGCCGCCGTAGGCCTTGCGGATTTCCTCCCGGAACCAGTCCATGTCCGGCCCCGACTCGTTGCCCCAGTGCAGGATGCCGCCCGCCGTCTCCCAGGCGTCGATCTCCTCCACCCGGCCATTGGGCATTTTTTTCTTCTTGACCGTGCGCTTGACCGTGCCGCCCAGGCGCTTGAGGATTTCGTCGCGCTTCTCCTTGTCGCCGGGATCGGGCAAGAGCGTCGCAATCAGCGCTGCGCGGCTGGCGGCCAGGGGACGGCGCGCCGGCCAGATGTGCAGGGTGGAGATATGCCCGTGCCGGACGTTCTTCTCATGCACCGAATCGATGGAGGCCTGCTTGAGCGGGAAGGCGACTTCGATCAGGCGTTTGTCGTTTTTCATGCTTATCTCCACTCCTGCGGCCGGTGATGCACGTAGCCGTCGGCGCGCGTCACGGAGACGGGCAACTGACAGCGGCGGTAGGTGGTTTCATTGATGATGAAATGGCCGCTGGCGGCCTGGGTCAACTGATGCGAGCGGCGCGTGGGCGGCAAGGCCACAATGATGTGTTTCCTCGGAAACTTGCTGCGCACGATGTTCACGGGCGTGGTCAGGTCGCTGTCGGCCGACACCAGCAAAGCGGTGTCGAAGCGATCCTCGAACGCATCGGCCAGCATCTGCGTGGCGATGTTCACATCGGTCATCTTTTCCTCGTAGTCCATCCACTGTGAGCCGCACTGGCGGCACTGCCGGGGCTTTTCGAGGTAGTGGCCAAAATGAAGACTCAGCCCAGGTCGTGTGGCCAAGGCTTCGAGATAAGTGGTCTGGCGCTGCATGTCGGGTGTGTTGCGGCCATTGGCCCGGATGCGGGCCGTGAAGTAGTGAACAGCCTCCAGCGTCTGGCCGGGCTTGATCAGGGACGAAGCCAGCGCTTGCAGGTCCAGCCAGTAATATTTTTTCCATCCCTTGCTGCGCAGGCCGAAGTAGAGATTGAAGCCGTCTACATAGGCGATCACCCGGCTCATGGGCTTCCTCCTTCACTCGCAGGGCGCGGGCACACCTTGACCAGATCCGGGAGTGCCTCTACAATTTGCTTTGTAAACCCCGCCGGAGATCGCATCTCCGGCCCAACGCCTCCGCAAAGGGGGCGTTTTCTTATGTGCCCCGCCGGAGATCGCATCTCCGGCCCGACGCCTCCTTCGGGAGGCGTCTCTTTTTGTGACTCCGCCAGGGTGAGCAGCCTTGGCCCGACGCCCTCTCCGTGAGGGCGTTTCTTCTTGTAGATGCCGCTCATATTGCCGCCTCCGCCGCCCGAACGATATCGCCGTAGCCGATCACCACGCTGCCGCGGGACTTGGCGATCAGCTTTCCGAAGGGGTCTTGCACCTTGAATAGCCTTGGCGAGGCAGACCCACAATCGAACACCACGTACAGCCAGTACCGATTCCGCAGGTTGCAGGCGCGCGCCCACTCGTTCTCGGTCAGCTCGATCTCGCCGGTCCCGACGCGGCTTTTCACCTCGATGCCGCACTCCTCGCCTGTCCGCTTTGAAAGCAGGTCGAAGCCCGGGTAGTCAGAGAGACCTGCCAGCCGCGCCTTCTCAGGGGTGGAGACGTCCCGGACATCGGCCCCCTGGGCTGCCTCAAAGGCGATCGCCACTTCCATCGCGATGCGTTCGACCTCCACGTCGCGGGCCTTGATGTCCTCCGGGTCCTGGGAGGGCTGAACGAGCGCCGTGGCGATGATCTCCACGCTGCCTGCCTGGATCAGCTCCACCTCCCTGCGCGCCTGCGCCAACGCCTGCTCACGGCGCTCCTTGATGCTCCGTTGCTGATCCTTGATCCGCTCCAACTCGGCCTGCGCCGACCGATTGCCTTCGCGCGCCTTCTCCGTGTAGCGCTTGCGCGCAGCGGCCAGCTCGGACTCCTGGTAGTCATAGGCCCGAACCAGGTGGTCCTCGGTCTCGACCAGGTGCTCCCGGGCGGCGAGCTGTTGCAGTTCGGCGAGCTTGCCGAGCAGGTCGGTCTTGATGTGCTGCTCGGCCGCGAGGCGCCAGGTATCGCTACTCGCGAGGAACGCCACGCTGCCGGGGCTGGCCTTGGCCGCAGGTTTCAGCAGCAGCAGATGTTCCACGGGTGCCTCCATCATGCGGCCGTCGGCATACTGCTTGATCCCGACCAGTCGCTGCTCGACAACCTCTTCGGTGTGGAAGGCGGGGAAGCCCGGGTCGACGGCCCGGATCACGCTGACCCGGGCGACGTGGAAGAGGTAGGGCGCGGTGGCGGAGACGTCGGTGAAGATCGCGCCGCGCTTGCCGGCGCTGCGGCTGGCCTCGATGGCGAGGGCAGACAGACGTTCGAAGACCGGCTCGCCGGGATGCAGGAAGATGGCGTCGCGCGAATCACTGGGTCGATAGACCGTAAAGCGGTTGCGGGCCGACTCTGGGTAGGTTTCGAGCAGGGACATCAGGCTCTCCACCACGCCGCGGCGCCGCGGCCGCAGGAAGAACTGCCCGTCGAGATCGCCCACCAGGTCGACGCCGATCAGGGGGGCGGCGTGCTCGAGGTAACGGCGCACGTACCCAGGGAGTAGACGGCGCATCTCCTCGATGGCGAGCGCTTCCTGGAGTTGCGGCAGGGCGGCCTTCACCTCGCCGCCTTTGCCGTAGATGTTTTTCTCCCGCGCCTCGATGGCGCGGATCTGCTCGACGGTGAGTTTACCGGCAAGCTCCATGGCTTCACGGTCCGCTTCGTCTTCAGATTCGACGGCGCGCTGGATGTATTCGGTCAGGGACATGCCCTCGAAGATGCGCCCGACGACATCGAAGACTTTGTCCGAGCCCAGCTGCTTGCGGATCTCTTCCAGCTTGTCGAGCAGCGTCTTGACGACGCGGCCCTCACGGGTTTGGCCTGCCACCAGGTTGATGATGGCCACCTTGTCGCGCTTCTGGCCGTAACGATGAATGCGGCCCATCCGCTGCTCGAGGCGGGCCGGGTTCCAGGGGATGTCGTAGTTGATGAGGATCCAGCAGAACTGGAGGTTGATGCCCTCGGCCGCGGCGTCGGTGCCGACGAAGAAGCGGGCGCCGCCATGCTCCCCGTTGTGCGGCCGACGGAAGTGCTCCACCTGAGCGTCGCGCTGCTCGAAGTCGAGCCCGCCGTGGATGAAGGCGACCTGTCCGGCATAGCCCATGCCATCGAGGCGGCGCACCAAGTATTCGAGGGTGTCCTTGTGCTCGGTGTAGATGATGACCTTGTGGTCGCGGTACTCGGGGGCGCGGAGCAGTTCGCTCATCCGTTCGAATTTGGATTCATGGCCGCTGGCATGCACCGCCTCCGCCAGCCCGATCAGTTCCAGCACCCTCTGCCGCTCGTCGATCAGCTCGGCGAGGCTGGTGGCCACGAAGGCGCCCAGGGCTTCGGCCTCGGTTTCCTCATGCTCCTCCTCGCCATCCGTCACGGTTTCCTCGTCGGCGGTCTTGGCGGCGAGCACGTCCACCAGCTTGCCCTCGCGCACCTTCCGGTCGAGCCGCTGCTGCCGGGCGCGCAGTTCTTCTTCAGGAATCCGGCCGGACTGGATGTCATCGATCAACTGGTCCAGCTTGGCGAGGCGGTTGCGAAAGGAGCAGAGCAGGGCCCAAGTGCTGCTGGCCAGCCGGCGTTGGAAAACGGTCATCGCAAAGCGTGCCGCCTGGCGATTGAGCAGCCGTGCCTGGTTGTAGTAGTGGCGGATGTAGGCCGTGGTCTGGTCGTAGAGGGCCTGCTCGCTGACTGTGCCCTGGGTCAGCTCGTAGCTCACGGTATCGCACAGGCGCTCGGGATACAGGGGGCGGCCGTGCAGGTCGACCATCTCCTCCTTGACGCGACGGATGAAGTACCGGCTACGGGACTCGCGCGGGAAACGCGCGAACGCCGTCTCGGTGCTGAACAGCTCCGGCTCCAGCAGCCGCCACAGGCAGTAGTACGGAAACTCCTTGCCCATGTGGGGCGTCGCGGTCAGTAGGAGCAAGTGATGCGCTGCCCACGGCATCTTCCAGTCGTCGGGCAACTCGCGGACGCCGGCGATCGCCTCGGCGAGGCGGTAGCGGTCGGTGGGGCGAAACGTGCCGTCTGGATCGCGGTTCGCCGACAGCTTGTGGGCCTCGTCGAAGACCACCAGGTCGTAAGGCACTATGGCCGGGTCGCGCAGGCAGTTGAACAGACGCGCGCTGCGCAAACTGTCCACGCTCACTACGACCAGATCGCTTTGGGGTCCGACGAACGGATTGCCATCCTTGGCGTCACTCCCTGTGACGATATTGAACTGGAGTTGGAACAGGTTGCGCAGCTCCCGGTACCAGTTCCCCACAAGGCCCGCGGGCGCCACGACCAGGACACGGCGAATGGTGCGGCGGCTGAGGCTCTCGCGCACATATAGACCGGTCATGATTGTTTTGCCGGCGCCGGCGTCGTCCGCCAGCAGGTAGCGCAGCCGGCTCTGGGGCAGCATCCGCTCGTACACCGCGATGCGCTGGTGCGGCAGCGGATCGATCTCGCTGATCTCGGTGGCGAACGCCGGGTTGAAGAGGTGGCCGTAGGAGAGGCGCTCACCCTCGACGAGCACCCGCAGGGCGCAGGCAGAGCCCAGGAAGTCCAGCCGATGGTCCTCGGCCGGCGCGGCTGCCGACATGGGTGCCGGCTCGAAGGCCGGAGCCGCCACACCTGATCCACGACGAGCGAGCCCCCGGAGCTTTGAGAGCCCCATGGCCGACGGCTTGGACTGCCCGTTCTCCCAGCGATTGAGCGTGACGAACGAGACGCCCAGCAGCTCAGCAAACTGCTGCTGGGTCAGGTTCATCGACTTCCGAAGATCGCGGATCTGCTCTGGCTTCATGGGTGGCGAAATTTGCCATCGCGTGACTGTTTGTACGCTTTATATCACACGATATATAGTCGCGCAAGGCGCCGCAACATCTGGGTTTTCTCGACGTGACTTGGCTTCTGTCCAGCACAGCGCGTGAATCTCGGTGCCTCAAGTGGCCAAAGGAACGCACCGTATGAAGGCCCAACTCACGCCTACCCAGGCGGCCGCCCTGCAGCTGGCCGCCCGCCGTCCGGACGGAAGACTGGACCCCCTCCCGAAAAACATCCGCGGTGCCGCCCGCGACAGTGTGATCAAGGGACTGCTGGCCCAATCTCTGATCACGAGGTGTTTCTACCCGGGGCACGTTGAGTACCACCTCACAGCCGCAGGTTTAGCGGTAGGCGGGTCTCAATCGATCGACGGCGGCGATTAAGACAACTCAATAAGCGGCGTCCAGGTCAGCACCAGCCTGCCGCCGCCCGTTCCAAAATGCCTGCATTTGTCGGCAACTACCGACAAAACGAAACACGCTTCACTCTGCGCTCGCCCGCACGCCGCGGCACTGGGTCGAGGTCGACAGGCACGCCGCCTCGTAGGCCTCGATGTCGACCTGGCGGTACAGGACACGGCCGCACAATTTCAGGAACTTGGGCCCGATGCCCTCGCTGCGCCAGCGCTCCAGGGGGGCCTCACTGATATTCCAGTGGGCGGCCAGTTGTCTCCGATTGAGATGAACGACTTCCATCTTGGTCTTCTGCCGAACGAGTTGGCAGGCGTCCATGAAGGCGCTGTTCGGCCGGAGAGCCAAGTCGTTCCGAGGGGCATTCACGCTGCCGGCGGCGCGCGAAAGCCACAGGTCGCCGATGGCGCGGGCGATGCGGCCGTTGCCGTCGTCGAAGGGGTGCAAAGTCACGAACCACAGATGGGTGTTCCATGAACGGGTGTAAATGGGTGTGCTTTTGGGTGCGCCAGTGTGCCCTTGGAACTTTGCAGATCGATTGAATCGCGCCACATTTGGTGGCGCGATTTCGCTTTTCGCGCCATAATTGCGCCATACAACCCGTAAATCGCGCCACCCCCCATGCCCACGCCAGAAGAGCTGCTCGAAAGCATCCAATCCGCCCCTGAGGGCCTCTCCATCGCCGCCATCTTGGCCCGGCATCCGGGACTGGCGCGCCGGACGGCCCAGCGTTGGCTCAATGAGCTGGTGGCGGAAGGCCGGATCAAGGCATTGGGCGCGGGGCGCGCACGTCGCTATGCCGTTGCCCCTATGCCCCTGACGCCCTCGGCCACTGGCACGGATGCATTTCCCCCGTACATCCCGCTTTTGGCCGACAGTCGGGACATCCTCGCGTATATCGACCAGCCGCTGACGGCACGCAGGCCGGTGGGCTACCAGCGCGATTTTCTGGATGCCTACCAGCCCAACCGCACGTGGTATCTGCCGGAACCGCTGCGGCGACAGCTGCGCAAGATGGGGGACACAGGCCAATCGATGCTGCCGGCCGGTACCTACGGTCGCGCCATCCTCAACCGCCTGCTGATCGATCTGTCCTGGGCGTCCAGCCATCTGGAAGGCAATACCTATACCCGGCTCGACACCCGGGAGCTGATCGAGCACGGCCGGGCTGCACAGGGCAAGGCCGCCATCGAGACGCAGATGATCCTGAATCACAAGGCGGCCATCGAGCTTTTGGTCGAAAACGCCGAGACGGCCCGCTTCGACCGTTTCACGCTGCTCAACCTGCACAGCGCGCTCTCGGAAAACCTTCTGCCCAATCCCGCCGACGAGGGCCGCCTGCGCCAGCATGGGGTGGAGATCGGCAAGAGCGTCTATCGCCCGTTGGCCGTGCCAGCCCAGATCGAAGAACTGCTGGACATCCTGCTGGACAAGGCGAATCGAATCGGGGACCCCTTTGAGCAGTCCTTTTTCGTCATGGTCCATTTGCCCTATCTGCAACCCTTCGCCGACGTCAACAAACGGACCTCGCGGCTCGCAGCCAACCTGCCGCTGATCCGTGCCAATCTATGCCCGTTGACCTTTCTCGACGTGCCGGAGCAGGCGTACGGCCGGGCTGTGCTCGGCGTGTACGAAATGACCCGCGTGGAGCTGCTGCGCGACCTGTATGTCTGGGCCTACGAGCGCTCGACCCAGGAGTATCTCGCCATCAAACAGGATCTCGCCGAGCCCGACCCGCTGCGGCTGGCCTGGCGCGAGGTCATCAAGCAGTCGGTCCGCGAAGTCGTCCGGCAACCCGGGCGTGCGCCGCTCGACGTCATTCGCGAGTGCCTGTCGGCGCATGACCTCGGCACTGACAGGGAGAACGTGGAAGCCTTGGTGATCGAGGAACTCCGGCGCCTGCACGAGGGTGTGCTGGCGCGCTACGGGTTGCGCCTTTCCGAGTTCAGTGAATGGTGGTTGCGCCAACGGAAGCTATGAATCATCAGGAAGCAGACGCAGTTGAACGGCCATTTCGGTAACCAATCCACTAGAAGAACCGCTCGACCAACTGCCGATCCCAGCCTGTCAACACCACGCTTTTCGCAGTAACCTGCAAGACCTATCTACTTGCCGGGATACCGGTAACCTATCTTGCTGCCGTGGTTGTGCACGTGCTGCCGCCCCACCACCACCATTCCACGCCCAACCCTCACCGGTTGGGCGTTTTCATTTGCGAGGTCCGCGACACCACGCGGGGTTCGGGCCGGTTCTGCGTGCGCTCGTCACTACCGGCGCGACGGCCGGAACGCGCCCGGTTCGACTCTGTTTCGCTCTCTGTTCTCTCGAAATCTGCGCCAACTTCTTCGCCGGAGCGCACGCAAACAGCCTTATGCATCCGTGACTTGCGCGTGTGTTACTGCCAACGGTGTTGGTTGTTCCTGGATGGCAGTGCATCACCCCAACGCTCGAGTCGATCTCTGGCTTGTGTCTCATGAGGTGGTGTAAGTCCTGCAGTGCACGGCAAGACGCGGAGATGATCTCGCCGGGCGCGACTGCACCGTCGCTGCCCGGGTTCATGGGCCGGACGTTACACCCGCGCTGCGCCGGGCGACCCGGCAAGCAGATGCTCCAAGACATCGATGCGATGCCGGTGTGGCGCTGTAATCGCGTAGAAGTGCTCCTGCAATTGAGTAGATTGGCCTACCACGACGATGCTTCCCGTGCGGAGCTCGTCTTGCACCACGACTTCAGGCAATACCGTTAACCAGCCGCTGTCCCGGGCGATCAGTCGGAGCATGGCCATGTCATCGACCTCGGCCCGCAGGCGGGGTTTGACCGCAGCGGACTCACACAAGGCATCGAATTGCGCCCGGATGGCGTGACGAGGCCCCGGCAGGGCAATTTCCACGTCATTCAAATCGTCGGGAATGCGCAGCGTACGGCCTTGCCAGCCACTGGCAAGGCCGACCAGCGAGACCGATTGGCTGCCGAGAAAGCGGCAGTGCAAGGGGCGATCCGGGGCGACCGGTACTGTCTCGTTAGCAAGGACGACGTCGAGCTGATGCTGCGTCAGGCGCTCTAGTAGCCCCTCCAGCAAGCCGGATTCGAGGGTTACCACGACGGCGGGATTGGCGAGTGCCGGCCGAATCCAGTTTTCCTGATAGTTGCGCGACAAGGTGGCCACGCTGCCCACGCGCAGCCTCGTCATGCCCTCGCTGCGTCCCTGCAAACGGCCGAGCATTTCCTGGCCCAGACCAAAGATACTCTCGGCATAAGAAAGGACAAGATGTCCGGTATCGGTCAGTACCAGACGGCGCCCCTCCCGGGCAAACAGCGCCTCGCCCAGGCGATCTTCCAATTGCCGAATCTGCGCCGACAGCGCCGATTGAGAGATGTGAAGCGCTTGGGCCGCGCGTGTGAGGTGACCGGCCTTTGCAACCCTCCAGAAATAAAGGAGGTGATGGAAGTTCAGCTGCTCCAGATTCATTCGTTCTATTTTATATATAGATATGTTCAGATCAATGTATTTTACAGAACAATAGTCGGCGAGCAAGATGGCGCCAGTTCGTTTTATGAGATCTCGCCATGGCTATGTCCGATCTACTACCTGCGGCTTGCGCCTTAGCGCCCGCCGTATTCATGCTGCTCGTCGCCCTGCTTGCCAGATCGCCAAAGGGCAGCAGCGGGGTCGTATGGACGGGGTTCGCTATCCTGTCCAGTCTTGCCTCAGTGTCCGCTCTGACCACGCTCGCCCTCCAATGGCTCGGTCAGCATCTTGGCTATGAGGGACAAATCGGTCGCCTCTTGCCAGGTCTGATGATCAGTCAACTCAGCGCCTGGCTGGCTGTGCTGGTTCAACTGCTGGGTACAGTGATCGGCGTGTTCTCCGCGCGCTATCTGCAGGGTGAACTCGGCCAGAGGCGTTATGTAGTCGGGCTGTCCGGTGTGCTGGCTGCCGTACAAATCCTCTTGCTCGCGGATCACTGGCTTGTGCTGTTTGCGGCCTGGGCCTGGGCAGGCGTGGCACTGCAGCAGTTACTTTGCTTTTACCCCGATCGGCCGTTCGCCCTGCTCGCTGCACACAAAAAGCGAATTGCTGATCGACTGGCCGACGCCTTGCTCATGGCCGCGGCGGCGTTGGCCTACCTGGAGATTGGCAACGGTTCGATTTCCGAGCTGCTGCGGCATGTCGCCAGCCACGGGGCATCTGTCGCGCTGCAGCTGAGCGCGGTCTGCCTGGTCCTGGCGGTAATCGTGCGTACCGCGCTGTTACCGGTGCACGGCTGGCTGATACAGGTCATGGAAGCGCCTACGCCTGTCTCCGCGCTCCTGCATGCCGGAGTTGTCAATCTGGGTGGGTACGTCCTCATCCGCTTTGCACCACTTCTGGACGCGTCGTCGTTCGCCCGCTGGTTGCTGGTGATATTCGGACTGAGCACCGCCCTGTTGGCTGGCTTTGTCATGCTGACCCGCATCAGCATCAAGGTACGGCTGGCCTGGTCCACCGTGGCGCAGATGGGCTTCATGGTGCTCGAATGCGGCTTGGGCCTGTACCAGCTGGCAGCGCTGCACCTGATCGGCCACTCTCTGTACAAGGCGCACACCTTTCTCTCGGCATCCACTGTTGTGCGGCAAACCCGGCTGCAGATGATGCATGGCGCGTCCGACACGATGCGTTTCAGTCTGCTGGCTGCCCCTGTGCTGGCCTTTGCGACGGTCGCGCTGGTCCAAAGCCTCAGCACTGGCGCGGTCTGGCCCTGGTGGTGGAGCGCCGTCCTGGCGCTGGCCTGGGCGCCGATTTTCTGGCTGCCCGCGCAAATAAGTGACGCGACACCGCCGCCATGGCTTCGCCTGCTTGCTGGCTTCGGCATGACGGTGCTGCTGACTTCGGCAGCCCTGCTCGGCCATGTCATGCCCCTGGGTGTCAGCAATGCGCCAAACCACGTGGCCGGCATCGTGACCTTGCCGGGCATGGCCTTGATGTACCTCGGCCTCGCCATCCTGCAGGGACCTCACCGTGGTTTGGCAGCCTGGCGACGTTGGAGTTATGCAGGGTTCTATATCGACGAGCTCTACACCCGCTTCGCCTTGAAGCACTGGCCGACACGCTGGGCGGGCTCTGTATCAACTGCATACCGCCCCGCGCAGTCCGACATGGCTTCTGCCACCGTTGCGCAATAAAGCGCGCCTCAGGAGAACAACGTGAACACAATAGACATCGCAAGCCCCAGCGCACCAGCGGGCCTTGGCGGAATAGCCCAAGCGCCGTTTGAACCTTCCCTTGCCACGCAACTGGCCAATGAAGCGCTGTACGCTCACATTGATGCGGCCTGTGAGCAGGCCTGTCGGGCCATCGCGCCGGCCTGGCCGCTCGACCGCGCGATTGCGGTCAATCCGCACTGGGGACGGATCGACCGGCCCTTGCGGCAAGTTGCCGCACGCATGGCGGTACTCGGCGACATCCAGGTCTTCCCGCCGCGCGCCTACCTGCGCCAGGCCTGGGACGAGGGACGCGTCACCGTGGACGATCTCGAATACGCACTGGTAACCCTGCCCCATTCGGATGCGGGCGCACCGAGTGCATCGCAGTGCATCGATGCCTTGAGTCGGGCGCCGGACATCGCCCGCTTGCCCCTACTCATCGATGTCCTCGACGACGACCCGGCACGTCACACGCGCCTGTCCTGGCGGCAGGCGATCACCCATCAGGTCAGTCAGACCTGTGCGGCTTATTTCGACCAGCATCAGGCCGACTGGCAGCCCGATCGCCACCAAGGGCTGTATGCCTTCTGGCGAGATACCCTGACCCACGACCACGGCATCGGGGTCTTGATGGGCTTGCCCGATCTGGGCAAGCGACTGAACGCGCTGCCCGCCACACGACTCGATGCTGAGCGCTGGGCTTTGCAGCGCTTGGGCCTGCCGCAAGCCGTCTGGGCCGATTATTTGGAAGCCGTCCTGCTGACGGTCAACGGCTGGGCCTCCTGGTGTGCTTACCTCGGCTGGCAGGCACGGCAGGCAGGCCAAACCGATGAAAATTTACGCGAGCTGCTGGCCATTCGCCTGGCATGGGGGGCGATCCTGCTGGAGTGCAAGGCTGATGCCTCAGCCCAACGGGCATTCGCCGCCTTGCACGCATCATGGTGTCAGGCATCGGCGCTGCTTGCAGCAGCCGAGCGTGCGCTAAGGATCGACGAAGTTTGGCAGCTCGCGCTGGAAGCGGGTTACCAGCGTCAGCTGGCCCGCAAGCTCAGCGTGGCTGCAAGCCCTGACACATGGGCAGAGTCCCAACAAGCGATTGAACTGCAGGCTGTTTTCTGCATCGATGTGCGCAGTGAGCGCCTGCGTCGCGCCTTCGAAGCGGCATGGCCTGCGATTCAAACCATCGGTTTTGCCGGCTTTTTCGGTCTGCCCGTCGCATATACACCTCTAGCGACGGACGCCCGCCGACCCCAACTGCCGGGGCTGCTTGCGCCAGCACTGGAAGTCTCGGATTGCATCATTCCAGGGGCGCCGGATGGGGGCGAGCATTCAGAGCATGCGCATGGCACTGCGCAGCAAGCCCGGCGGCGCCGATTCGCGTGGACCGAGCAGTGGCACGCGAGCAGCCGCTGGCCGAGCGCTGCGTTTTCGTTTGTCGAAGCCGCCGGCGTCGGTTATCTCGGCAAGCTGGCCCGTTGGCTGAGCCCATCCGTCGCGGCACGCACCCGCGACGATCTGGCCGGCTTGCCCGCGCGCTATCGCCCGCTTTGTCGGCCGACGCTGGCCGGTATCGATATCCCCACCAAGGTGGATCTGGCTGCTCGCGTCCTGCATGCTATGGGTCTGGATCAACACCTCGCGCCACTGGTACTGCTGGTCGGTCACGGTAGCCAAAGTGTCAATAACGCTCATGCAGCAGCGCTCGATTGCGGTGCCTGCTGCGGCCAGACCGGCGAGGTGAATGCCCGCGCGCTGGCGCAACTCCTCAACGATCCCGCCGTACGTTTCGGCCTGGCGGCCAGAGGCATCGCCATACCGGCGCAGACGGTGTTTGTCGCTGCCTTGCACAACACCACGACAGATGAAATCGAGTGGTTTGATCTCGACCTGCTGCCGCCATCAGCCCAGACCGGGTGGGCACGTGCGCGAGCTGCCTTCGATCAGGCCTGCGACCAGGTGCGGCGCGAACGCGCACCGCACCTGGGACTGGACCCGCGTGGCGGGCATGCGCATCTGTTGGCTCAGCTGCGCCGTCGCGCCAATGATGGCGCGCAGACCCGCCCTGAATGGGGGCTGGCCGGCAACGCCGCGTTCATCATCGCGCCGCGGCACCGTACACGCGGTGTAGTGCTGGATGGCCGCAGCTTCCTGCATGACTACGACGCGGAAAATGACGCCGATGGCAGCGTGCTGGAACTGCTGATGACCGCCCCGATGCTGGTCGCGCATTGGATCAACTGGCAATACCATGCCTCCACCTGCGAGCCGGATCGGCTGGGCAGCGGCAACAAGGTGCTGCACAACGTGGTCGGCGGCCATATCGGGGTGTTCGAGGGCAACGGCGGGGATCTGCGCATCGGCTTGTCCAAGCAGTCCCTGCACGATGGTCAGCGCTGGGTGCACGAGCCCTTGCGCCTTACCGTGGTCGTCGACGCGCCGCAGCAGGCCATCGACCGCGTGATTCAGCGGCACGCCGTGGTGCGCCAGTTGCTGGCGCATGGCTGGCTGCATCTGTGGCACCTCCATGACGGACACCTGACCCGCTACAGCGCCGGCGGCTGGCATCCGCTGGGACTGGAGGCTCCATGATGTCGGACTATGTCGGGCAAAGGATTGCGCTTCTCACCCAGCACGGCAAGGAGCGGGTGATCGCGCCAACGCTGGAGCCCGTGCTCGGCTGCCGGGTGGTGCGCGTGAACGGATACGACACGGATCGGCTCGGGACCTTCACGCGCGAGATTCCGCGCGCCGGCACACAGCTCGAAGCGGCGCGCCAGAAAGCGCGCATCGGCATGGAACTGTCCGGCCTGCCGCTCGGGCTCGCCAGAGAGGGTTCGTTCGGGCCCGACCCGTTCGCGGGGATGTTTCCCTGGAACGTGGAATTTCTGATTTGGGTTGACGACCTGCACGGGCTGGAGGTCGTCGGGGTAGCGCAGGGCAAGGCGAACTTCGCCCATCTGCTGGCGCGGGACTGGGCGGCGGCCGAGGCCTTTGCCCGGCAATGGGGATTCCCCGAGCACCATCTGGTCGTGCGCCCGGAGGGCGAGGACGACCCGCGCATCCGCAAGGGGATTTCCTCCTGGGCGGAGCTTGAGACCCTCTTCACCTGGGCGCTCGAGCAATCGCCAAGCGGTCAGGTGTTTCTGGAGACCGACGTGCGCGCCCACGCCAACCCCACGCGCCTGGACAACATCCGTCTCGCGGCCGAGGATCTGGCGAGCAAGCTCCGTTCCCTGTGTCCGGAATGCGGTGCACCGGGCTTCTGGATCGTGGAGCGCGTCCCGGGACTCCCTTGCGAGGACTGCGGAGCACCCACGCGGGAAACACAGGCCGACATACTGGGCTGTGTGAAATGCCCGCATCGCGTAACCCGCGGACGCACGGACCGGAACGCCGCTGACCCTGGCCGCTGCGACTACTGTAACCCCTGATGAGTGCGGTGTTTAATGCAAGGAGAATTTATGCAATGTCCCGTCTGCAAAGAGGTAAACCTGTCCATGACCGACCGGCAGGGGATCGAGATTGACTACTGCCCGCAGTGCCGCGGTATCTGGCTCGACCGGGGCGAACTGGACCGGCTGATCGAGCGTGCGGAACGCGCCACGCCAGAGCCCTCGAATACCGCAGCAGGATCCCGGGAGGATCGCTACCGGCAGCGGCGTGGCGACTTTGACCACGAAGGGCGATACCCCAGGCGACGCAAGTCCCTGCTGGGCGAACTGTTCGATTTTTGACTGAATGATGCTGACGGGAGAACGGCAATGACGCGCGGCGTGTTCATCACTGGCACCGACACCGGGGTCGGCAAGACCCGGGTTGGCGCGGCACTTGCCCACCTGCTGACCGGGCGCGGCCTGCGCGTGCGGCCACGCAAGCCGGTGGAGTCGGGTTGCCCAACGGGACCCGGTGGCCTGTTGCCGCAAGACGCATCTGTCCTGCGGGAGGCGGCAGGCGGCGCCGAACCACTCGAACGGATCTGCCCCTACCGCCTGCAGGCACCGCTGTCTCCTGAACGTGCGGCGGAACTGGAAGGGCTGACTCTGGACCTGGGCCGGCTGTACACCGCGTGTCTGGCGGATGTCAGGGACGATGATTTCCTGCTGGTGGAAGGCGCCGGTGGCTTCTACTCTCCCTTGGCGCGCGGCGCGCTCAATGCCGACCTGGCCGGCGGGCTGGGCTTGCCGGTGCTGGTGGTCGCCGCCGACCGGCTCGGCACCCTCAACCATACGCTGCTGACCGTCGAGGCGGTGCGCATGCGCGGGCTTCCGCTGGCCGGCCTGGTCTTGAACCAGCCGACACCCCTACCGGACCCTAAAATGGATAACGCGGCTGACCTCGAGCGTTGGCTGCAGATGCCCGTGTGGCGATTCCCGCACGGCTCCGGTTCCGGGGTCGAAGCCTGGGGACAGGAAGCTGCCGTGCTGTCACCCCTGGCCGACGCCTGGCTCGCAGAACTCAGGATGGAGAGACCTGCTTGACGAACGCTAACCCTGGATCCGTGCCGGAGGTGCATCGGGCAGTGGCCGTCCTGCGTGGGGGCGGCCTCGTGGCCTTCCCCACGGAAACGGTCTATGGCCTGGGCGCCGATGCCCGCAATCCGCAGGCGGTCGCCCGGATTTTTGCAGTCAAGGGCCGGCCCGCCGATCATCCGCTCATCGTGCATCTGCCGGACGCGTCACGGCTGACCGAGTGGGCACGAAACATTCCGCGTGCAGCCTGGCAATTGGCGGAGGCTTTCTGGCCGGGTCCACTGACCCTGGTTTTGCCGCGTGCGCCCGGGGTGCTCCTGCGCGACGGCGATGTGCTGGTTTCGGTGCTCCCTGACACGGCGCGACGGTTTGCGCGCGCCATGATCATGCCCAATCTCGATCCGCCCGTGCGCACCGTGGAGGAGGCCCGTGCCTACCGCGACCGCATCCTGGCGGCGCTGCCGGCGGGACTGTCCTGCGAGCCGCTGATGACGCTCTATCTCACCGACCACACCACATCCGAGGAGATCCTGCGGGCCAAGGCGAGCGGCTTGGTGCATGCGGTGGGAGAAGCTTTTCTCGTGGGTGCGACGACAAACTCTGCCTTCGGCGTCACCGACTTCGCGCGCTGCGACGCGGTGTTCGCGGCCATGGAAGAGGCCGGCTTGCCGCTGCTGCTGCACGGCGAGGTGACGGATCCGGAGGTGGATGTGTTCGACCGCGAGGCGGTATTCATCGAGCGGCATCTGCGGCGCATCGTCGAACGTTTCCCGCATCTCAAGCGCGAGCGCCACCGCCAGGCGCTGGTGGAGGCAGCCACCTCCGGCAATCCCAAGTTCTTCCTCGGCACGGACAGCGCGCCGCACCCGCGCTACGCTAAAGAGTCCACCTGCGGTTGCGCCGGTATCTACACCGCGCACGCCGAGGCCGCGTTGAAAAAAGCCGGCGCGATGCCGCAGATGTTCGGCACCATCACCATCTCGGACGGCATCTCCATGGGCACCGAGGGCATGAAACTTCTGCACCACCACGATCGATCAAGTCAGCGACTACGTGCGTCGGCGCCTGAAATCCATGCAACGCCGCCCCTCCCTGATCCAGGCGTTCTGGAAGCGGGCGGAACCGGCGTTGTAGAACGCCAAGCATTTACCGGAACGTCAATAAAGCTGGCTCTTTTGAATTTCGAGTGGGTTAAGCGGCATGCGGGTTGAAGCTGGAGAAG
>DYIB01000044.1 GCA_020723855.1 Uliginosibacterium gangwonense
TGCGCAATCTGAACTGCGGCCTGATCGAAGTCGGCCGGGCCGCCGACTTCGTGTTCCTCGACAAGGCGCAGCACACAGCCGGCCGCAGCCTGCTGGAGAGCGTGCAACTGGGCGACCTCCCCGGCGTGGGCATGGTGATGATCGACGGCATCGTGCGCTGCGGACGCAGCCGCAACACGCCACCCGCCGCCGAGGTTCCGGTCGTCGTGGAAAGCAGGCACTAACGCTGCACCCTCGCTGCACGCGCAGCGGCGCACGTGTCCTCATTCACCCCGAAGCTCTCGATCCCCGTCGCGCTCCGGGTCCGTGCTGCGGGATCGTCCCATGCTCGCTCTGAAGCTCATCCTCGTTCCCGTCCTGATCGCCGCCCTGAGTGTGGTCGCCCACCGTTTCGGTCCGGTCATCGCCGGCCTGCTCACGGGCTTTCCCATGGTGGCGGGGCCCATCTTCCTGTTTCTGGTGGCGGAACACGGCGCGGCCTTCGGCTATCAGGCGGCGGTGGGGACGCTGGTCGGGCTCACGGGGCTGGCCGTCTATGCCCTGTGTTATAGCTGGTCGAGCCGGCGCTGCAACTGGGCCGGGAGCCTGGCGCTGGGCTGGGCCGCTTTCCTGCTGGTGTCGCTGCCGCTCGAGCGCTTCCAGCCGAACCTGGCCCTCGCCTGCCTGGTCGCTCTCGCCATGCCGACGATGGCGCCGCGACTGTTCCCGGCGGCGCAGCCGCCGCAGATGAGGAGAGCCTTGCCGCGCAGCGAGATCCTGCTGCGCATGCTCGCAGCCGCCGCCCTGGTGCTGGCCATCACCAAGGCCGCCACGGTCACCGGCCCGCGCCTGGCGGGCCTGCTGACACCCTTCCCGGTGGCCTCCAGCGTGGTGACCGCCTTCTCCCATCGGCTGTACGGCCCGGACACCGCGATCCTCCTGCTGCGCGGCATGGTCGTGGGCCTGTACGGCTTCGTCGCCTTCTTCGCCATCACCGCGGCCCTGCTGCCCGTGACCGGCATCGTCCTGTCCGCCCTCGCGGGCTTCGTCGCCGCCGTCGCCATCCAGGGCCTGCTCTACCTGCGGGCCATCCGTGCACGCAAATAAAAAGCGTATCATTCCGATGATAAAAATCAGCGCAGCCGGGGGCGACCAAGAGGAGGCATCATGCTGGACTTCACCAAGAATCCGGGGCGGCCCCTGGTGGCCAGCTTCATCCTCGGCATCATTGCGGCGACCAGTCTGCATAGCCTCTTTCAGGACTGGATGGGCAAGGAAGGCTACATCCGGTATCTGCAGGACCACTGGATCGCCTTTCCCTGGCAGGTGGACGCGGCGGTGGTGGTGTGGGCGCTGTGGGCGCTGAACCGGCTGGGCGACAAGGTATTTCACAAGCATGTCGAGGACCGCGTCGCGGACGCCCTGAGCCGCTTTCCGTCCGATATTTCCGGCGACAGGGACAAGAAGGACTGAGCCCTACAGTAAGTATCCCCCGGCAAAGCCGGGGGCTTTATGGGTAAGCGCCTCGAAGGCGCCGGCAAAACCTTGCTGCTGCTGGCGACCCCCGAGCGCATCGAGTCGGGCTGGCGGGACGGCAATGATGGGTGACTCCTGGCGACCGCGCTCGGTCTGGCGGTGACCCTGGCGTCCTTCGCCCTGCGCGGCTACAAGGTCACGATGGGGCCGATGCTGGGCATGCCCTGTGCTTCTGGGGGATCGGCCTGGGAGGCGGCTACTGGCTGGCGTTCCGCCCGGCCGCACCCATGGGTGCCACGGGCTTCTGGCTGGCATCCACCGACAGCCTGATGGTGGCGGCGCTGCTGGTCGGCGCCTATCTGGCGCTGGTGGCGCGGGCGGCGCGGTACAGGCCGAAGCCCCAGGGCCGGGCGGCGCCGCGTAGCCCCCGCGCCACGGGCAGGGTGGTGGCCACCTGCCAGGGGCCATGGGCCTTGCCCTCGGGGGGACGAATGTCCACCAGGCACGGCTGCTCCTCGCGCCCAAGCGCCCGCAGGAACACGGCGGGGCCGTTGAAGAAGCCGTGGCTGCGGTCCAGATGGGCACCGCGCACCGACAAGTCCCAGGCATAGACCTCCATGGTCACGGTCAGGGGCCCGGACACGGGCGGCGCCTGCCAGGTGTGCTTGTCCAGCTTGCGCAGGGGCACCGTCTGGCCGTTGGCCCGGGCGCTGATGGCCACCACGTGCTTGGCGAACTCGCGGATCAGGTAGCTGCCGGGGATCCACGCCGGCAGGGCGAAACGCTGGCCCTCGGGGTCGGGATCGGCGACGGTGCAGCTCACCTCGAAAATGTGGGCGTCGGGATTCCGGGGCGTGATGGCATAGCGGACGGGGAACGGAGGCATTGCGGCGATCGGGCAAAAGCGGGCATTTTATACGCTGCCGACGGCCGCGAACCTCCGGGCCTTTTTCCGGCCTATAGCAGGAAAGATGGGCGGCCAGCAGTTCATGGCCCTGTTCGAAAACAACACCTGGTATGAACTGGGCACGCCCGAGAGCCCCACCCGGGGCAAGGAACTGCTGGCAGTCGAGCAATGGCGCGGCCTGGCCGCACCGGCCCAGTCCGCCCGGGTGAATGCCTTCTCGCCCACCGCCGGGGTGCGCGAGGAAGTGCTGGTGCCGGGAAACGTGGCGCCGATGGGGCGCGACTAGGACGCCTTGCCCAAGGACTCGTGCAGGGAAAGGATATTGCCCTCCGGGTCGCGGAACCAGGCGGCCTTTTCCGTGGGCAGCACGCACACGTGGTTGCGGGTCTTCAGGCCCGGCAGGTCGTAGTCGGCGAAGACCACGCCGCGGCTTTCCAGGTCGCGGATCTCGGCCTCGATGTCATCCACCTGGAAGCTGAGGGCCGTGTGCTGGGCCGCCCGGGTGCCCTCGGGCTTGGGCACCAGGGCCAGGGTGGCGCCGCCGCCGCAGCGGAATACATACCTGCCGTTGGCCTGCACGCCTTCGGGCTGCAGGCCCAGTTTTTCCTGGTAGAAGCGCCGGGCGCGCTCCATATCCACCACCGGCAGAATGGTCGTCGCGGGAGCGTGGGTGAGCATGCATTTCTCCTTTGAGGATGTGACGGGTGACAAGAACTTGCAGGGCCCGTCACTCGTCACCAGTCATTTATAGGCGACGCACCTTGCCTCTGAAACTGTATTTTTATACAGTTAAAAAATGAAGCCCGGCTACGCCGAACCGCACTGCCTATACCGGCTCACCTGCGCGGACATGGGAGAGGCCATGTCCGGCTGCCTGGCGCTGCTGGTGCCCATCGAGAACGCCGCCATGCCCGAGCACCCGCAGAGGGTGGAGCAGTGCCTGCCGGCGGAGCCGGTAGGTGCGACCCCGGAGCGGGCGGAAGGCGCGCCGGGAAATGCCAGCTTCGCCCTGCTAGTGTAGTGCTTGCGAAATACCAGATCCCTCACGCATGCTTGCAGGTCGGACTTCAGTCCGACCTGCAGAGGGGCCGTAAATGCGAAGCACCACACTAGCGGTTCACGTCCACCACGATGCGGCCGCGCACCTTGCCCGCCAGCAGATCCGGCGCCTTGGCGATGGCCTCGCCCAGGGCGATTTCGGCCGTGATGGCGTCCAGCCTGGCCGGGTCCAGCTCGCGCGCCAGGCGCTGCCACGCCTCCAGGCGCTCCGGCTTCGGACAATAGACGCTATCGACGCCGGCCAGGGTCACGCCGCGCAGGATGAAGGGCGCCACCGTCGCCGGGAAGTCCATGCCCTGGGCCAGGCCGCAGGCGGCCACCACACCCCGGTACTTGGTGCCGGCGCACACGTTGGCCAGGGTGTGGCTGCCCACCGTATCCACGGCGCCGGCCCAGCGTTCCTTGGCCAGGGGTTTGCCGGGACCGGAGAACTGGGCCCGGTCCACGATCTCCGCCGCCCCCAGGGACTTCAGGTAATCCGCCTCTTGAGCCTTGCCGGTGGATGCCACCACGCGATAGCCGCGCGCCGCCAGCAGCGCCACGGCCACGCTGCCCACGCCGCCGGAGGCGCCGGTGACCAGGATCTCGCCCATATCCGGCTTGAGGCCGTGGCGCTCCAGCGCCATGACGCACAGCATGGCGGTATAGCCCGCCGTGCCGATGGCCATGGCCTGACGCGGCGTGAACGCGGCGGGCAGGGGGATCAGCCAGTCGCCCTTGACCCGGACCTTCTGCGCCAGCCCGCCCCAATGCACCTCGCCCACACCCCAGCCGTTCAGCACCACGGCATCCCCCGCCTTGAACCCGGGATGGGAGCTGGTTTCCACCGTGCCGGCGAAATCGATGCCCGGCACCATGGGGAAGCTGCGCACCACCGGCGACTTGCCTGTGATGGCAAGAGCATCCTTGTAGTTCAGGGTGGAATAGGCCACGCGCACGGTCACGTCGCTCTCGGGCAGCCGCGCCTCGTCCACTTCCTGCAGCTCGGCCCGGTAACCGGCGTCGTCCTTGGTGATCATGATGGCTTTGAACATGGTGTCTCTCCTCGAAAAATCATCGCGGCAGGCTGTCGAAAAAAGTGTCGGCGAACAGGTCCAGTGGCGCCGTGCTGCGGGTCAGCTTGGCGCGCAGGATGGCGCCCTCCCAGCCGATCCAGAAAAAAGCGGCCAGCCGCTGGGCGTCGGCCGCGGCCGCCAGCTCGCCCGCCACCTTGGCCTCCTCCAGACAGGCAGCGACCCGCCCCTGCCAGTCGGCGAACACCTGGTCCAGGCGCTTGCGAAACGGGTCGTCCCGCCCGCTCACCTCCTGGCCGAGGGTGCCCACCAGGCAGCCGCGGCGGAAGCGGTAGCGCAGCATGCCGGCCTTGCCTTCCGCCACGAAGGCGCGCAGCCGCGCGAGCGGGCTGCGGCCGGCGTCGCCCAGCAGGCGGTCCAGCTTGCGCGCGAAGTAGGCGGCGTAGTCGTCGATCACCGCCAGGCCGAACTCTTCCTTGCTGGCGAAGTAGTGGTAGAAGGAACCCTTGGGGATGCCCAGACGCTTGAGCAGCGCGTCCACACCGGTGCCGTGGAAACCCTTTTCCGTCAGTAGCTCGGTGCCGCAGCGGATCAGCGCCGCGCGCGTGTGGCCGCGGCCGGCATGCGCGCGCGGCGGGCGCCCGCGCGGGCGCGAAACGGTCGAGGTATGGGCTGGGGCACGAACGGCGGACGGCATGGCGCTATTATTAGACCATCCGGTCTAATAAATCAACTCCGCCGGCGCGCCAGCGCCTTGCGCCCCTCCTCCGCCAGCAGCAGCAGTAGCGCCCCCGGCAGCATGTAGAGCCACGCATCAAAGCGCAGCGGCGCCGTGCCGAACAGCCAGTTGCCCGAGGGCGTATAGACGATCCATCCGAGCAGGGCCAGCTCCACGGTCACACCCGCCCACAGCAAGCGGTTGCCGCCCAGGCCGACGGCGAACAGGGAACGGCGGGGATGCCGGCACAGGAACACGTTCACCACCTGGGCAGCCACGATGCCCGCTAGGCAGGCGGTGGTCGCCTCCCGGTACAGTGCCCCGCCCGTGCTCTCACCGTAGCGCCAGCTGCTGGCGTCCAGCACGAAGGCCAGGTAAGGGATGATCTCGGGGATGTTCGAGGTCAGGATGTAGGTGAGGAACTTGCGGATGTTGTCGAACACCGCGCGCCCTTCCTCGACGGCATTGACGATGGTGGCGAAGTGGTCGTCGAGCAGGACGACGTCGGCCGCTTCCTTGGCCACGTCGGTTCCCGCCAGCCCCATGGCGATGCCCACGTCCGCCCTCTTGAGCGCGGGCGCGTCGTTCACGCCGTCGCCGGTGACGGCCACCACCTCGCCCTTGCGCTGCAGGGCTTCCACCAGCAGGCGCTTCTGCTCCGCCGCCACCCGGGCGAACACCACTTCCCCGGCATCCAGGGTGAGCTGCAGCTCCCCCGCCCCCATGCGCCGCAGGATGTCGCCGGTGACCACCAGGGGCTCGCCGCGCAGCAGACCGATCTCCCGGCCGATGGCCACCGCCGTGCGCGGATGATCGCCGGTGACCATGATCACCCGTATGCCCGCTTCGCGGCAGCGCGCCACCGCCTGTGCCACTTCGGCGCGCGGCGGGTCCTCGAGCCCGACCAGGCCCAGCAGGGTCAGGCCCGCTTCCTGCTCCCGCTCGTCGTCTGCCAGCTCGCGGCAGGCAAGAGCCAACACGCGCAGCCCGGCCGCCGCCATGTCCTCCGCACCGCGGCGGTAGGCTTCCTGCGTCGCCTTGTCCAAGGCCACGCCCCGCCCCTGCAGCCAGACGCCGTCGCACAGGCCCATGACGCTTTCGGGCGCGCCCTTGCAATAGAGCACACGGCGGCCGCCGTCGGCCACGATCACCGACATGCGCCGGCGCGCCGTGCAGGTCTTGGGCGTCGGCGGCGGCGAAGCGCCGGTCGAAATAGGCGCGCCGCGCCGTCATGCGGTTTTCCGTGAGGGTGCCGGTCTTGTCGCAGCAGATGGCGCACCAGCGCGCGGCGCCTGGCCATGCGCTGGGTGGCCATGGCTAGCGACAGGGTGACCGTCGGCAGCAGGCCTTCGGGCACGTTGGCGACGAGAATGCCGATGCCGAACAGCAGGCTCTCCCAGAAGGACAGACCCACCGCCTGGCCGATGAAGAAGAACGCCGCCGCCAGCAGAGCGGACAGCAGCGCCACCAGCCGGGAGAGGCGCGCGATCTCCCGCTGCAGGGGCGAAGGCGCCGCGCGCCTTGGGCGCCGACTCGCCACTGATGGTCGCCAGGCTCACCCGCAGACCATAGGCCTCGATCAGCCGGCAGTCGGCCGGCACCCGGTCGCCCGCCCCCAGCAGGATCACGTCGCCCGGCACCAGATGCGCCGCATCCACGGCGACGAGGTTGCCGTCGCGCAGCACTTTCACGCTCGGCGGCAGCAGCGGGCGAAGCGCAGGGCCAGCGGCGGCCCGCGCAACTCCTCCACCCGGTTGGGACCGAACTCCTCCCGGCGCCGCCGCGCCTCGGCGGCGGTCAAGCCGGTGCGCGCGCTGCGCAGGCCGGCCAGCACCTCGTCGACGCTGCTGGCGGCGATGCGCATAGGGCTTGGTCGCGACTAAAGCCCGCCCGGATCGATCCGGCCGTGCTGCGCGTCCCGCTGCAGGCGCGTACCCAGGGCCGCACAGCGCTCCTCGGCCTGGGCGAGGATGGTCTGGGTCTCCGCCGCCACGGCAGGCCGCACGCGCATGGCATCGATGACGACGGGATGCAAATGAACCGCCGCCAGCATACCCGAAGCCAGTTCCAGCTCGAACAGCAGTTGCCGGTCGTTGCGCCAGCCCGGATCCACATAGTAGTCGTCCACCAGATTGCCGGCGCCGTAGAGGATGAGGCAGCCGCGATAGATGTCCACGCCGTGGAAGACGTGGGCGCCGTGACCGAAAACGATGCGAAAGCCCGCGTCGATGGCGTCGCGCGCGAGCTGCACGAAATCCGGCGACGGCTGCGCCGTCCAGTTCGGCCCCCAATGCAGGGAAAGCACCGGCCAGTCCGCACCCGCGTCGCGCAGACGCCGCACGTCGTGGGCGAACATCGCCAGCGCCGCGTCCCGGTCCTGCAGGTCCAGATAGGCGATGCCCGGATGCCTCTCACCCGCGGAGAAATCGGCCTGACGATCGCACCAGGCCACCATGCCCAGCGTAACCCCCTGCCGGCGCAGGAAGGCCGGTGCCCGCGCCGCCTGCCAGTCCGCCCCGGCGCCGGCATGGCCGATGCCGCAGCGCTCCAGCACGGCCACCGTGTCGCGCAGGCCGCTGGGGCCGAAGTCGAGCACGTGATTGTTCGCCAGGCTCACCATCGAAACGTTGACCTCGGCCAGCCCCCGCGCCGCCGCCGACGGCGCGCCGAAGTAGTAGGCTTTCGGCGCGCCCTGCCATTGGGCGGCGCCGCCCGTCAGGGCGCATTCCAGATTCGCCACCACGGCATCGGCTGCCTTCAACAGCGGCGCGATGGGCGCCAGCGGATAACCTGGGCCGTGCCGGGCGATGGCCTCGGCCACATTGCGCCCGAGCATGATGTCGCCGGCGAAGATCACGCGCATGGAGCCGGCGGCCGGCATGGCCGGACGATCTGCCTATGGCGGGTCACCACGCCCACGGGGACGCGGCAGGCGATCACGTCGGGATGGAAGTTGTCGAGCTTCTGCGCCCGGTTGCGGATGGCCGTCTCGATGGCCTCGGAGGGCGCCAGTCCATGGAAGGTGATTTGCAGCGGAAGTTTCATAGGCAGCTCCGATTTTCCGGATGGGCACAAGGGCTGCGGTGTCTAATGGAAGAGTGGGCGTCGGGCGAAGAAAAGAAAATCGGCGGTGGATTAATTTCTTTATAGGAATGGATAACCGCGGCTAGGAATATTCCTATTTCGGGCGCGACAGGCTTTGCGGCGGGTTCGCCAGCTGACCGCGCCCTCGGCGATTTCCTCTTCCATGTTATAGAGCTGGGCATGCTCGAACAGGATCACCGGGTCCGGGTCCGCCAGCGCCGGCGCCAGCATGCCGCGGGCATCATCGACGGTGGCCGGCGCTACGATCTTGATGCCCGGGATGTGGGCGTACCAGCCTTCCAGGCTGTGGGAATGCTGGGCGGCGAGCTGGCGCCCGGCGCCGGTGGCCATGCGGATCACCAGGGGCACGCTCATCTGGCCGCCCGACGTGTGGCGCAGCAGGACGGCACAATTCACGATCTGGTCCAGGGCCAGCAGGCTGAAATTGACCGTCATCACTTCAAGCAAAGCTTGACTTTTATCAATGGCCTGGGGCGACCGCAGCGCCTTGCGTGAGGAAACGCGCCAGGCCGGCCACCAAATGGGCTAATCTTTGGGAAAGACTGTTACCCGCTGCATCATGCCGCCGGATCATTCAATCGGAACCGAGCCTGGAATCGCCGCCAAGGTCGCCTTTCTGAGGCGGCCCGATTCCTATCCGGACTGCCCCGCACAGGTGCGCGTGGTGGAAACCCATATGTCTTTGGTATTCCTCACGGACCACCACGCCTATAAACTGAAGAAGCCGGTGCGCTACGAATTCCTCGACTTCAGCACCGTCGAGGCGCGCCGCCGGGACTGCGAGGAAGAACTCCGCTTGAACCGCCGTCTCGCTCCATCCGTCTATCTCGAAGTCCTGCCCCTTACGCTGGCGGGGCAAGGCTTGCACCTGGGCGGCCAGGGCCATCCCGTGGACTGGCTGGTGAAGATGCGCCGGCTGCCCGGCAGCCGCATGCTCGACCACCTTATCCGTTCGGGAACCGCCACGGCAGGCGACGTGCGGCCGGCCCTCGCGCTGCTGGCACGGTTCTACCGTAGCGCCCCTGCGGCCCTGACCGACGTGCAGGCCTACCTGGAGCGCCTGGACAAGGACGTGCGCAACGACGCCGCCGAACTGGCGGCGTCCCGCTATGGGCTGCCGGCCGAACGCATCGCCAAGGTGCTGGACCGGCAAACGGCACTGCTGGCGCGCGAGCCGGAGCTGTTCCACCAGCGCGTGCGCGAGGGCAGCATCGTCGAGGGCCATGGCGACCTGCGCCCCGAGCACATTTGCCTGGAAGAGGCGCCGGTGATCATCGACTGCCTGGAGTTCAATCGCGACTTCAGGGTACTCGACTGTGCCGACGACCTGGCCTTCCTGGCCCTGGAATGCGAACGCCTGGGCAGCGCGGCGCTGGCCCATACCGTGTTCGACCTGTACCGGGAGATGAGCGGCGACCTGGTGCCGGAAAGGCTGGTGGACTTCTACAAGAGCAGCCGCGCCTGCCTGCGGGCCAAGCTCGCCCTGTGGCACCTGCGCGACGGGGAGTCGGCGGATTGGGCCAAGTGGCCGGCGGTGGCGCGGAATTATCTGGCGCTGGCGGAGAAATACACCGGGCGGCTGGATTGAACCTAGAAACCGCATTTAACGCAAAGGACGCGAAGCAACGCAAAGGACGCAAAGGAAAATCCTGAAGGATGGCCGACACCCAAAGGGTGAGACTGTGGATCGTTCTTTGCGGCCTTAGCGTCTTTGCGATCTTTGCGTTGAGAGCGGTTTGATCACACCTCCAGCAGGCGGCTGATGGAGCCGCCCTCGTGTATGGCCCGGATCGCCTCGGCGAACAGGGGTGCGCTGTCCAGTACCACGACCTTGGACTGGACCAGGCCGCTACTCAGGCGGAAAGGCGGGACGGTGTTGGTGATGATCACCCGGTCCAGCGCCGGATCCGCCAGCGCCTGCTCCGCCCCGCCGGCGAAGATGCCATGGGTGGCAACGGCATACACCTGGCGGGCGCCGCGCTCGCGGCAGGCGGCGGCGGTGCGCGCCATGGTGCCGCCGGTACTGATCAGGTCGTCCAGGATGATCGCCGCCTTGCCCGCCACCTCGCCCACCACGGCGGCGCCGCGCACTTGGCCGCCGGCGCGATGCTTTTCCATGAAAGCCAGGGGCAGATCCTGGCCCAGCACCCGCCTCAGCCCCTGGCGGAAGCGTTCGGCACGCTTCACGCCACCGGCGTCCGGCGACACCACCACGAAGTCGCGCTCCTCCACGTGGTGCGCGAAGTGGTCGACGAACAGGGGCGCCGCTTCCAGGTGGTCGGTGCGGCAGCGGAAGGCGTTCTGGAAGGCCGCCAGGTTATGCACGTCCATGGCCACCACCCGGTGGGTGCCCACCGCTTCCAGCAGGCAGGCCAGGTAGCGGGTGGTGACCGGGTCGCGCGGCTGGGTCTTGCGCTCCTTGCGGGCAAAGGCCAGATAGGGAATGAGCGCGGTCACCCGCTCGGCGGAGGCATCCACCAGGGCGCCCAGGAAGAACAGCAGGCGGCACAGCTTGTCGTCGACGCTCAGCCGCCCGTCGCCGTACAGGGATTGGATGACGAACACATCCCGGCCGCGCACGCCCACCAGGGGCCGCGTCTTGTGCTCGCCGTCCTCGAACTCGCGCTCTTCGTGCTCGCTCAAGGGGACGCCCAGACAGCGCGCCACCTGCTCGGCGAAGGGACGCGACGAGTTGAGGGCGAACAGGCACGGATCGGGGCTGCCCATAGGTAGCGCTATCACCCCTGGCGCGAAAAATAGGTCATGAAATCTTCCTGGAAGCGGGCCTGCCCGGCGCGCGGCAGATCGTTGATGCCTGCCGCCATACGCCGGCCGTCGCCGCCATAGCGGCGCGCGAAGGCGTCCGCCCCGCCGGCAACGGTGGCCGGTGCCCGCAGGCTCACCGTGAAGTTGCCCTGGGCGTTGGGCACCAGCACCGCGTAGGCCTTGGCGGCATTGGCGGCGAACAGGCGGTTGGCCAGGGAACCCACCACGCGCCGCGCCCAGGCATCGTCGGGCAGCACGTACACCGCGGCCGTGTCGGAATCGACCTCGGCGTGGATGGCCAGCGCGTTGTTCATGTCCTCCGAACGCTGCCGCTCCAGGCGCGGATACACTTCCTCCGAGCGCACGAAGTCGAAAGGATCGGCATAGGGATGGAGCAGCCGGTAGAGCTCGCCGGGACGGTACATCAGATCGTCCTCGGTATCGCCGTAGCTGTTGTAGTTCAGGCATTCACCCAGGCGCCTGAGCACCTCCTGCTGCTTCCGGTCCAGGCCCAGGCGCGCGGCCAGGCGCACGGCCGTGTCGCGCTGGTTGTCGCCGAAGGCGCCCACCACCGCCCAAGCAGTGTAGGCGCCGCCCAGGTAGGTGTCCACCAGGGCGCTGGTGCACGCCCCGGGGGAGGCGTCGATCACCGCCCGCAACCGGGGATGGGCGGGAATCTCGGGCGCGTGATGATGATCGAAGTACTCCACCGCCACGCCCTTGTCCAGCAGCGCCGCCAGCGCCCGGCTGTTGTGGGCCAGGGCAATGTCGAGGACCGTGATGCTGTCGCCCGCGCGCGCCGGCACCCGTTGCAGGAGCGCGTTGTCGCGTTTGACGCCGGTGACGAGCTGCGCCTCGCGTGGCCGGGCCAGGCGCAATTGCTGCAGGGCGCACAGCCCGTCGGCATCGCCGTTGAATACGTCGAAATAGCTCATGTCGGTCCCGCCCCCAGTCGACGCTTGATTTCGGCGAGCGTCGGCGCCCAATCGCCGGCCGCGGTATCCACGGGGACGACGAATTCTTCCTCGTCCGCCGCCAGCGCCTCGGCGCCCTGCAACTGGCTGTCCAGCACGGCGGGCGTGGCTTCCGAGGCGTCCAACCCCGTGCGCTGCCGCTGGCCGAGACGCGCCCGCAGCAGCGCCGGCGGCGCACGGCAGTCCAGGATCACGAAAGGCATGCCCAGCGCCCGTGCCGCAGCCCGGAACTTGTCGCGCTGCCAGCGTTTCAGGAACGTGGCATCGACCACCACCGGCAGTCCCGCTTGCGCGACGCGGCACGCCAGGCATTCCAGTTGATTATAGGTCGCTTCCGTGGCGCTCTGCCCGTAGATGCCCGCCCCCAGGCCCGACCCGCTGCGCTCCAGGGCCTGCATGCCGTGCAGGCGCTTGCGCTCCACGTCGGAGCGGATGCGCACGGCGCCGAGGGTTTCGATCAGCGCGCGGGATACGAGAGTCTTGCCCGACCCCGAAAAGCCGTGGGTCACGATCAGGCCGCGCGCCCGCGCCGCCATCGCCCCTCGGGCGTAAGCCGCGTAACGGCGGTAGCCATCGAGCGCCGCTTCCCGCTCGGCTGCCGCCAGGCCGTCCTGGGCGGCGCGGATGCGTGCCACCTTGGCCCGCACCATGGCGCGATACACCCGGTAGTAGGCCAGCAGCCGCAAGCCGTCGTAATCCCCGCTCGCCTCCAGATAGCCGTCGAGGAAGCGGCTGGCGTAATCGGGCCGCCCGCGCCCCTCCAGGTCCATGATGAGGAAGGCTATTTCGTTGACCACGTCGATCCAGCGCAGGTTCGGGTTGAACTCGATGCAGTCGAAGATCCGCGGCACGCCCCCGATCAGGACGATGTTGCCCAGATGCAGGTCGCCATGGCATTCGCGCACGAAACCGTCGCGCTTGCGGGCGCCGAACACCTGCGCCAGCCGCCGCTGCTCGTCCAGGCTCCAGGCTTCGACGGCGGCCAGCTCGGCCCGATCCTCGCCCGGGCCGAGCAAGGCGCGTATCTGGGCGAAATTCTGGGCCGCGGGCGCAGCGACGGCGGCGGCGCTGCCGTAGTCGTCTGTCATGGCTGCGCGGGCGGCGGCGCCGTGGAAGGCGGCCACCGCCGTGGCCAGGGAGTCGATGGCCGCAGGCTGGAGTTCGCCGCGCTCCAGCAGGCGGTCCGCCAGGCCCTCCTGGGGAAACTGGGCCATCTTCACCGCATACTCGAGCGCCGGGCCCGCACCGCCCATGCGCGGCCCGGTCGCCGTGCCGCAAATGGGCACCACATCCAGGTAAAGGCCGGGCGCCAGGCGCCGGTTCAGGCGCAACTCCTCCTCGCAGAAGAAGCGCCGCTTGGCGAGGGTGGAGAAATCCAGGAAACCCAGATCGAGGGCCTTCTTGATCTTGTAGGCGTAGTCACCGGTCAGCAGCACGAAGGAGATGTGGGTCTCCATCACGGACACGGCGCCAACGGCATGGGGATAGCAGCGCGGCGCCGTCAGCGCCTCCACCAGGGCGCGCTGGCGGGCCGGTTCGCGATCGGGGGATTCCATTGTCGCAGGATAGCAGTGACGGCGGACCGGGTGACATGGGACGCCATCACCAGGCCTTCCATGGTCTCGAAGCCGCGGCTGCGGGCCGCTCGTCAAACTCCATCTCGGCCACAGCCAGCCCCATGCCGAGCACGTTTCCGGAGAACGCACCTTTCGGCAGATCCCGGCCGACGCCGTACAATCCCCGTTTCCTGGCCGCTTCCGTCCCCGCCAGGAAGGCTTCCCAAGCGCGCCGATGCACGTCCTCGTCCCCCGCGGACCGGATATGGGTCATGAGGATCGCGATATCGTCCCCCGTGTGGCTGATGTAGCCGTCGATGATCAGGCCGTCCCCCCGGCTGCGCATGGGGTCGCGCACCGTTCCCGGCAGCTTGCGCGAGGGGGCCATGTGCCCGCCGATCGAACCGATGTCCGCCTTGATCACGCTCAAGGTGATCTCCCTGTTCCTTCCCCCGGCGGAGGAACGTCTGACGACAGTTCACTTTCTTCTTCCAAGATGAGGGATGCGTTCGGATTCCCCCTCGACCGCCGCGCGCCGGCGCTACTGGACTGCGATACTGCGCCGCTTGGAATCCTCCACCTTTGGCAGAGTGATCTCGAGGATTCCGTCCTTCATCGACGCCGTGGCCTTGGACGCGTCCACCGCGCCCGGCAGGGTGACGCTGCGCGCAAACGAAGCGCGGGAGATCTCGCGGCGGTGGTAGTCGCCCTTTTCTTCCTTCTCCTCGCGGAATGACTGGCCCTTGATGGTCAGCATGTTGTCGCTCAGCGAGACGTCGAGATCTTTCTTGTCCACTCCCGGTACCTCGGCGCGCACCACGACTTCCTCGTCGCGGTCGATCACGTCCAGGCTGGGCAGGCGGGTTCCCAGCGGCTCGAACAGGTCGGCGAGCAGCGGGCTGCTCCAGGCGAACGGTGACAGCCAGCCGCGCCCCATCAGGCGCTCCAGCAGCCGCTCCGCTTCCGCCAGCGGCCGTGCCGCCGGCACGGCCGGTTTCCTGGCTTCCTTGGGTTCGCTCGATACCGGAATTTGCTGCCTGGTTTCCGTTGCCATGATTGATCCTCCAAGAAGTGATTCCAAAAGCAGCGGATCAGCCCCGGATTGCTCCGTGTTCATCCGTATGATCCGTGGCACCGCCTTCCCGCAGCAACCGCTCCACCTCCGCCTCGGCGGCGAACCAATCCTCCGCCGGATCGCCTCCCAGAAAACCGCGCCGTTCGGCGCGGAAGTAGGCGGCCTGGCCCCATCCCTGCCTCCTCCCGTATCAGGCCAGCCCGCCCGCCGATCTCTTGAGGCCGGCGATGTCGATGAGCTGGACCCGCTGTTTCCACACCCGCACCAGCCCTTCCCGCTGGAATCGGGAAAAGGCCCGGCTCACGGTCTCGGTGCTCAGGCCCAGGTGACTGCCGATATCGTGGCGCGTCACGTTCAGGCTGAATTCCCGCGGCGAATAGCCGCGCGCCGCAAAGCGGCGCGACAGGTTCAGCAGAAACGCGGCCAGTCGCTCTTCCGCGCGTCCGGTACCCAGCAGCGCGATCATGCCCGCGTTGCTCACGATCTGTCCGCCCAGCAGCCTGTGGAACCACTTCTGCACGGTCGGATACTCCGCACTGAGCCTGCGCAGGACGCCGAAGGGGATGACGCACACTTCGCTGTCTTCCAGGGCCACCAGGGTGCTGGTGTGCCGGGCGGCGGCGATGCCCTCCGTGCCGAGGATCTCGCCGCGCAGGTGGATCGCCGTCATCTGGTCGCGCCCGTCCTCCCCCACCACATAGGACTTGAACGAGCCGCCGCGCAGGGCGTAGAGCGCATTGAAATCCTCTCCGGCGCGATACAAGGCGTACTCGCGGCGCACGTGCTGGCGCACGCACACCGCCTGGTTGATCATCCCCCACTGGGCGGGCGGCAGCGCAGCGGGCAGACAGGCCTCGCGCGCGGCGCAATCGCCGCAGGGCACGGCCTGGGCCCGCGCCGGCAGTTCGGCCACGACGGGTATGCCCAAGGGCCTGGTTCTGTTGCCACCTGTTGAGGTCACGGTGATCATGTCTTGGGCTCCGGCAAACACGCTCTTCATATGGTATCTAGCAGCCCGCCGCCTGCGAGGCCACGAGCTTCTCCAGGATTTCCTTCACTTTCTCGAACTCGACCGTCTTGTCGAAGAAATGGTCGGCGCCCAGGCTGACGCAACGCTGCCTGAACTCCGGGTTGGCGTAGTTGGTGAGCATGATCGCCGTGGTCTGCGGCGCCCGGCGCTTGACGTCCTCGAGCACGCCGATGCCCGTGCCCTGGCGCAGCTTGATGTCCAGCACGACCACATCGGGGCACAGGCGCTGGATGTGGGTGACGGCGTCGGCCTGGTTGTCGGCCTCGCCCACCACCTCCACCGCAGGTATGTCCCAGAGCATCGCCACCAGACGGTCCCTGACGATCGGCGAATCCTCCACCACGAACACTCTCATCGTCGCTTGAGCCACTGCTTCCATGGGGAGGCAGTATGGGCGGACGCGCCCGGGAAAAAAATCGGAGCAAGCTTAATTTGGCTATAGGAATGCAGGAGCGCTCCTAGGACAATTCCTACAACGGGGAAGGAGAAGGGCTGCGGTGAAGCTAGCCGTCGGGCGCCGGAACAGGGCCCGCCGGGGAAGGCGGCGGGGGTCAGATCCCGGCGTCGCTCTCCTCATCCACCAGGTTATGGCGGATGGCGTAGCGGATCAGCTCGGTCTGGTTGGTCATGTTCATCTTCTGCATGATGCGCGTCTTGTGGGTGCTGACGGTCTTGACGCTCAGGCATAGCCGGTCGGCGATCTCGGTCACGCCGGCCCCTGCCACGATCATGCGGAACACCTGATACTCCCGGTCGGACAGCAGCGTATGGGGCAATCCCTCGGCTCCCGGCATGAGATCGCGGGCCATCTGCTCGGCCACGGCGGGGCTGAGGAAGACGCCGCCTGCGGCGACCTTGCGGATCACCGCCACCAGGTGCTCGGCGTCGGCTTCTTTGGTGAGGTAGCCGGAAGCGCCGGCGCGTAGCGCCCGCACGGCGTATTGTTCCTCGTGGTGCATGCTCAGCACCAGGATGGGCAGCCTGGGCTTCTCGGCCTTGATCTGCTTGATCAGCTCGAGGCCGCCCCTGCCGGGCATGGAGATGTCCAGCACCAGCACGTCCCAGTCGCCCTCGCGCACCTTGTCCAGGACCTCGTTGCCGTTCACCGCCTCGCCCGCCGGGACGAGATCGTCGGTGTCGGCCAGAATCTGTTTTATGCCATCGCGCACGATGGCATGGTCGTCCGCCAGAAGGACGCGAATCATGATTGAGACTCCTGGATGACTGGCCCGGGCAGGGGAATGACCGCTTGAATCGTGGTCCCCTCCCCGGGCTGGCTGAGAACGTTCAGTTGCCCGCCGAGCATATAAGCCCGCTCGCGCATGCCGATGAGACCGAAGCTGCGCGTCTTTTCCCCCGCGTCGGCGGGCATGCCACGGCCGTCGTCGCGCACTTCGACGATGAGCCGCCCCTCGGCTTGCCTGAGGGAAAGATTGACGGTGCTGGCCCCGGAATGCCGCGCGACGTTGGTCAGGGATTCCTGGATGATGCGAAACACCGAGGTCGCCACGGCGTTGTCCAGGCCGGCACAAACGTCGTCCATGTCCATGACGACGCGGATGCCGGAGCGCTTGGCAAAGTCGTTCGCCAGCCACTCCACGGCGGGTGCCAAGCCGAGATCGTCCAGCACCGTGGGCCGCAGCTCCGAGGCAATGCGCCGCATGGAAGCGACGGTGGAATCGATCAGCGCCTTCATGGCGTTGATCTTGCCGGCCAGGGCGGCCTGGTCCTCGCGCAGGCGCGCCCCCATCCACGACAAATCCATCTTGAGGCCGGTCAGGTGCTGGCCCAGCTCGTCGTGCAGCTCCCGGGCGATGCGCGCTCTCTCCTCCTCGCGCACTGCCTGCAGCGAAGCCGACAGCTCGCGCAACTGGCGGTGGGACTTGTGCAGTTCCTCTTCCGCCCGGCGCCGCGCCGTGATGTCGCGCACGATGGCAGTATAGAGCTTGTGACCGTTGCTTCCCAACTGGGAAATGGAGATGTCGGCGGGGAACTCTTCGCCGTCGGCGCGCCGGCCGGAGATGTCCGGGTGCCCGCCCAGGCCGCGCGAGGTGATCCCCGTCTCGCCGTAGCGCCGCACCAGCTCCCGATGAGTGGCGCGGCAGCGCTCGGGCAGGAAGCGCTCCAGGGGCGAGCCCAGGGCCTGGGCCGCGGAGCAGCGGAACATCTGCTCGGCAGCGGGGTTGAACAGGATGATGCGCTGGTCTTCATCCACGGTGATGATCGCGTCCATGGCGGAGCCGATGATGCCGTTCAGCCGCGCCTCGCTGTCGCGCAGGGCGGCCGTCAGGGCTTCATCGCGTTTCAGCTCCCGCCCCAGGGCAAGAGCGGCCAGCATGAGGATCACAATCACGCCCGCCGCGCCCGAGGAGACGAGCAGCGCCTGGTGGCGCCAGCCGGCGAGCACGGCGCGCTCGGCTGCGGCGGTGGTGATAACCAGGGGCAGGCCGCGCAGCTCGCCGTAGGACACGATGCGCGGCTGGCCGCCTTCGTCGCTGCGGATGCGCCCGTGATAGACGCCGGGGTCCGTCTTTGCCAGCATGGCCTGGAACACGGCGCTGTCCATGAACGACTTGCCGATGGACTCCTCGCGGCGCGGGTAGCTGGCCAGCAGGGTGCCGTCGCGCAAGTACAGGGAGATCTGCCCGCCCGGGCCGAGATTGATGGCTTTGTAGAGCTGCTCGAAGTAGGAAAGATCCACCCCGGCGGCGATGACACCGGCAAATACGCCCTCGCCGTCGCTGAGCCGCGCGCTCATCATGAAGGTCCATTGGCCGTCGACGCGGCTGCGTACCGGCTGGCCGACATATACCCCCCAGGCCGGGTCCTCCCGGTGCGCGGTGAAGTAGCCGCGGTCAGCGAGGCTCAGGCGGGGCGTGGGAAATTGCTGGGAAGTCGCGACGAGATCGCCACCGGCATCGACCAGGAGCAGGGTGCTGATCTGCGGCATGCCGGCGATGCGCGCCCGGAGCAGGGTGTGCAGGGCCTTGGGCTCCACGAGATAGCCGCTCGTCCGGCCCTCCCGCAGCCGGTCCCGGGTGCCGCGCAGGACGAGGTCCACGCTTTGCAGGGCGCGCTCGGTCTGCTCGGTGAGCAATTCGCACAGATTGCTGATTTCCCGCTCCGCCCGGGCCAGTTCCCGGCTGTGCAGGTTCCATAGAATCAGCCCCGTGGCGGCGACCACGATGACGGCGGCGAGGAAGCCGAACGCGATCAGGGCACGGGTCGGCTTCATGCCGCGGAAACGCGTACCGAGCCACGACATTCTCCGCAGCAGTGTGACGAGTGGCCCGGTCATCGGCGATAGTCGGCTCGCGGCGCTATAACAAGGGCTTGATTTTATCCCCCTTTCGCCGACCGGGATTTGATACATCGCAAAACGCCCCCCCAGCCCCTTGCCCTCCAGCAGCCGCATGAGCACGCTTCGCCCTGCAATCCCGGGTCATTGTCCTCGACGGTGACGCGCACTTTGTCCCGTCCTTCCCGACGCGTATGCACGGCGATGCGCCGCAGGTTGTCTACCAGCAGGTCCTTGTCGCAGCGCGGGCGGCGCAGTTCCTCCCCGCTCGCTTCGCCGTAGCCGGCGATGGCGGTGAAGGGCCGGTTCACTGGGCCGGATGCACGATCATCCGCACCAGGTGCTGGTCCGCCGGCCGCACGATATTCAGGCAGAGCTGGGTCGGGAACTCGGAACCGTCCCGGCGCACCGCCCGGAAAGCGCCGCAGCAGCGGCACCGGTAGGCCAGCCGGGAGTCGATGCTCGCGCTTCCCTGGCCCACCAGCCGTTTTCCGCCGAGATCCGGCAGCAGACCGCTCACGGGCACGCCCTCCAGTTCGCCGGACAGATAGCCGAACATGCGTTCGGCCGCTTCATCGCACTGGACGATGACGCCATCCGTGTTCATGACGAGAACAGCCGGTTCGGAATCCCATCCGCCGGCCATTACCGACGGTCGCCGTTCGGGGTGGCGAAGAAGCTGCTGCGTCATGGATTCCTCCTGCGGTGCGTGAAACGAAACGTGTACCCCCACGGGTCGTGGCAGGGGGCACAGCGTCGCCCAAGCAAGATCCGAACCGTCGTGACACCATTTGTGCCGGACGCTCATGTCTCCGAGACAAAGCCGCAATGTCACGACTCCCGCGAGACTGTCCGTCGTCGCGATTTGTAGAAACTACCAGGCTCGTCTAAAAAGTATGAACTGCCGGATCAGGAAAAAGAATCGGCGGAAACTTAAATTGCCTATAGGAATGCAGGAGGCTCACTAGGAATATTCCTATGGAACTTCGCGTCGAATGCTATGCCGGCCATCGCGGCGAGGAGGAGCCGCGGGCCTTTTATCTGGGCGAGCGGCGCGGCCGGTCAGGCCGGGCTCAGAGGCGGCTGGTGCACGTGAAGAAACCAGCGGTCCAGCACCACGTGGCGCGTGAACCAGCGATTGCCCAGCAGCGCGCGGGCAAGCACGCTGCGTAAGACCGCGGGCACGAGCTCGCGGCCGGCGGCTGCGCCATTGCCGAAGCGGGCGGACAGGCGGCTGCGGTAGCCCTCGAGCCGCTCGCGCCGGTAGTCGCGAGCGGCCTGCAGCACCGTTTCGGCCGCCATCAGTCCGGACTCCACCGCCGGGCGGATCCCCTCGCCGCTCTGGGGATAGGCCAGCCCCGCCGCATCGCCCACGAGCAGTACGCCGTCCCCGACCACTTCCCGCGCCGCATGGCCATGAAGGATGTAGGCGTGGCCGCGAAACCGTTGCGGGATGTCAGCCGGAATCCGGCCGCGGCGCCGCAGGAAATCGCAGAAGGCTTCCAGGTGTTCGGCGAGACGGTGGTTGTCCTCCCGGCCGAGGCCAATGTTGAGATAGTCCCCCTTGCGGAAACACCAGCCATAGCCCTTGAGGTCCTGGCAGAAGTAGAGCTCCGGGGCCTCGGGCCGCACCCGGCACGTGCCGAGCTGCCCGGGTGCCATCGGGAACTCCACCTCCTTGGCCGCTACCACCGGCTCGTCGGCGCCCAGCCTGGCGCCGAGCGAGCGGGCCACGGGACAGAAGTGGCCGCCGGCGCCGATGACCATCGGTGCGCGGATCGCGCCGTTGGCGATCCACTCCTTGTCGCGGCGCTCCAGGGTTTGCAAAGGTTCGCCAAGCCGCAGGCGGGCACCTGAACGGCGCAGCAGATAGTCGTCGAACTCGCACCGTCTTATGCCGTAACTCACCGTGACGTGATACTCGGTGTCCACCTCGCCACCATCGATCACTCCGGTACGGAACGCGCTGATCGGCTGCAATATGTGCTGCCGGGCGTAGGCGTCGGTGTCGAGCTGCAGGGCTTGCGCCACGGCGGGCGTGATCCAGCCGGCGCACACCTTGTCCCGCGGGAAAACGGCCTTGTCCATCAGCACCACGTCCATTCCCTGCTGCCGCAGCTTCCAGGCGCAGGACGACCCTGCCGGGCCGCCTCCCACAATGAGCACGTCGCAGGCTTCCATGGCGCGTCCTATTCGTACAGGTAGCGGCGGGTCCAGGGGATGGCGTTGTTGCCGCCGCGGGTGAAGGTCACCTGGAACAATTGCAGCGACCCCGTCGTGAAGGCGGCAATTGATCCGGCCAGATACAGGCGCCACGCGCGCACGAAGGCCGCGTCGAACATTTTCTCCACGCGGTCGGCAGCGCTCTCGTAGCGTTGCAGCCAGTGCTCGAGCGTCCTGGCGTAATGCAGGCGCAGGTTTTCCACGTCCAGCACCGAGAAGCCGAAAGGCTCGAACAGATGCGTCATCTGCGACAGGCTCGGCGGGCAGGCTCCGGGGAAAATATGCCGTTCGATCCAGGCGTTCATCGGGCCGGGACGGTCGCGCCCGATGGAATGGATCAGCCCGCGCCCTCCGGGCGCCAGGCAGCGGTCCATGGTGGCGCCCAACTGGGGATAGTTCTCCGGCCCCACGTGTTCCAGCATGCCCACCGACACGAAGGCGTCGAAGCGCCCTCGTATGTTGCGGTAGTCGTCTTCGACGAACTGGACGCGGTCATCCAGCCCCTCCGCCCGCGCCCTCTCCCGCGCGTAGGCGATCTGCTCCTTCGAGATGTTGTAGGCGGTCACCCGGGCGCCGTAGTGCCGCGCCATGTGCAGCGCCAGGGCGCCCCAGCCACAGCCGGCCTCCACTACCGTGTCGCCCGGCTGCAGGCGCAGCTTGCGGCAGATGTAGTCCATCTTGCCGACCTGCGCCTCCTCCAGGCTCTGGGCCTGGTCCTGGAAGTAGGCGCAGGTGTAGACCATGCGGCTGTCGAGCCAGAGCTTGTAGAAATCGTTGCCGATATCGTAATGGTGATGAATGTTGCGGCGCGCTTCGGGCACATTGTTGCGCCGCCGCTGAAAGAGACCGGCCAGCCGGTTTGGTGATGCCGAAGCCGCCGAGGCGGCGGACATGGCACGGTAGACGGTTTCCAGGAACAGAACCAGGTCGCCCTGCACCTCTATGCGTCCCGCCGTATACAATTCTCCGAATCTCAGCTCCGGGTCCGAGATCAGCCCGAGCAGGGCCGCGCGGTCGCGGATCAGCACCCGTGCCATGGCGGGAGTCGCGCCGCCCGACACCTCCTGGCCGTCCCACAGGGCGACCTGCACCGGCGGGTCGCCGAGAGATCTCATCATTCTCGCCAACAGCCGTTTCTCCGCCCCACGCATCATGTCGCCGAGAGTTCCGCCGCCAAATCCTGCGGCCCTGTAGCGGATCGGCGCATCCGCCGCGGGCATGTCGCCCGATTGCTCCTGCCTCATGGTCGAGCCTCCGAATCGCCGGTTGCAGTGGGGGGAAAGCCCCCGCACCACTCACTGCAGAGCCGGCACCGTTCCACTTCCACAGTCCAGTAACAAAAAAGGGGATCACGCAATGAATATATCTTAACGTCCTTCAGCCCGGATTGCCTCATGAGGTGGTCCAACGAAATGCCCGGGCAGCTATCTGTCAGGAAAAGCCATGGCCGTGCCGCTGCGGCTCACATCGATCGCCGCCGGATACCCTGATCAGGGCTTTCCCGGCACAAAATAGGGGCAGCGGCCGGCTGCTGCCATCCATCGGAACGACATCCTAGCCGGCGGCCGGCCGCCCATTCAGGAGCTCATCATGCCCATCGGAGAATTCTGCAACCGCGAGGTCGTCATCGCCGACCGCGACACCACCGCGCTGGAAGCGGCGCAGTTGATGCGCCAGTATCACGTCGGCTGCCTGGTGGGGGTCGATTCCGTTGACGGACCGCCCCGGCCCGTTGGCGTCGTCACCGACCGGGACATCATCATCGAGGGTGGATGCGCTCGGCCGGCTCGCCGGCATCGTGACCATGGACGACTACCTCGCCCTGCTGTCCGAGGAACTGACCGAGCTGACCAAGCTCATGGCCCGGGAGCAGAAACGCGAGACGACGCTGCGGCGGTGACCGCCGCAGCGGGCGCATCGAAATGGGCGAGCAAGGCGCGCGTGGTGCGCATCACCGCCGCCCGCCCCTCGCCTTCTTCCAGTGGGGTCTGGGCGATCAAGGGGGAAAGCTGAGCGGGATGACCCAAGTCAGCCATTGCGGATTTCGTGCCGCCGGTCGGCCAGCACCGCCAGTGTGCCCGCGAGCCCGTCCACGACCCGCGCCATTTCTGCGTATCCCAGTTTCTCGGGCGTATCCAGGGGCGAGTGATAGTGCCGATTGCGATAGAAAGCCGTATCGGTCACCATCAGCGCCGGGTAACCGGCACGCCAGAACGAGAGCTGGTCGCTCCAGGAGACGCCGGGGACGATCGCCGGACTCGCCAGGGACTCGCAGGGAAAGGCGCTGCATGCCTTGAAGGCCGCCACTGCCCGGCGCAACTGCCGGCGCGAGCGCAGGTTGGACACGAAGGCGATGAAGTTTCCTCGGTCGGGATAGAAGCGGCCCAGCAGCGGCGGGTAGGCCTGGCTGCCCGCCTCGTCGCGGTAGCAGCCCAGCATCTCCAGGGACAGCATGACCTTGATGTCGTCGCCGCGCCGCCGGGCGGCGCGCGCGTAGACGCCGCTGCCCATCCTGCCGAAGTAGAAGAACGGAGGCTCCTCGTTGACGAAGGCCACCAGCCTCACCGTACTCTGCAGGCGGGCGTCCCGCAGCAGCCGCGCGATCTCGATCAGTCCGGCCACGCCGCTGGCGTTGTCGTCCGCGCCCGGGCTGCCCGAAACGGTGTCGTAATGGGCCCCGGCCAGGATGATCTCGTCCGGACGGTCCGCTCCCGGCAGGGTGATCTCCAGGTTCTCGCACCAGCGGCCGTCCGCTTCGTAACCCTGGGCGGACACCTGGAAGCCCACCGACTCCCATTCGCCGCGGATATACTCCGCCGCCGCCCGCAGCGCCGGGAAGCGCCAGATGTGGCGCTCCCCGATCTCCCCCGCCAGGGCGAAGACGTGGCGGCGCAGCCGGGCTTCCAGATGCGGAATCGTTCCCGAAACGGCACTCGCGGTCACGGATCTCACGTAGTGGCACCAATCTTCGACGCGCACTGCGACGCCTGGTCCCGAGCCGTCGGGTAAGCGTACGTCCATGCCATCCGCGCCGCCTCACCCCTTGACGCACACCACGGGCTCCAGCCGCGCGATCATTTTCGCCAGGCCGGCCCGGTCCGCCGCCTCGACCACGGTGGTGACATCCTTGTAGGCGAACGGCGCCTCCTCGGCGACGCCGCGCATGCTGGGGCTACGGATGAGGATGCCGCGCGCCCGGAGCTCGTCCACCACGGCGCGCCCGCTCCAGCGCTTCAGGGCCTCGTGGCGGCTCATGGCGCGTCCCGCCCCATGGCAGGCGGAGCCGAAAGCCCGCTCCTCGGTGCCAGGCGCCCCGGCCAGCACGTAGGAGGCGGTGCCCATGCTGCCGCCGATCAGAACCGGCTGGCCGGTGGCGCAGAACTCGGGCGGCAGGTCGGCGTGGCCGGGACCGAAAGCGCGCGTGGCGCCCTTGCGATGCACGAACAGCCGCCGCTCGCGGCCGTCCACCCGGTGCGTCTCTTCCTTGCAGGTGTTGTGGGACACGTCGTACAGCAGGGACAGCCGTGCCCCGGGCAGGATTTCGGCGAAGGCTTCCCGCGTCAGGTGGGTGAGGATCTGG
>DYIB01000045.1 GCA_020723855.1 Uliginosibacterium gangwonense
GTGCTGTAGAAGGCGCTGGGCTTGACGACATCCAACCACATGGCAGCGCGCGCGGTCATGCCGGGCGCGCCGGCGCCAAAGGGAAAAGCCTTGGCGCGCAGGCGCTCAGCGCCTATCAACGTTCCCCATGAGCCCATGTAAAGGCTGAAGATGGCGGCGACCATCACCGTGTCGCCCGGGCGGATGCCCATACCCCACATGATGCGGGCATGGGCGTTGGCGATGGCGTCCCAGTCGTCGCGGCCGATGGCAAAAGCCGTGGGACGGCCCGTCGTGCCCGAAGTGCCGTGGATGTGGTGCACTTCCGATTCGGGGACGCACAGGTAGTCGCCGAAAGGAGCCGCTCGTGCCTGTGCTTCTCGCAGATCTTTCTTGGTGATGACCGGGACCTTCTCTTCGAAGTCCTCGAGACTCTTGAGATGATCGGGGTGGAAACCCGCTTCGTCCCACTTCCGCCGGTAAAACGCCGAGTTCTGATAGGCGTAGCGCGTGATCTCCTTCAGGCGCTCGAGAATGGCCTTCTCCCGGTCGGCCGGGTGCATGGTTTCCCGCTTCGGGAACCAATACCGGGACGACTGCTGGGGCAGGTAGTCGTTGTCGTATCTGGGGGGAAAAGTCCAGTACTCCATTGCCGTGGCTCCTCCTGGTGTTCGCTCTGATTGATGTGGCGTGCCGGAGTATAGGGCGCCGGAATTACCGCGGCCCGCGCTCCGCCACCAGCCGCCTTACCGTGCTGACGATGGTTTCAGGCGGCGTGTCCTGCAGCAGGATCTCCCTCACCCCCATTTCCCTGAGGGCGGCGACGTCCTCGTCCGGCATGACGCCGCCCCCGATCACCATGATGTCGTCGGCCTTGCGTTCCCTGAGCAGCTTCAGGATCGCGGGAAACACGGTCATGTGAGCGCCGGAAAGAATGCTGACGCCAAGGACATCGACGTCCTCCTGCACTGCCGCCGCCACAACCTCCTCCGGCGTGCGGTGCAAGCCTGTGTAGATGACGTCCATGCCCGCATCGCGCAGACACCGGGCCACGATTTTCACGCCCCGGTCATGCCCGTCGAGGCCAACCTTGGCGATCAATACCCTGATCATTTCCTTGTCTTGATCCACCGCACCCCTCCATATTTATAGAATTCTGTATACAGAATTCTATAAATATTCTAGTCACAAGTTTGTGTCGATGCAAACAAACCGGTTTTTCGGGCGGGCCGGACCCGGTCGGCGTTGCGCCGACATCGCGCTTAAACAAGTACTTCAGATGGGCGAATGGGTGGGAGCGGGAACAACCCGGCCGGACCCGGAGGAGGGCAGCCGGGGTAGGCCGCGCAAGAGTGAATAGGCTAGGCCGCAGAGGTGGTGCCGAAGGACGTCTCCATTTCACGCCGAAAGCGCACGGCCTCGCTCTCGCCGTCGATGTCCACATCGGCCCAGCCAACGGCAGTGCCAGCCGCTACGGATCTCTTGAGACGCACGCCATGGGCCAGACCGATCGGTAAGCCGCCACAGGTACGGGAATCGGCCGCGGGCATCAGTTGGCCATAAACCGCGTAGCCGCCCTCCCCGTCCAGCATCTCGCCCGCCGCCAGATCGCGCTTGGCCGTGGCTACGACATCGGCGATCCATGAGCCGGACCCGCCACCGAACCAGCTCATGGGGGCGCCCGTCGGTTCGCCGCGCAAACCGACCGAGGCGACGCTGATACCCAATTCCAGGCCGATCAGATGGTTGGGCTTGTATATGGCGGCATAGCGCCCGGAATCATCGGTCACCATACCGTACTCCCGGAAGCATCGCTCCACATAGTCGCGACCGGCGCCCGCCTTCGCTGCGAAGGCGACGTAGACGCCCCAGCGCAGGTCGCGAAACACCGGCCGGCCATCGCGTTCCAGGCTGGAGATCACCTCGACCTGACCTGCGTGATGCAACTGTCCGCCGGCGTCGCGGGGCCGCAGCACTCGCGGCAGATCGTCCACCCCGCAGGGCGGGAACGTCAAGCCGCCCGGCGCCGGGGCAAGCCCCGTGGCGTTGGCCACGGACGCCATCTCGATCGCCGACTTCGTGCCGTCCAGAAAGGAGTTGAACATCTTGGCGTTGAAATCCCCAGCGGCGACCTGCTCGGGCGTGAAACCGTAGTGACGCCAGACCGTGTCGGGCGTCGATTGGTGGTAGCCGGGCAGATACTTTGTACCCTTGCCGGCGGCCACGACTTCGAAGCCGGCGGCCCGCGCCCAATCCACCATTTCGCAGATGAGCGCCGGCTGGTCGCCGTAAGCCAGCGAGTAGACCACCCCCGCCTGTCGCGCCCGCCGCGCCAGCAATGGTCCCGCCAGGGCATCGGCCTCGACGTTAACCATGACAATGTGTTTGCCGTGGCGGCAGCAGGCGAGCGCGTGGCGTATGCCGGCGACGGGGCTGCCCGTGGCATCGATGACGATCTCGACACCCTCCGCTGCGAGCGCGCCGAGAGAATCATCGGTGATCCATGTGGTACCCCGCGCGAGCGCTTCCGACAGCGATTTCGCCGCGTAGCGTTCCCGCGGCCAGCCGGTCCGCTCCAGTGCTTCGGCCGCCCGCGCCGGCTGCAGGTCGGCGATCGCAACCAGATGGATGCCCGGGGTCACCCGCGCCTGGGCAAGATACATCGAGCCGAACTTGCCGGCGCCAATGAGCAACACCCGCAGCGGTTTTCCTTCCCTCTGTCCGAGCATGGCGTAGAGATTCATAGAATGATTTCGAGAAACGCAGCAAGCGGAAGAACCGGGACTGAGCGGGGCTAGGGCCTGCGCTCGGGAATGATGACGAACACTTCGTCCTGCTTGATGAGGCCCAGATCGAAGCGGGCGCGCTCCTCGATGGCCTCGTAGCCGCTTTTCAGGTCGCGGATCTCGGCATCGAGGGCGGCGTTGCGTGTTTCGAGCTTGTGATTGACCTCGCGCTGGGCCGCCAACTGGCGGCTCACGTCCCACACCCGCAGCCAGCCGCCCTTACCGAACCAGAGCGGGTATTGCAGCAGGGCGACGAGGACGACCAGCGCGAGGGTCGGCCACCTCATCGACGCAGGTTGTAGAAGGCGTTGCGGCCGGGGTAGCTCACCGTCTCGCCCAGGTCTTCCTCGATGCGCAGGAGCTGGTTGTACTTGGCGATACGGTCGGAGCGGGACAGCGACCCGGTCTTGATCTGCAGCGCGTTGAGGCCCACGGAGATGTCGGCGATGGTGCTGTCCTCCGTCTCGCCCGAGCGGTGCGAGATCACCGCCGTGTAGCCCGAGCGCTTGGCCAGTTCGACGGCGGCGAAGGTCTCGGTGAGCGTGCCGATCTGGTTGATCTTGATGAGAATCGAGTTGGCGACGCCCTGGGCGATGCCTTCGCGCAAGATCTTGGTATTGGTGACGAAGAGATCGTCGCCCACCAGTTGCACCCGCTTGCCCAGGCGGTCGGTGAGGATTTTCCAGCCTTCCCAGTCGTTCTCCGCCATGCCGTCCTCGATGCTGACGATGGGGAACTTGTCCGTCAGGGTGGCGAGGTAGTCGGCGAACTGGGCGGAGGACAGGGTCAGGCCTTCGCCGGCCAGGTGGTACTTGCCGTCCTTGAAGAACTCGGAGCTGGCGCAGTCCAGGGCCAGCAGCACGTCCTGCCCCGGCTCGTAGCCGGCATTGGACACCGCTTCCAGGATCAGGTTGAGGGCCTCTTCGGTACCCGACACGTTGGGGGCGAGGCCGCCCTCGTCGCCCACCGAGGTGGGGAAGCCGCGCTTGTCCACCAGCTTCTTCAGGGCGTGGAAGATTTCCGCGCCGCAACGCAGGGCTTCGCGGAAGCTCTGGGCACCGACGGGCATGATCATGCACTCCTGAATGTCCAGGCTGTTGTTGGCATGCGCGCCGCCGTTGATGACGTTCATCATGGGCACCGGCATCTGCATGGGGCCGGAGCCGCCGAAATAGCGGTACAAGGGCAGGCCCGATTCCTCGGCGGCCGCCTTGGCCACGGCCATGGACACGGCCAGGATGGCGTTGGCGCCGAGGCGCGACTTGTTGTCGGTGCCATCCAGCTCGATCAAGGTCTTGTCGATGAAGGACTGCTCTTCCGCGTCCAGGCCGATGATGGCCTCGGAGATCTCGGTGTTCACGTTCTCTACGGCCTGCAGCACGCCTTTGCCGAGATAGCGCTGGGCATCGCCGTCCCGCAACTCGACGGCCTCGCGCGAGCCGGTGGAGGCGCCCGACGGCACCGCCGCGCGGCCCATCACGCCCGATTCGAGCAGGACATCCGCCTCGACGGTCGGATTGCCGCGCGAGTCGAGAATCTCCCGCGCGACGACATCAACGATTGCGCTCATTCGTTTCTACTCCCGTTGGTTATTATGCTCCGCAGCGACCTGGAGCTAGATTCCGATTCCCTCAACAACCAGCATGTTCATGCTGGCCGCACCCTGCCTCGCGTTCCTCGCCGCCTGGTATTCAGGCGAATTGTAGAACCGCTTGGCCTGCTCCGCCGAGTCGAAGGCCAGGACCACGAGCCGTGCCGGCGCCCAGTCTCCTTCGAGGAGATGGGTGGCGCCGCCGCGGACGATGTAGCGTCCGCCATACTTGGCCACTGCTTCGCTCGCCAGTTTCTTGTATTCCTCGTATTGCCCGGGGTCGGTCACCGTCGCCTGGGCAATGATGTAAGCGGTCATGATCAGGCCCCCTCGAGAAAACCGCGCTGCTTCACCAGCGCATCGATTTCCCTGAGCGTCTCCAGCAGCGGTCTCATCTTGCCCAGCGGCCAAGCGTTGGGGCCGTCCGACAAGGCCCGCTCCGGATCGGGATGGGTTTCCATGAACAGGCCGGCGATGCCCACCGCCACGGCGGCACGCGCCAGCACCGGCACGAATTCGCGCTGTCCGCCGCTGGCGGTGCCCTGGCCACCCGGCTGCTGCACCGAATGGGTGGCGTCGAACACCACCGGACAGCCCGTCTCGCGCATGATGGCCAGGCTGCGCATGTCCGACACCAGGTTGTTGTAACCGAAGGAGACACCGCGCTCGCACACCATGATGTTGTCCTGGCCGCTGGCGGCGCGCGCCTTGTCCACCACGTTCTTCATGTCATGGGGCGCGAGGAACTGGCCCTTCTTGATGTTCACCGGCTTGCCTGCGGATGCCACGGCGTGGATGAAATCCGTCTGGCGGCACAGGAAAGCCGGCGTCTGCAGCACGTCGACCACGGTGGCTACGGCCGCGATCTCGTCCTCGGCATGGACGTCGGTCAGCACCGGCACGCCGATCTTGCGGCGCACCTCCGCCAGGATCTCCAGTCCCTTCTCCAGGCCCAAGCCGCGGAAGGATTTGCCCGAGCTGCGGTTGGCCTTGTCGTAGGACGACTTGTAGATGAAGGGGATGCCCAGAGAGCCGGTGATTTCCTTGAGCTGTCCCGCGGTCTCCAGGGCCAGCTCGCGCGATTCGATCACGCACGGGCCGGCGATCAGGAACAGGGGCCAGTCCAGGCCGGCCTCGAAGCCGCACAGCTTCATGACGCCGCCTGGCGCACGTGCAGTTGCGCCGGCTCGGCAGCCGCCTTGGCGGCCTGTTGATGGGCAAGCGCGGCGCGCACGAAAGCGTTGAACAACGGATGGCCGGCCCGGGGCGTGGAGGTAAACTCCGGGTGGAACTGGCAGCCGACGAACCAGGGATGGTCGGACAGCTCGATCATCTCGCACAACTGCGCGTCTTCCGACCTACCCGATACCTTGAGCCCAGCCTGCTCCAGGCGCGGCAGGTAATAGCTATTCACCTCGTAGCGGTGGCGATGACGCTCGTTGATCTTGTCGGAGCCGTAGATCCTGCGCGCCAGGCTGTCAGGCGCCAGGACCGCGCTCTGGGCGCCCAGGCGCATGGTGCCGCCCAGGTTGGAGCCGGCGTCGCGCTTCTCGATCTTGCCCTCCCGGTCCAGCCACTCGGTGATGAGGGCGATGACGGGATAGGGGGTTTCGCTGTCGAACTCGGTGCTGTGGGCGCCGCCCATGCCGGCGACATTGCGCGCGAATTCGATCACCGCCAACTGCATGCCGAGACAGATTCCCAGATAGGGCACCTTGTTCTCGCGCGCATAGCGAATGGCGGCAATCTTGCCTTCGGTACCGCGCCGGCCGAAGCCGCCCGGGACCAGGATGGCATCCATGCCCGCCAGCGCGCCGCAGCCGTTCTTCTCCAGCTCTTCCGAGTCGAGGTAATGGATCACCACCTTGCTGCGCGTGTGTATGCCCGCATGCACCAGTGCCTCGGTGAGGGATTTGTAGGACTCGGTGAGATCCACGTATTTGCCGACGAAGGCGATGTTGACCGTGTGCTCCGGGTGCTCCAGGGCGTCGATCAGCTTGTTCCATGACGACAGGTCCGCCGCCTTGGCCAGGATGTTGAGCTTGTGGCACACGATCTCGTCCAGCATCTGGTCGTGCAGCATGGCCGGGATCTTGTAGATGCTGTCCGAATCCACCAGCGAGATCACCGCCTCGGGCGCCACGTTGGTGAACAGCGCGATCTTGCGCCGCTCGTCGTCCGGCACCGGGCGGTCGGAGCGGCACAGCAGCACGTCGGGCTGGATGCCGATCTCGCGCAGTTCCTTCACCGAGTGCTGGGTGGGCTTGGTCTTCAGCTCGCCGGCGGTGGCGATGTAGGGCAGCAGGGTGAGGTGGATGAAACAGGTGTTGCTCCGCCCCTCCTCGATGCCCATCTGGCGGATGGCCTCCAGGAAAGGCAGGGACTCGATGTCGCCCACCGTGCCGCCGATCTCGACGATGGCCACGTCGGCGCCCTGGGCGCCGTGCTTGATGTGCAGCTTGATCTCGTCGGTGATGTGGGGAATCACCTGGACGGTGCGACCCAGATACTCGCCGCGCCGCTCCTTCTTGATCACCGATTCATAGATCTGGCCGGTGGTGAAGTTGTTGCGCCGGCCCATCTTGCAGCGCGTGAAGCGCTCGTAGTGGCCCAGGTCCAGGTCGGTCTCCGCGCCGTCCTCGGTGACGAACACCTCGCCGTGCTGGAACGGGCTCATGGTGCCCGGATCGACGTTGATGTACGGATCCAGCTTGAGGTGAGTGACTTTGATGCCGCGGGATTCGAGAATTGCGCCTAACGAGGCGGCGGCGATGCCCTTCCCCAGCGAGGAAACGACACCGCCCGTGACGAATACATACTTGGTCATGAAGGCTGCTGGTGCAGGAAAGCCAAATGATAGCCCAAAACACGGCGGGCCGAAACCGCTCGCCAGCGGGGCAAAGATGTGGCGGGGCGTGTTTCATTGTGTTAGGAGCTCTTAGAGTCGCAGCCGCTTCCAATAACCCGTCAGTTCCAGATAGCCGCGCCCCAATTCCGCGCCGTCGCGCACTGCGCGCACAGCGCCCTCCCAGTAGATCGTTCCGGTGCTGCGCCGCGCGTCGAGTTCCTGGTCATCCATCAGCGGTTCCAGGTCCAGCACCAGGTCGCCCGCGCGCAGGCGCATTGCCACGGGGTAGGTGGCGCCGCTGCGCGGCGAGCGCCAGCGGCGGCGCGCCTCGAAGTGCACCTCGCCCGGTGCCAGGATACGCGTCTCTCCGTTCCGGCTGCGCAGCGCGCCGCCTGCCCAAAGGGTGCCGCCCTGTTGGTCGCGGATGCGGAATGCCATTAGCGCCGCGCCATCCTTCAGGTTGACGCCGACCCAGTCCCACCCGCTTGCCTCCGGCGCCAGGATCTCCGACGACCACTCGTGATCCATCCAGGCGGTGCCCGACACCTGCCGGGTTGCGCCATCGACCGAGATGCTGCCGCTTACCGCCAAATGCGGCAGGCTGTAGTAGTAGCTCGCCTGCCGCGCCTGCGCACCCTTGCGGCTGTATCCCCCGTCGCCCTGCAGCAGCAGCGGCTGTGTCGGACGGAAGCGCAATTCCAGGCGGAACTCGCGCGCCGCAATGCGCGCGACGAAATCGCCATCCGTGCGCTGCAGGGACCAGTCGCCGATGCGCACGTCGGTGTCGCCCTGCGCCGCCTGCACCAGGCCGAACCCGGTGCGCGCCGCCCGCTGATCGTGGCGCAGGCGCCCGTGGCCGGGCGACGCCAGGGCGGCGTGGGCGAACAGCAGTTGCTTGGGGGCAAAAGCGCTGGGATTGTCTTCGGCAACGCGTGGCCGGTTGCGGAAGAAGGTGATCTGGACGCCGTACTCCTTCCCCTCCCCGTCCCGAATCCAGCCGGTGAGGTACCACCATTCGGTACGATAGGCGGGATGGCTGCCGTGATCGTCAGGAAAGCGCAGCTCCCGCCCCGACTGCACCATCGGGTAGCCGTCCGCCACGACTGAGCCGCAAGCCCACAACAGGGCGAAGCAGACGACGAGCAGTCTCACCAGTCCTCCTTGACCGCCAGCACCGCCTCCCGGCGCATCGCCTGACGCCCGCTCACCCAGGCGGTGGCGGCGGCAAGCACCACGGTTGCCAGGGCGAAGGCCGCCAGCGCCGCCCAGGGCACCGCGGGGTCCATGCTCCAGTGGAACGACTGGCGGTTGATGACATAGATCAGAATCAGGCTGATCACGCTCCCCAGCACCAGCCCCACGATCAGCGCCACGAGCGCCAGCAGGGCGCCCTGGCAGGCCAGCATGAAGCCGATCTGCCGGCGCGTCACGCCCAGGTGGCGCAGCATGCCAAACTCGCGGCGGCGCGCCGCCACCTGCGCGGCGAAGCTGGCGGACAGCCCGGCCAGGCCGACGGCGATCGCCGCACCTTCGAGGACATAGGTCGCCGCGAAAGTGCGGTCGAATACCGCCAGGGAGATGCGCCGCAGTTCTCCGGGAAGCGCCGTCTCCAGCGCGCCGGCGGGAAACGCCGCCGCCAGCGCCCGCGCCACCGCTCCGGGATCGGTCCCCGGCCGCAGCCACAGCGCCGCCTCGTTGGCCCGCTCGTCGCCGCTGAGATTCCGGTAGGCCTCGCGCTCCATGACAATGGCACCCTGGCTGCGCGCATAGTCGCGCCAGATGCCGGCAACGACGCCCTCCACCATCCGGCCGCCGATGGGCAGTCGGATCGTCCCGCCCACGCCCCAGCCGTAGAGGTCGGCCGCCACCTCGCTCACCCACAAGGGCAATTGGCCCGCGCCGGGGCGCAGCGACTCCCCGATCAAGGGCAGCCGCGCCCCGGGCGCCGCCGGATCGAGCTGACGTGCCAACAGCATTACCGGCGGCCGGCCGGGAGACAGGGACACGGCAACACTGCGGGCGAACTCCACCCGCTCGACGCCGGCCATGCCCCGCAGCAGGCGTTCGGCGTCGGTCGTGAAATACGCCGTATCGCCGCCTCCGCCCGCACGGACATAGAGGTCCGCCGGCAGTACCCGGTCCAGCCAGGCTTCCAGTGAATACCGGAAAGAACTCACCATCACCGCCATCGCCGCTGCCACGGCGATGCTCGCCACCAGGGGCGCGAGGCTCAGGGAGGCCCGGCTCGGCGCGGCACGCAGTTGGGCAAAGCTCAGGCCAGCCAGGGGCGCGCCGGGCATGGGCAGCAGGGCGAACACCGCCCGGGAGAGCCAGGGCAGCAGGACGATGGCACCGATCAGCAGCAGAGCCACCGCGATGTAGCCGAACACCGGCAGGCCGGCCACGGGCGGCAGCCAAGCCGCCACCCCGCCCAGCACGATCAGCGCAGCGCCCGCGCGCGGCGAGCCGAAGCGCGCGAAGGCGCGCTCGTCGTCGCCCGCATGCAGGGCCCGCGCCGGTGCCGCGCGTGCCGCTTCCAGGGCCGGGCTCAGGCTGCCGAGCGCCGCCGCGGCAGCGCCCAGGAGCGCGAAGAAAACCGCGGCGCCGGGCGCCACCGCCAACTGCGGGGCGATGCCGCGAAAGAACGCGGCGCCCAGATCGGGCCCGAACAAATCGAGGGCCGCCTGCGCCAGCCAATACCCCAGCATCACGCCCAGGACGCCCCCCAGCGCCCCTACGGCCGCCGCCTGCATGACCAGCAGCCACGCCAGTTCGTTCCGGCGCACGCCCAGCGCCCGCAGCAATGCCCACTGGCTGCGCCGGCGCACGACCGCCAGGGCCTGGCTGGAGAACACCAGCAGCCCCCCCGCGAACAAGGCCACCAGGGCCAGCACATTGAGATTGACGCGATAGGCCCGGGAGAATCCGGCCGCCTGCGCCGCCCGCGCCTCGGGCACTTCGACGCGGATACCCTCCGGCAGCACCGACTGCAGCGACTGTGCCGCCCGCTGGGCTGCAATCCCCGGGACAAGGCGCAGATCAATGCGTGTGATCCGCCCCAACTGGCCGAACTGCGCCTGAGCGCCGGCGATATCCATGGCCGCCACCGGCGGACCGGGAATGTTCACCGTCCCCGCCACGCGCAGCTTCACCAGCGACAGGCCGCTTTGCAGGATCACCTCGCCCCCCTCCCGGGCGTCCAGCCAAGCCGCAGAGGCCGGATTGAGAAAGATGCGGTCGGGCCGCAGGCGGTCCAGCGCGTCCCCCGTGCCGCCGAGGAAGAAGGCCGGCTGCAGCGCGTCGGCGCGGAACACGTCCATGCCCAGCAGCTTCAGCTTCTCGGTCCGCCCGGGCACCTTGGCTTCCAGTTCCAGGACGGGACTGGCGACCGCCACCTCCGGCCGGCGCGCCACGACCGGATACCAGGACTCGTCCATGCCGCCCTGCAGCGACTGCACGACCAGGTCCGCTTCCCCCGTCAGGCTGCGCGCCGCCTGCTCCATTTCGTACACCGCCACCGCGTGGATCAGATGAATGGCATAGCCCAGCGCCACGCCCAGGGCGATGGCCGCCACCGACAGCAGGCCGCGCCCGCCCTGCCCGGTACCGAGGATGTGCAGGAATTCCCGGGACAGGAAAGGCAGTGCCACGCGTCTCAAGCGGCAGTCAGCCCGTGGGCGGTGAGGCGCACCACACGGTCGGCAAAGGCGGCGGCCTCAGGGGAATGGGTCACCATGACGACCGACGCGGCCTGGTCCTTGGTGCAGCGGCGCAGCAGCTCGAGCACTTGGCGGCCGCTGTCGGCGTCCAGGTTGCCCGTGGGCTCGTCCGCCAGCAGCAGGCGCGGCCGATGGGCCAGCGCCCGGGCGATGGCGACGCGCTGGCTCTCGCCGCCGGAGAGCTCGGCCGTACGGCTGTGCGCCCGGTCGCCCAGGCCGACTGCCGCGAGCAACTCCGCCACGCGGCCGTCGGTTTCCTGACGCGGCATGCCGTTCAGCAGCAGGGGCAGCGCCACATTCTCGGCGACCGTGAGATAAGGCAGGACGTGAAAGGCCTGGAAGACGAAACCCATGCGCCGCCGCCGCAGCAGGGTCAGTTCGTCGTCGTCGAGCCGCGTCAGTTCGCGGCCTTCGAACACGACGCTGCCGGCATCGGGCTGGTCGAGGCCGGCGATGAGATTCAGCAGGGTGGATTTACCCACCCCCGACTCCCCCATCACCGCCAGGTACTCGCCGGCGCGCACCTCCAGGTCGATGTCCCGCAGCAGGCTGCGCCGGCCGAAGGACTTGGCAAGGCCGCGTAGCGCCAGCAGATCTTCCGGGTTAGCCCGCATTTTTCACGAGGCGCTCGCTTAACATGGCCGAAATCGTTACCGCACGCGGCGTTCCAATCGATAGGGGATCGGTACAAAGCACGCCCGGGCGCTTGCTGTCGCGGTGCTCGCTTGGTCTCGAACCGCCCGGCCGGCGCTTCGCTCGGAACGTAGTCACCACTACGTTCCTCGCTCCAGCGCTCGCCCGGATCGGTCCGATCCCGGCGCGATCATCCGCGACCCTCGTGAAAAATCCGGGCTTAGCGCAGGAAGGTGGCACTGACTTCACGAAAGAGGTCCGTGCCGGCCTGGCGCAGCCACTCGAAGGCAACCATTTCCCGTGACACCACCTGGGCGCCGTGGTCGCGCATGCGCGCCAGACCCAGCTCCCGATTGGCGGGATCGCGCGAGGACACGGCATCGGCCACCACGAACACGTCCTTCCCCTGGCCGCGCAGTTCCAGCACCGTCTGCAGTACGCACACGTGGCATTCGATGCCCGCCACCACTACCTGCCGCGCGTCGGCGCCGGGAAGTCCCGGCAGGCACTGGGCGGCGACGCAGGAAAAGTGGACTTTCTCGGCAACGGCGGCATCGGGCAGCAGACCACGAAGCTCCGGGTGGGTGTGCCCCAGTCCCTTGGGATACTGTTCCGTCGCCGCCACCGGCACGCCGATGCGCTGCGCCACTCGCACCAGCCATATGACACTGTCCAGAAGCCGCCGCCACTCGTGGATATGCGGCAGCAGCCGCTCCTGCACGTCCACCACCAACAGCACCGAGTCGTCGCGCTTCATCAGCATGGGTCAGCTCTTCAGTTCGGGCCGGTCGCGGAAATGTTCCAGGGCTTCCGGGTTGGCCAAGGCCTCCAGGTTCTTCACCGGCTCCCCGTGGACCACGTTGCGCACCGCCAGTTCGACGATCTTGCCGCTCTTGGTGCGGGGAATGTCCGCCACCTGGACGATCTTGGCCGGCACGTGGCGCGGCGTCGTATTGTCGCGGATGGTCTGCTTGATCCTGGCGATCAGCGCATCGTCCAGCACCATGCCTTCGCGCAGGCGCACGAACAGCACCACGCGCACGTCGCTCATGTCGCCGGGCGGCCAGTTCTGGCCGATCACCAGCGACTCCACCACTTCGGGCAGCTTCTCCACCTGGCGGTAGATCTCGGCGGTGCCGATGCGCACCCCGCCGGGGTTGAGGGTGGCATCCGACCGCCCATAGATGATCATGCCGTCGTGCCCGGTCAGCTCCACGTAATCGCCATGGCACCAGACATTTGGATATTTCTCGAAATAGGCCGCCCGGTATTTGGTGCCGTCCGGGTCGTTCCAGAAGCCGATGGGCATGCTGGGGAACGGGCGGGTGCACACCAGTTCACCCTTCTCGCCGCGCACCGGCTTGCCTTCGTCATTCCACACTTCCACGGCCATGCCCAGCCCGCGGCACTGGATCTCGCCGCGCCACACGGGCAGGATCGGGCAGCCGAGCACAAAGCAGGACAGGATGTCGGTACCGCCGGAGATGGACGACAGGCAGACGTCGCGCTTGACCTTCTGGTAGACGTAATCGAAGCCTTCCGGCACCAGGGGGCTGCCCGTCGACAGGACGGCCCGCAGCTTGTCGAGCTTGTGGCTCTTGGCCGGCTCCAGCTCCACCTTGGCGATGGCGTCGATGAACTTGGCCGAGGTGCCGAAGTGGGTCATGCCCTCGGCATCGGCGTAGTCGAACAGGATGCTGCCGCGGCCGATGAAGGGCGAGCCGTCGTACAGCAGCAGGGTCGCCTCCGAAGCCAGCCCCGACACCAGCCAGTTCCACATCATCCAGCCGCAGGTGGTGAAATAGAACAGCCTGTCGCCGGGCCTGACGTCGGCGTGCAGCCGGTGCTCCTTCAGATGCTGCAGCAGCGAGCCGCCGGCGCTGTGCACGATGCACTTGGGCACGCCGGTGGTGCCCGAGGAGTACATGATGTAGAGCGGATGGGCGAAGGGCAGTTGATTGAAATGGATCTCCGTCTCGTGCCCATGGGGCGCCATGAAGTCGCCGTACATCTGCGCCGCACGGATGCCTTTCAGGTCGTGCCGGGCGTACACGTAGGGCACGATCACGACCCGTTCCACCGACGGTAGCTTGGCTGCGATGTCGCGGATCTTCTCCAGCGAGTCGAGCGTCTTGCCGTTGTAGTAGTAGCCGTCGGCGGCGATCAGCACTTTCGGCTCGATCTGGCCGAAGCGGTCGAGCACGCCCTGCACCCCGAAGTCGGGGGAAGAGGACGAGAAGATGGCGCCGATGCTCGCCGCCGCCAGCATGGCGATCACGGTCTCCGGCATGTTGGGCATGTAGGCCGCAACGCGGTCGCCCGGCTTCACGCCCTGGGCACGCAGCGCAGCCGCCAGTTGCGCCACGGCGCGATACAGTTCGCCGTGGGACAGGCGGCGCTTGACCCGGTCCTCGCCCCAGAACACCAGCGCATCGGTGTCGTCGCGCCGGCGCAGAAGATTCTGGGCGAAATTGAGGCGCGCCTCCGGAAACCACTTGGCACCAGGCATCTTGTCCCCGTCCACCAGCACGCGCTCGCCCTGTGCCGAAGCGATGACCTGGCAGAAATCCCATACCGCCGGCCAGAACTGCCCGGGCTGATCTATTGACCACTGGTACAGCTCGCCGTAGCCGGCGAAGCTCCGCCCTGCCCTCTTGCCGGCCTCCTTCATGAAGGCGGTGATGGGGGCGCCGGCGAGGCGCTCGGGGGAAGGCTGCCACAAAGGTTGTTCGCTCATGTCTTGTTGGCTCTCCTAGATGTCCTCTACCTGGGCCCGCAGCCTGGCGGGCAGCGGAATCGATTTGCCCGTCTGCGTGGATGTCCACACCATCTTCACCGCACCCTCGGCGTAGATGCGCTCGTCGCCCTGCAGGCGCATTTCGTAGTAGGTCGACAAACTGGAACGGCCGGCGTGACCGGCGTAGATGCGTACTTCCACCGTTCCCGGATAGGTGAATGGGACCTGGAAGGTGCAGCTCGCATTGACGATCACCGGTCCTTCCGCCAGATGCAACCCTGCCGGGAAGTCGAGAGCTTCCAGCCACTCGAGACGCGCCTGCTCCATGTAGCGGAAGTAGACGGTGTTGTTCACGTGTCCCATGGCATCCATATCGCCCCAGCGAATGGGCACGAGCGTGGTGTGGACGTGCTTGCGTCCGGCGTCCTTCTCCATCAAAGCTCCGAGGGGGAAAATTCGAATTATAATGTGTCGGCCAACCAGCAAAGGTTGCCGCAGCCCTCATCGGGCTGCCGACAAGAAAGACCGCTCCGAGCATCGGGGGCACCCATCCAGTGCAGCGTGAAGTTCCGAGAGAGCGGCGCCGTCCGTTCGTTCGCTCTGCGCCTGCCCAGATCGCGCCTAATCCACCCGAAGCTCACACAATCGAAAGGGAACAGCATGCAACGCGAGTCAATGGAATTCGATGTGGTGATCGTTGGTGGGGGTCCGGCGGGCCTGGCGGCGGCGATCCGGCTCAAGCAGTTGGCGGCGCGCGCGGGGCGCGAGGTGAGCGTGTGCCTGATCGAGAAGGGTGCCGAGATCGGCGCCCACATCCTGTCGGGGGCGGTGATGGACCCGCGCGCGCTCACCGAGCTGATCCCCGACTGGGCCGCCCGGGGCGCGCCGCTGGACACGCCGGTCAGTGAGGACCGCTTCCTGTTTCTTACCGAATCGGGCGGCTACCGGGTGCCCAACGCGCTGCTGCCGGGCTGTTTTCTGAACCACGGCAACTATGTGGTGAGCCTGGGCAACGTCTGCCGCTGGCTGGGGCGCGAGGCCGAGGCGCTGGGGGTGGAGATCTACCCGGGCTTTGCCGGGGCGGAAGTGCTCTATCACGAGGACGGCTCGGTCAAGGGGGTGGTCACCGGCGAGCTGGGCGTGGGCCGTGACGGCCAGCCCACGGCGGCCTACCAGCCAGGCATGGAGCTGCACGCCCGATACACCCTGTTCGCCGAGGGCTGCCGCGGCCACCTGGGCAAACAGCTCGAGGCGCGCTTTCACTTGCGCAACGGCGCGGATCCCCAGGTCTACGGCATCGGCCTCAAGGAGCTGTGGGAGATCCGCCCCGAGCGCCACCGGCCGGGCCTGGTCATGCACAGCGTCGGCTGGCCCCTGGATGCCCACACCTATGGGGGCTCCTTCCTCTACCACTTCGGCGACAATCTGGTGTCCATCGGCTTCGTGGTGGGGCTCAATTACAGCAATCCCTATCTGTCGCCCTATGAGGAGTTCCAGCGCTACAAGACCCATCCCCTGGTGCGCCCCTTCCTGGAGGGGGGCAAGCGCCTGGGCTACGGCGCCCGGGCCATCACCGCCGGCGGGCTGCAGGCGCTGCCCAAGCTGGTGTTCCCGGGCGGTGCCCTGATCGGCGACGATGCGGGGTTCTTGAACGCCGCGCGCATCAAGGGCAGCCACGCGGCCCTCAAGAGCGGCATGCTGGCGGCCGAGGCGGCCTTCGACGCCCTGGGCGCGGGCCGCAGTGGCGATGAGCTCACCGCCTATCCCCAGGCCTTCCGGGCGAGCTGGCTGTACGAGGAGCTGTACCGGGCGCGCAACTTCAAGCCCTGGCTGGGCAAGGGGCTGTACCTGGGCTCGGTCATGTTCGGGGTCGATCAGCTCCTGTTGCGCGGGCGCGCGCCGTGGACCCTGCGGCTCACCCCCGATCACACCAAGCTCAAAAAAGCGGCCGAGTGCCGGCCCATCGACTACCCCAAGCCCGACGGGGTGGTGAGCTTCGACCGGCTGTCCTCGGTGTTCCTGTCCAACACCAACCACGAGGAGAACCAGCCCTGCCACCTGCAGTTGAAGGACCCGGAGGTGCCCATCGCCCTCAACCTGCGCCTGTACGATGCGCCCGAGCAGCGCTACTGCCCGGCCGGGGTCTATGAGATCGTGCGCGAGCCCGACGGCTCCAGCCCGCGGCTGCAGATCAACGCCCAGAACTGCGTGCACTGCAAGACCTGCGACATCAAGGACCCCACCCAGAACATCGTCTGGGTGCCGCCCCAGGGCGGCGAGGGACCGATGTATGTGAATATGTAGCGGCCGGGGCGATTCCTTGACCGCCCCGGCCGGAAAGAGTGTCGTTGCCTGGGTTTTGCTACTTGTGCCCGGAACGGGGGCTGCGCCACTGGCGGATGACGCTGCTGCTGGTCTTGGTGGCGAAGCGGCAGGGCCGGGAGCGCTTGCGCGTCACGGTTTGCAACACGGAGCGCTCGGACGGAGCGGCGATGATGCCGATGGCCGCGCGGGCGGCGGCGCCATAGATCGTAGTCTTCACTAAACCCCCACTTGTAGCGCGTCGAGCATGCCGTTCACCGCGCGGTCGAAAAGCGGCTCCTCGTGCACGATATCAGCGAAGCCGTACCTGAATTGATGGGCCAGGGCATCCGGCGAGATGGACAAGGCCGTTCCCGCCGCCCCGTGGCTCGTGAAAAGAAAAATGCCGCGCTTTGGACTCACCCACGACAGGCGGCGGCGCACGGCGCTGCCATCCTCCTGCCGGAACTCCACCCAGTCGCCGCGCCGCAAGCCGGCGACGCGATCGACATGGATATCCCCGCTGCCGCCGTCGTCCCGGCGGGCGCCGACCAGCATGACTTCCTCTATCTCAATGTCGTTCCCGGTCAGCCGCGTCACCAGCAACTCGCCCTTGCTTTCCTCCTGTTCAGGCGCAGCTTCCGCCGGCGCTTTCTCCTGCCTGACCTCGGGCGTCGGCGCGGTATCCGTGCCGGGAGCCTGCAGCCCGGCCTTGACGGCGGCGGAATGCAGGCCGACCAGGGCATCCAGGAAGGGAGCACGCTGCGCATGGGACAGGGCGATCATGTCCAGCCCCTGGTGCAGGCGGCCAAGCAAGTCCGGCAGCAGCGCCACCAGGCGGCGGCGCTCCTCGACCCCGTTCTTGGGCGCCACACTCCAGATGAGGTCGTCCATGGTGGCCAGTGCCCCATGCCAGCCTTCATGCTCTTCGCCATGACGGACGTAGAGCATCTTGAGCACATGCTGCCACTGGTTCAGCAGAAATTCGCGCACGGCGTCCGGGACACCGGGCCCCAGCCGGCGCTGCACCTGCTCGCCCGCCACTACCCAGGCGATCTCCTCGTGCTCGCGTTGCTCCAGCATCTCGGCGGAGCGGCACACCAGGCTTTGTTCTTCGGCTTCCTGTTCGTCCATGAAGCGCTCGAGCTCATCGAGCAGGTCCGCGAAAATCTGCGTGTCGTTCTCGAAGTCCTCCTGGATGCGGCCGACGATATCGGCGATCTTGAGATAGAGGGGATCCTCCTGATCCACCTCCCGGCTCCAGCGCACGGTGGCGGCCGAAATGCCGTCGAGGAGCCGGCGCGCCGGATGGGCCTTGCTGGAGAAAAACGTATGGTCGAGCAGGGCGACCTTCAGCACGGGAATCTGCAGGCGTCCCACCAGGGCCTTGATGGGATCGGGAATCTTGGCATCGTCGAAGATGAAGTCGAACAGCATGGCGACAATATCGATGGTGATATTGTCGAGCGCCCCTCCCTGCACGATGCCCCGGGTCTTGAGCTGCCGCAGCACATTGACGCTGCCGTCGACCGGCAGCGGCGCGGGAAATGCCGACGCTGCACCGTCCGGTAGCGGCGGCAACTCGCCTCTTTGCAGTTGGGTAAGGGATTCCAGGAAGGTACCCAATTGGTTTTCCGGGGCCAGCGGCACCGTGCCGGGCACCACACCGAGCGGCGCAGGCGGGCTGCCGGACAGGGCCCCCGCCAGATACTGGGTCTGCATCAACTGCTGCAGCGTGGACAGCAAATCCTGGGGCTGAGGGCTCATGGCCCTGTCTCCGCTGCCAGCCGCCGGCTGCCCGGGGATGCGCGGGGAGAGGGCCTTATTGACCGGCCGCCGATAGCCGCGGCGCAGATCGGGCAGGATGTTCCAGGCGACGAACTGCTGGTTGAGTTCCCGGTAGACATTGATCAACGCGGCTGAAACGTGCCGTTCCAACTGCTTGAGCAACACCAGCTTGAGCCTGACGTTGCCCTCCAGCTCTTCACAGGCGGCGTTCAGTGCCTCGCACACGGCCTCCGGGCTGATCGGGTTCTCCTCGTCGGAAAGCTCCTCCTTGCCCAGCAGCACGCCGACCCGCTGGCCCAGGGCATACAGTTCCTCGTCGCAGGATTCCTTCAGATGCCCGGCGATTTCCTTGACCGTGATGCGCTGGGTGAGATCGTCATCCTCGACCAGCGACAGCTCCATGGCCGACAGGCTCATGGCCTGGACGGCATTGTCCATCTCGCCCCGGGTCTTCCTGTTGAAATGATCGACGAAGGCGCGCGAGAAGGCGGCCTCGACTTTCGACCAATTGGCGCGGGCCTTGCCCCGGGCTTCCAGATAGAGGTTCTGCAGCTCCCGGTCGTAACTGGCCTCGGCCGCCTGAAACAGCTCCTCCTCCACCCGTGCCAGCATTTCATGGAGGGACTGGGACAGCCGGCGCATGGCAAAGTCGCGGCAGTCGGACAACAGCCGGCCGGATTCCGCAGGCGGCGTGGTGCGCCGCATGCGATCGAATTCGTTCAGATTGACCACATTGCTCGAAGCAAGCGCAGCCATCTCTCGTCCTCCAAAACCACGGCGGCCCCAAAGGGACGCGGCACCCACCGCCTGGCGGCGCCGCAAGCGGCGCACAAACAGGCGGGCTCTAGCGGGACGAGCGCAAAAGACCGGGAAGGAGCTGGATGAAGGTTGGAAACCCTGGCGGCAACCGCTGCGCCGCAAGGCCTCCGATTGAAGGCTCGAATGACTTCACACCCCTATCTGGCAACCCCGCCGCCATAGAACCCGCAAACGCCGAGTTCCTTAGACCGGTGATTTTGCGCCCCAACCTTTCGGTAGGTTTGCCCTTTGCAGATATTGGCCAACCGTAAACCTATAACGGCCTATCGATCAGTTTATTGAGGCCTTTGAGCCAGGAGACCCTCTTGTCAGCGTGATAATTATCACGCCTGACGAAAAAAAGCAATAAGTGCCGACAGGCGGCGATAAAGCGCCTGCCGCCGGCCGGCACGTTTTCCTGAATCGTCAGAACTGCTCTTCGGCGAGCTGCAGCGCCCCGGCGGCGCCATTGACCACCGTGTAGGCCAGTGACGGGGCCTGGGCGAGCACGTGATCGGCGTAGAAGCGCGCCGTGGTGATCTTGGTGCGGTAGAACGCCGCATCGCCCTCCCCGGCCGCCAGCTTCTTCTGCGCCACCAGCGCGGCACGCGCCATCTGCCAGCCACCGGCGACGATGCCGAACAGCTTGAGGAAGGGCACCGCGCCCACATGCACCGACTTGATATCGGCGGAGAAATTCTTCACCACATGGTCAACCGCCTCCCCCAGCGCCTGGATGCCCTGAGACAGGCTCCTGTGGATGGCCGCGAAGTCCGGGCCCCCCTGCTGCGCCAGTTGCGCGTCCACCTGCCGCATGAGGCCGATCACGGCCTTGATGGTCGCCCCGCCTTCCCGAGCGATCTTGCGGCCGATCAGGTCGTTGGCCTGGATGCCCGTGGTGCCCTCGTAGATGGTGGTGATGCGGGCGTCGCGCAGGTGCTGGGCGGCGCCGGTTTCCTCGATGAAGCCCATGCCGCCGTGGATCTGGATGCCCAGGGAAGCGATGTCGATGCCCGTCTCCGTGCTCCAGCCCTTGACCACCGGAATCATGAGGTCTACGAAGGCCTGGTTGCGCTTGCGCTCATCGGCATCAGGGTGGCGGAAGGCAGCGTCGTGGGCGGCGGCCACCACATAAGCCAGGGCGCGCGTGGCCTCCGCCTGGGACTTCATCAGCATGAGCATGCGCCGGATGTCGGGATGGCGGATGATGGGCACCGGACCGGAGCCGTCGCCCAGGTCGCGTCCCTGCAACCGCTCCTTGGCATAGGCCAGGGCCTGCTGGTAGGCGCGCTCGGCGATGGCCACACCCTCCAGGCCGACGGCGAAGCGGGCGGCGTTCATCATGATGAACATGTACTTGAGGCCCTCGTTCTCCTTGCCCACCAGGTAGCCGATGGCGCCGCCGTGATCGCCGTAGGCGAGCACCGCCGTGGGGCTGGCATGGATGCCCAGCTTGTGCTCGATCGAAACGCAGCGCACGTCGTTGCGTGCGCCCAGGCTGCCGTCTTCGCTCACCAGGAACTTGGGCACCACGAACAGGGAGATGCCCTTCACCCCTTCCGGCGCATCCGGCGTGCGCGCGAGCACCAGATGGATGATGTTGTCCGTCATGTCGTGCTCGCCGTAGGTGATGAAGATCTTCTGGCCGAAGATCTTGTAGGTGCCGTCGCCCTGGGGCACGGCACGGGTGCGCACCAGCGCCAGGTCGGAGCCCGCCTGGGGCTCGGTGAGGTTCATGGTGCCGGTCCAGGTGCCCTGGATCATCTTCGGCAGGTATTTCGCCTTCTGCTCGTCGGTGCCGGTGAGCACGAGGGCTTCGATGGCGCCCGTGGTCAGCAGCGGACACAGGGAGAAGGCCATATTGGAGGCCTTCCACATCTCGTTCACCGCCGCCACCACCAGTTTGGGCATGCCCTGCCCGCCGTACTCGGGTTCGGCGCCGATGGCGTTCCAGCCGTTGTCCACGAACTGCCTATAGGCTTCCTTGAAGCCCGCCGGCATGGTGACTTCGCCGTCTTTCCACATGGCGCCCTGCTGGTCGCCGCTGTAGTTGAGGGGTGCCAGCACCTCGCCGGCGAACTTGCCCGCTTCTTCCAGGATCGCGTCCACCACGTCGGGCGTGGCCTCCTCGTAGCCGGGCAGCTTGGCGACCTGCTCCAGGCCTGCCAGCTCGCGCAGGACGAACTGCATGTCGCGAATGGGTGCGGTGTAGCTCATTGCGGACTCTCCCAATGATTGAAAACCTACTCGTGGTACAGATAACGCGCGTCGTCGAAGCTGCCGACCCAGCGCGGCAAATAGATCACCATGATCGCCACCAGCCCGCCCGTCAGCCAGGCCTCGGCGAAGCCCAGCAGCAGGAAGTACGGGAGATACTGGCTCGACAGGAAATCGAAGGCATACACTCCCGCCCCGGCCAGCAGCAGCGTGGCGAGCACGCCGACGGCGATGACGCCCAGGGCAGCGCCGAAAAAGGCGTTGGCGAAGACATAGACGAAATAGTTGCGCGGCAGCCAACGCTCCGCCAGCCTCAGCAACCCCGCCGCCAGCAGCGCCGGGAAGGCGGCCGTCACCAGCAGGTTCAAGCCGTAGGCCTGCCAGCCGCCGTCGCCGTTCAAAGTCACGGCGGCCAGCACCATGGCCAGCCCCAGAAAGCCCAGCCTCAGGCCGAACATCAGCACGAAAGCGCTCGCACCCAGGAGATGCAGGTTGAGACCGGGATAGACACCGGCCTTCATGCTCCACAGCAGCGCCAGGGCAACCACGGTGCCCAGCCATACGTTCAGTCGCACGCCGTCGCCCAGGCGGCGCCAGGGCGCCGTGGCGGCGGCCGCCGCAAGCGCGGCGGCCGCCAGCAGCCATGCGCTCCACTGCCACGCATCCGGGAAAAGACGATCCGGGAAGTTCATGGCAGCGGCCGTCGCACGCTCAGAGCTCCGCGGTCAGCTCCGGCACCAGGGCAAACAGATCGCCCACCAGACCGTAGTCGGCCACCTGGAAGATGGGCGCGTCCGGGTCCTTGTTGATGGCCACGATCACCTTGGAGTCCTTCATGCCGGCCAGGTGCTGGATGGCCCCGGAGATGCCGACGGCGATGTACAGCTCGGGGGCGACGATCTTGCCGGTCTGGCCCACCTGGTAGTCGTTGGGCACGAAGCCGGCATCGACCGCCGCGCGCGAGGCGCCCAGCGCCGCCCCCAGCTTGTCGGCCAGCGGTTCGAGCAGCCGGTGGTAGTTCTCGGCCGAGCCCACGCCGCGCCCGCCCGAGACGATGATGCGCGCGGCAGTGAGTTCGGGCCGGGCGCTCTTGGTGAGCTCGCGCCCAAGGAGCCGCGACAGCCCAAGGTCCGGGGCGGCGGCAATGCTCTCCACCGGGGCGCTGGCGCCACCTTTGGGCGCGGCGTCGAAATTGGTGGCGCGCACGGTGACGACCTTGACGGCATCGGCGCTCTTGACGGTGGCCAGGGCATTGCCGGCGTAGATGGGGCGCACGAAGGTGTCGGCGCTCTCCACCCCGGTGATGTCGGAGATCTGGGCCACGTCGAGGACTGCCGCCACGCGCGGGGCGACGTTCTTGCCGAAGGTGGTGGCCGGCGCCAGGATGTGGCTGTAGCCGGCGGCCTGGGTGGCCACCAGGGCGGCGAGGTTTTCGGCGAGCTGTTCGCCATAGTGAGGGGCGTCGGCCAGTTTGACCCGGCTGACGCCTTCGATCCGGGCGGCCTCGGCGGCCACGGCGGCGCAGCCGGCGCCGGCCACCAGGACGTGGATGTCATCGCCCATCTTGCGCGCCGCACCGACGGTGTGCAGGGTGGCGGCCTTGAGGGCGGCGTTGTCGTGTTCGGCAATTACCAGGATGGCCATTAGAGCACCTTCGCTTCATTCTTGAGTTTCATCACCAGTTCGGCGACGCTGGCCACTTTGACGCCGGCGCTGCGCTTGGGCGGCTCGCTGACCTTGAGGGTGGTCAAGCGCGGGGTGACGTCGACGCCGAGCGCGGCGGGCGTCACGGTGTCCAGGGGTTTCTTCTTGGCTTTCATGATGTTGGGCAGCGTGGCGTAGCGTGGTTCGTTCAGGCGCAGGTCGGTGGTGATGACCGCCGGCAGCTTGAGCTCGAGGGTCTCCAGCCCGCCGTCGATCTCGCGCGTGACGGTTGCCTTACCGTCGGCCACCACCACCTTGGAGGCAAAGGTGGCCTGGGGCCAGCCCATGAGGGCGGCAAACATCTGGCCGGTCTGGTTGGCGTCGTCGTCGATGGCCTGCTTACCGAAGAAGACCAGTCGGGGTTGCTCTTTCTGCGCCACCGCCTGGATGAGCTTGGCCACGGCCAGGGGCTGCAGCTCGGCCTCCGTCTCCACCAGAATGCCCCGGTCGGCGCCGATGGCCATGGCGGTGCGCAGGGTCTCCTGGCAAGCGGCCACGCCGCAGGAGACGGCCACCACTTCGCTCGCAACCCCCGCTTCCTTCAGCCGCACCGCCTCTTCCACGGCGATTTCGTCGAACGGGTTCATGCTCATCTTGACGTTGGCCAGATCCACCCCCGACCCGTCGGCTTTCACGCGCACCTTGACGTTGTAGTCGATGACGCGCTTGACTGGTACCAAGATTTTCAAATCCGTACTCCTCTAAGCATTTGCAAAACGAGGTCAGCGGCCGCCCGGCGGCCTCCTATCCCTCTTACCAGATTATGTCATCGCAGATAACGTTTGACACATCCGCACGAGGCTAGCAGAATCTCTCGCCATCCATACGCAAACGTATGGAAAGGGTGTAATCTAACCCAAGCCACAGCCGATTTCAATACCGTAACCGTATGGAAGCGAAAACCCGCGTCACCCTCGACCGCAACAGTTGGGTACGGGCCGCGATAGAAGTCCTGGCGGACCAGGGCGTGGACGGTCTGCGGGTCGAAGTGCTGGCGAAGCAATGTGGCGTCACCAAGGGAAGCTTCTACTGGCACTTCAAGGACCGGCGCGACCTGCTGGATGCGGTACTGCACACCTGGAAGGACGGCCGCATACGGGACATCGTCAAGCAGACGCGCGCCGAGCCGGGCAAGGAACTGCCCCAGGTCTACCACGTGATCGAAGTCTATAGCGCCAACCGCAACCGCAAGGGCATCCTCATCGAGCTGGCGGTGCGGGACTGGGCGCGGCGCGACCCGGCGGCGCACCGGGCCGTCGAAGAAGTGGACCGCAAACGCATCGAGTGCGGCAAGGAGCTGTTTCTGCGCCTGGGGCTGCCCGACGACGAGGCGGCCGCCCGCAGCCTGCTGCTTTACGCCTACGTGTTCGGCCAGAGCCTGATGGTGTACGACCGCCACGACGAGAACGTCGTCCGCCTCAAGCAATTGATAGCGGACCGCATCGCCCGCTGAGCTAGGACCGCCCGCCCACCATGCGGCGGTACAGCGCGCCCAGTTCGCCGACGATGCCGCGGC
>DYIB01000046.1 GCA_020723855.1 Uliginosibacterium gangwonense
GCCCAAATCGACTGAATCAGGGACCGTGCTATCTCGAGCACGGCTCACACCCCCTTCGCCTGGGCCTGCCTCCACAGAATCGCGCACAGCTCGGCCCGGCTGACGGCCTGGTCGGGCTTGAAGGTGCCGTCGGGGTAGCCCGACACGAGGGCCTTGCCCTTGGCCCAGGCGATGGCGTCGGCGGCCCAGTGGTCGGCGGGAACGTCCTTGAACGGCCCTGCCACCTCCGGCATGACCAACAACCCCGCGCCGTACTCGGGATCCACGCCGGGCGCGCCCAGGTCGCGGGCCTGTGAGGTGATCCAGGCCCGCACCTCGGCCGCCGTGGGCTTGCGACCCTGGGAACGCCGGAACCAGGCGATGTAGAGCGCGATGGCCCCCGCGACATGCGGCGCGGCCATGGAGGTGCCGGACAGGCGGAAGTAGGTTCCACCCTTGAAGGTGCTGATCACGTCCACCCCAGGGCCGCACACGTCCACCTCGCGCCCGACAGAGCTGAAGCGAGCGCGGGTCGCGTGGTCGTCCACGGCGGCGACGGCGATGACCTCATCCCAGCGCGCCGGGTAGGCCACGGTATCCTGACTGGCCGGGTCGCCGCCGTAGTTGCCCGCCGCGCAGACGACCACGACGCCGGCTTGCACCGCCTCGATGATGGCCTGATGCAGGCTCTCATCAGGCGTCGGCCCGCCCAGGCTCATGTTGATGACGTCGCACTTCTGCTGGGTGCAGAACCGCACCCCGGCGGCCACCTGGTCGTCTGTGCCCGAGCCGTCGTCGGCCAGCACCTTGGCGATGACCAGCTCCGCCTTCGGCGCCGCGCCGACCACGCCCTTGCCGTCCTTGGCCGCCGCCACGATGCCGGCCACGTGGGTGCCGTGGCCGTGGCCGTCCTGGGCCGTGCCCTTGCCGCTGAAATCCTGGCTGGCCACGATCCGGCCGGCGAACTCCGGGTGACCAAGGTCGCATCCCGTATCGATGATCCCGACGCGGACGCCCTCACCCTGGGTCCGCGCCCAGAAGGGCGGAATGCGCATCATGGACAGTCCGGTCTGCGGGAACTCCTCGATGATCTCCAGCGCCGACTTCCGCTTTGGCATCGGCGAGACGTAGTACCTACCCATCGTCTCATCCCCTCCTCGCCAGCGTCTGAATCAGCAACATCACACAGGCCGTCGCTACGCCCCCGGCGATGCCGACGATCCACCAGTTCAGCCGGTCCATGCGGCTCTCCAGCCGTTGCAGGCTGCCGTTCTGCGCCTTCTGCCAGCCGCGCAGGCCGGCCACCTGCTCCTCCAACACGGCCACCCTTACCTCCACCCCCTCGGTCACGCTCGCCGGCCTCCTTCCTCGCCCTCCACCTCGACCCCAATAACCCGCAGGTTCCAGTCCCGCAAAATCTCCCGCACCGCCGCCCGCCCCGCCGGCTCCAGGGGGAACGCGATGGGGCCGGCCTGCGCCCCTGGCGCGAGCAGGAGGCGGATGGTCGGGCCGAGACGGTGACCCTGCCCGTCCCACTCCCGCAGGATGATGTGCGGGTTGGGCGGTGCCAGCCGGGGGATGATCTCGCCCTTACCCACACCACCACCTCCTCCGCGTCGGCCCCGGCCCCCACCTGCCGATGGCCCGCCCGGCCCTCCGCGATGGACGCGCCGCCGGTGGCCGGCCGGACGCGCCGGACGCCCAAATACGAAGCGGCCCCGCTTGTTTCTGCCGCTATGGTTATGGCGCCACATAGAACGCCTGTGGCTCATACCCCCGCTGATACCCCGGCGCCGTCGCCTCCGGCTTTGCCTGCCAGTTCCCCGACATATTCAGGTCGCCGGAAGCGAAGGTGTACGTGGCCTTGCCCTTATTCGTCGCTTGATCTGGGTCTGGCGTGGCCGCCCAGGTTGTCGTCGATCCGTCCGGGCGGGTGACGTGCAGGGTGATGGTTTTACTGGTCAGGTCGTCGCGGGCATAGGTGCCATCGGCCTGCAAGCTCTCCAGCCAAAACTCAAGCCCATTGCCCACGTCGCCCACGTGGAACGTCGCCATGGTGCATCACCTCGCCACAAATCGTTTTACCGCCACGCCCTGGGCGGTCCCGGAATTCACGGCCACGCCCCGAGCCGTCAGGGACCTGGCATCGACCCCCGCCGAGGTGAGCCGGAGGGCGGCCACCCCTCGCGGCGTGAGCCGCAGCGTTTCAACGCCCTGGCAGACCAGTCGCAGGATCTCCGGCCGAAACACCACCGCCACGGCCTGGCCGGCCGAGAGCGACGCCCCGCCGGTCACGCCCTTGAGCACCAGGAGACCGGCGGTGGTGCCGCCCGACGCACTGGCCCCGGCCGCTGATGCCCGGTGCTCGATCCCGGCCCTCGCCGCCCCTGTGCTGGCGGATGTACCAGTAGCCCCGCCACAGAGTACCAGGAATCCCCTCGCGGCGCCCGAGGATGCGCCGGCGCCAGCGGCCTGCCCCGCATACTGAATGAGCGCGGCCGTCTGGCCGGTGGAGATGGAGGCCCCGGCCCCGGTGCCCTTAAGGGTCAGAGCAGCGGCGGCGGTACCTGCCGATATGGACGCGCCGGCGGCCGAGGCGGTGAGTTCGGCTTCCGCCGCCCGCCCAAACGCCCCGCGCCCGAAGGCGCCTGTGCCGAAGCCCATCTACATCACCGCCCTACAGGGACGCCCGCTGTTTCCGCAGGTCGCGCCGCGCCTGGAGCTTGGACTGCGCCGCTGCTGGCAGGTCGGCCTCGCTGATGACCCCCTTGGCCGCGAGGGTGGCGATCAGGTCTTCCAGCACCCGCGCCATGCCCGCGTCGGAGGCGGCGAGTTGATGGTCGATCTCCTGACGTGCCTCAATTAACGACAAAGCAGCGGTTTCAGCGTTGCGCTGGTCAATTTCGGCTTGAGACATAGGTGTTTCTGTTGCTCCTCCAGTCTGGCAATCTATTACCAGTTTGTTCATTGACACCACTCACTTCCAACCGTATAGTACAGCCGCAGAACCTGCCTTTATGTTAAAAGAAGTCTTTATCGAAATAGTAGTTACGGCAGCCGTGCTATACCAGCCACCGAAACTTATAGTTAACCTCGCAGAACCAGAAGAGGACAAAGGTGTGCCGCCTGTAGAAGCATATACTTTTTTGTGATTACCCGTATAGCTAGGAATAACTACGTCGCAAAATCCATATAGACTTAAATCAGCAGCGTAATCTGATGCTATTCGGCCAACACGCACACTACCTACACTACTTGCAGAGGCACCTGACACACTACCCCCTTGAGTTTCAAGCCCATCCCAATAGTAATTAGATGCAGTATCACCGTTAAACTGCATAAACAAAGTAACAGGAGAAGTTGCGTAATCTGTACTACGGGCAAGTACCACTAATCGTAAATGTCGATACGTCTGCGGTATGTTGTTGAACTCTAACGAAGACGCATCAGAAGCCAATACCACTTCGGCAATTTTTACCATATCGCCGCCACCGCTGGCAGCCGCCCACAGTGGATTCGCCCCCACGCCTTGGGTCTGCAAAAACTGCCCAGCCGTGCCCGCAGGGAGGCGCGTCCAGCCGGAGGCGTCACGGTAGAGGATGTCGCCCTGCGCTGACCCGGCGGGGATGGCGATGCGGTTCTCGATCTCGGCCCGCGCCTGATCCCAGTCGTAGCCCGTCCACATCCGAGCAATCTGCGTCCCCGCCGCCCAAGCCTGGGCTGTGGTTCCGTTCCACCCACGGGTGACACTGGACAGAGTGTTGCCCGTCTTCGCGCCGTACTGGATGATCTCCGCTGTCTCACCCGTGCCGATGATGGTGGCGACATTCGGCGCATCGGGCAGTTTGGTGCCGTCAACCACGTCGAACGTCGTGGCGGTGGAGGCGATGTCAGCCGCGAGGGTGGTGGTGGGTGAGAGTTCCTTGGCTGGGTAGAGCGGCATTCAGATCACCACCTTTAGTCGTTTAGTCGAGGCTCATCGACAGGTTGTTGGCCGCGAATTTCAGCGTCTCGCCCGCCGCGGGGGTCTTGGAGGCATCGAGCTGCCACCAGGCCCAGATGGTGCCCGTTGTGCCAGAGGCTGCGTCGGTCACGAAGCAGTAGGTTATGGCCGTCGGCTGGTTCGCCGCCCACGGCCCGAAGATGACGTCAGCACTGTTCTTGACGACGCGCTTGCCCGTGCCGTCGTCCGCAGGGGCCGTGAACGTCACCGCCTGCCGGGCGTATCCGGCGTCCGTCACCTCGCTGATCGTGCTGAGGGTGCTGTCGTCGTTGATGGCCGCCGTCGCGAGGCCCAGGTACAGGGCCGTCGGGCTGGTGCCGGTGTTGCGGAAGACGCGGTTCAGCGCCAGGTCTGCGCCCGCGGTGGAAAGCTCGCCTGCCATGCTCGTCACTCCCTCCTCAAAATCAAACGGCCCGTGGTGGGCGCTACTAACGGAGTAGCCCCGGCGTTGGCCACCTTGCCCGCAACCGTAATATCGAGCGCGTCCAGGCGGGCCTTGACCGTCGCGGATGCGCCCTGCGGATTTGTGCCCAGCGTCGTCTCAATAGCCTCGATTTCTTCATATGGCTCATTGATCTGTGTAGCTACAATCTCAGTCCCATCCCCGGCGCCGGGAGCGCTGTCGTTCTGGACGCGCTGGAACTGCTTAATTTGGTGTTGCCGCCCCCGGCCAGGGTGAGCACCGTCTGCCAGCCCAGGAACGGCACCAGGCCCCGAAGGTCGGGGTGGGCGCGGCCACCAGGGTGGACACCTTGCTCACTAACTTGGCCGCCCATTCCAGGGCGCCCGACTCCGTGGCGAATTTTAGATTTTGGCGGTCACCAGTCCGCCGTTGACGCCACCCTCCAGCCGCACACGGTCATTGACCGCCAGCGTCAGACCAGCGGCGTAGGGAATGTATCGCGTCTCGGCGCTGGTGGCTGTGCGCTTGAGCTTGACATAGCCGGTCCAGGCTCCACTCCCCACCTGCGAGACAATCCAGTACGACGCTGGCGGGCGAGTGGCGGAGTCCACCAGGGCTGCGACGTCGCGGATCATAGCGCCGCCACCTCCAGCGTCACGTCGTAGCTCTCGCCGTCGTCAGTCAGCCGGAACGCCTCGACCACCATCGTCACCGGCTCCCCGCCGCCCTCATGAATCACGCTCACCACATCCCCCGCCTCCAGGGTGGCGGCGCTGGATGCTCCGTCCGCGACATGCGTCACGCGGGCCGTGTAGGTCTGGCGGGATCGACGTAGTAGCTCAACCAGTGCCGCATAATCCAGTTTGGCCTGGGTGTCGCAGAGCGGCAGCCGCAGGACCGGGCTGGTCCGCGTCCCGACGTTGACCGTGCTCGTCCCGCTCCAGGCGTCGGAGTTGGTTTTGGTCGTCGTCAGCGGCGTCTTGGGATCGCCGTTTTCCGCGATCACCTGATTCCAGATATCGGCATCGCTCCAGGTTGTGGAGGCATCGAGTGTCGCGTGGAACTCGGGCAGAGTCTTATACGGGTCCACGTCCACCGGGCGGGCCACCAGCGCCCCCGTGCGGTCATAGTAGACCTCCCACCCGTGGTCAGCGGCCAGGCGCTGAATCGCCTCCCACTTGCTCGTCCCGCGTTCGAACGTCACCGCCGGGACGTACTCCCGGCTGGGTGTGACTGAGAATAATGCCTCGCCCTCGGTGGCGGCAATGTCCTGGATGATGTCGCCCAAGTAGACCTTTTTCGACGCGTCCGTGGTGACCCGGGTCACCCGCAAATCCCGCACCGCGAACGGTGGCCCGTATCGCGCCAGACAGGTGAGCCGCACGTAGCGGGCGGAGGCGTCGTCCAGCCGCACGTCCATGACCGCACCGGCTGACGTCACCGTCGTGACCTCGGTCCAGGTCGTGGCGTCAGTGGACCGCTCCACCTTGACCTTGTACCGCGCCTCCGGGTCGGTCTCGCTGATGCCCAGCTCCGCCCGGATGCGGTTGATGGTCTGCGCGCTTCCCAGGTCGGCGGTGATGTAGCGGTCCAAGTCCGCCGTGGTGGGTCGCCAGGACGTGGCCTTATCACCGTCCCTGGCGTTGCTGGCCGGGTAGCTGCTGTTGGTCAGCACCGTGACGCCCAGGGTGATGGGTCCGGCCGCTTTGGTCGTCGTCACCCGGAGATACCGCAGGGTGCCTGCGGCGAACGCGCCCCAGGTTTTGCCGTCGCTCGATTTCTCGATGGTGGCCGTGCCGTTGGTCGTCACGTTGACGGCCTGAACGTTCTCGGTCGCCTTGAGGTCGATATACACGATGGACTTCAACTGCGTCATGCCCGCTACGCTGTAGTCCACGCTGTACGTCCCCGCCAGGGGGTCACCGCTCTCAGCGGTCGGGGTGACTTTCTGCTCGATACCCAGCACGGTCGCCCATAGCTGGCGGTCGTACACCCGGGCCTGGCCGGTGATATCGCCGCCAGCCGAGAGGGTGGACGATGCCGTGACGTTGCTGATGAGGTTGGCCGTCTCCGTGGCTGTTGTGTCTTCGTATGTTTTCTCATCCGTCCATCGCGCCAGGGCGAGCCTCTTCGCTTTATCCCGGCAGGAGACACGGATCACGGTCTCGCCGGGGCGGTCGGAGCGAGATATTTCGTCAATGTACCCCCAGAACACGTCCGTCGCGCCGTCCTGGACGCGAATCATGCGCCCAAGTACTTGCAGGTCGGCGAGCTCGTCGGTGCCCGCCAGCTCGATTTCGCAAGTGCGGCGTATGGGACGGCGACGATCCGCTTGCACCTCGATACGGGAGGCTTTTAACGTCCGAACGGTGGTCGCACCGTCAGATTCCAGGAGGATGGCTGTCAGCTTGGTGCTCATTCGGCAGTCTCCTCCGTGATCTGCACCGGCCAGAATCCGGCGATGCTCCAGAGAGCGTCAAGCTGTGCGCCCGCCGTGACCTTGCCGCGTATCACCTCGCCGGCCTCGTCGCGGTAGCTGATGAGGGTGTCGGCGGCCAGCAGGCTCTGGATGGCCTCCCGCTCGGATTTGGACTGGTACAGCACCTCGATCTCGGCCACGCGGGGAGCAAAGCCCCTGTCCTGCACGATCCAACGCCCTGACAGGCTGAGCCTGGCCGATGCCATCCGGGGATGCCGGATCAGCGGAGACCGGCGCAGCCGTACCTGGAGATCGTTGAGCCACGCACCTGTAAACGTCACGGTCGCCGATGCCGCCGTGGATTTGTCACTCTCGAACCCGTCGTTGGCCTGCGCGGTGATCGCGTACTCATACGCCTGCCCACTGGCCGCCGTGTTGTCGCTGCAGGTGGTGCCGGTGACGAGGGAGAGGTTAATCTTTGTCCAGGCAGCATCGCCTTGCTTGCGGCGGTAGACGTTGTATCCCGCGAGGTTTTCGCCCGTGTGCGCCGTCCAGCTCAGGTCGATCTCCGCATTGGCTGCGTCGGCTGTGGCGCTGAGACCGGTGGGGGCGGTGAGGGTGGACCGGAACCAGCAGCCGTCGCCCGTGCCGTTGGCGGTCCAGGCGGACCACGTGCCGGAGCCGTCCTTGGCCCGCCAGCGCCAGCGGTAGAGCGTGCCGTATTTGAGGCTCGCCGCCGTGGGGACGGTCACACTGACCGTCTGGCCGCTGGTTTTGGTGTCGGCCACCTCGCCGCTGTCCCAGATGAGGTTCCCCGCCTCATCGTGGATTTGGTGCTGGCGGGTGGTCATCTGATAGCCGCCGGTGTAGACGCCGGAGAGCGTCGGCGTCACGTCGTCGTTGATCGTCGTCGGGCTGGCCTGGGTGCCGTTCGGCGAGGTGATGCTGGCCGTCGGGTCGGGGGTGTAGGTCACTACCCACTTTGGACGTTTCGTCGGGTCGGTGGTGTAATCACCTGACGCGAACTGGCCGAGCCAATGGTTTGAGTTGGCCGCGTGCTGGATCATCATGCCGTTGTTGGTGCGGGTGCCGTTGACCCAGGACTGGACCAGGGCCGTAACGTCCCAGGTGTACCAGACGGCTGTCGTCGTGCCGCTGTTCACGGCGGTGCCTGTCCAGTTGCCGGACGCGGGCCGGTTGTTCCAGGTCAGGCCGGATTCTGTCCATGAGCCATCAGCGGATTTTGGTGTGAGAGCCAGCCCTGATACGTTATAGGATAGGCTGGCCAGATAAAGCTGTAGTTGCGCAGATGTGATGGTCGCGCCTGATGAAAATCTGGAGGTGTCTACCCACAGCCAGGGCTGCCTGTTGACCACCGTGCTATCGGTTACGCCCAGGAAGAGGACGGCATTATCACCGTAATTGCTACCGGCGCTGTCAGATGCGACATAGGTATCCACACCCTCAGAACCCGGCTGAAACGTGATCGTCGTCGGGTCCACCACCACCGGCCACGCCCGCGCCGGGTCGGCCAGCCACGTGGCGTCCAGGGTGACGGTGAGGTATGCGCCGTCGTAGGCTAGCGTAGCGCCGCCGCGCTCGCCGTTGGCGTCCTCGCAGAAGGGAGCCAGCATCCGGCCCAGCGCCGCGCCGGAGGCGTCCACCACCTCGATGGAGCCGTCGTCGGCGGGGCGCAGGCTGACGTTGCCCTTCTCTGCCACGCGGAAGCGGAAGGACGCCGGAGCATTGGGCGAGCGAAGGACGATGGACTCCTTCACCCGCTCGACGCCGTGCTCGTAGATGAGATCGGCGTCAGGCCACAAACCGGGGTAGGTGACCTTGTTGCCCTCGGCCACGGGCTGGACAACGGCGGCAACGTCGGCGGCGGAGAGGGTGAGGTACTGGCCGACGCCAAAGCCGATCCTGTGCCGCCCGCGAGGGCCGAAGCGCACCCTGAGCGGGACGCGGCTGACGGCCTGCGAGAAGCCGTCAGGGCGGGCTTCAGCGACGACGGCGTTGGAGGTCTCCTCCCATTGGCCGGTGTCGCGGTCGGCGTAGTGCTGGCCTTGCTGGATGACGACGGCACGGCGACCGTCCGCGAGGACGAAGTGCTTGGCGTTGGCGGCACGGAGGTCGGTATCTTCGTGGGCGTCCACCGTCTGGCCGTCAAGTTCGATCTGCTTCGGGATCAGAGCCACCATGTCACCTCCTTACGGCGCATAGGCCAGCCGCTGTTGCCGCAGACGGCGGGATACCTCGTCTGCCGCCAAAGCAGCGAGGCGGCGCATGTCGAGGTCGGACGCGATCTGGTTGCCGGTGATGTGGACCGTCACGTTGACGTCGCCGAACCGCCCCCGGTCACGCAGCGGCACAACCGCTTCCGGGCCGCGCTCGCCGATCAGGGCCAGCGTTGGGCGCGTGACGATGCCGCCCTCGGCAAACGGCTTCGGGTGGAGCTTCAGCCACTCGGCGCCCTTCGCAGGTCCTAACCGCTCCATCACGCTTTTCTGATACGCCGCGACGTCCTCCGGGGTCGCGCCGACGTTGATCTTCTGTCCGGTCAGCGCCGTGTAGATGGCGCTACCCGCCTTGGTGGCCAGGTCGACGATTCCACCGGTGCCGGGCAGGCGCCAGGGAATGGCAGCCTGCTGCTTCATCGATTCGGTGAGACTGTCCATCTCGTTCTTCGTCTTCGCGAGGGTCTGCTGCAATTCCAGGTGCTTCATCGTCAGCCGGTGCGTCTCGTCGGCGTCCTTGCCCTTCATCCCCGCAACGGCGGCGATGGCCTGCTCCAACGCGGCGGCCTGCTCCTTGAGTGCCTGGAGGCGGGCGCGAAGGAATTCGTTCGAGCCTTCGAGCTTCTTATTCTGCTCTGCCCACAAGTCCCATTTGGCGCGGAGGAGGTCCAGGCGGTTGTCCACGGCGCTCAGGGCGTCGGTGAGGGAGCGGCCTTTGCCGGTGCCGCCTCCCGCGAAGGCGTTGGTCAGGCCATCGACGCCAGCGGCGGCGGCCTCTGCGCCCGTTTTCAGCCCCATCATGTGGGCGATCTGGGTGCTGGCCCATTCTTTGGCGGCTAGCTTGCGGGTGGCGATGGCCTTCTCCTCTTCGGCGGCGTAGGCGCGGACCTTGCTCCGTAGGTCGTCCAGGCCCTTGCCGACCCAGGGTATCCAGCCGTAGAGGCGGTCCAGGTACCAGATGATGCCCTCGATGGCCGTGGCGGCGTAAATCTTGAGCCGCGCCCAGACATTGGCCCAGGTGCCCTCGGCCTCTTTGATGCGCATCACGGCGTAGATGATCCCGCCAACGGCGGCACTGATGGCCAAGAGGATGGGGTTGACGCCGATCAACATCATAAATGCGCCCCTGATCTTGCCGATCAGGCCGGGCACGTCGCGGAGACCCATCTGGAACAAGGTGATGGCGTACCGGGTACGCTCGATGCCTTGAGCGATGGCACCGAAAATGGTGATCCCGAGGTTGGCCGCCCGGAAGGCCAGCCATGCCCCCAGGGCTGACACGATCAGGTCGCGGTGCTGCCAGAGGAAGCCGCCAACCATCTGCAAGCCGCGCCCGAGAGAGGACGCTGCCTGAATCCCTTCCTCCATGTACCGCCGCAAGTCGCCCGATTTAAGCCGCTCCTGGAGTTGCCCGACCTGCTCGATGAGCTTGGGCATGTGTTCTTTGATGATGTCGGTGAGTGGCTGCATGGCCGCCCCAAGGGCCATGCTGGCGTTGTCCTTGAGGTTTGACCACATCCCAGCCAGGGTCTCGCTTTGGTTCTGCATAGCCCCGGCGAACCGCTCATTCAGGCCGGCCAGGATGGCGTTGATGGCCGTGTTCGCGTCGATCCCGGCCTTACCGATGTTGCGCACCTGTTCGGCTGTCAGGCCGAGCTTCTGCTGGAGGATTTCGTAGACCGGGACGCCTCGCTCGGCAAGCTGGAGGAGTTCTTCGGCCTGGACGGTGCCCTTGGTGCGTATCTGCCCCAGGGCCATAATAACCCCATCGAGCATATCCTTCCCGCCGCCGAGGGCCGCCACGGCGTCACCCACGGTACGCAGGGTGGGGATGACTTGCTCGGCGCTGAACCCCAGGGCGATGAACCGCCGGGCCGCGTTCTGCACGTCGGTGAACTCAAACGGGGTCTTGGCCGCAAACTCCTGCATATCCTTGAGAAACGATTTCGCTTTCTCGGCAGACTTGAGCATCGTCGTGAAGGCGATCTGGGCCTGCTCCATCTGGGCATTGAACTTGACACCAAAGGCCGCGGCTGCCGCCACCGAGACGCCACCGAACGCACCGGCGAGACCCTGCAGGCGCCTGGCTGCGTTGTTCACACCCCCGACAAAAATGTCCACCCGGCGCTGGGCGTCGGACATGCCCTTTTGAAGCGGCGTCGTGTCCGCGCCGATCAACACCCGTAATTGGGCGATCGTTGCCAAATCCATCACCTGCCGGGTAATCTAAGGAGTGAGGTGATGCCGATGAAAGTTCGTCTCAAATACCTTGGTGGGCACCCCGACCTGGCCGGCCCCCGCGACGTGGACATTGAGCGCCAGGGCGACAGTCTCAAGATCGGGCCGCTGCTCATCCCGAAGGATCGTATCCTCGGGCTGAATATGGATCGGGGTCATACTCGATCTCTCGGCAAGGCGGCGGCCGGGGCAGCCGTCGGCGCGGTCCTTACGGGCGGCATCGGTGCCCTGGCCGGTGCTGTAATCGGCGGCCGATCCCGCGATAACAGCACCATCGTCTTGACGGTGCAGGACTGGAGCGGCGCCGCTGTCAACCTGCTGCTCACCGGGCCGAACGCGACGGTGGGCTATAGCCAGTTGGCGGCCATGTTGGGCTAGCGCCTCCGCGCCTTCCGCTCCGCGTCCTTGGCCGCCTTCTCCTGCGCCACCGCCTCGGCGTGGTAGAAGGCGGCCCACTCCATGTACTCCCGCGTTGTGAGCCGGCGCTCTAGATCGGCCACGGTCATGCCGAGGTCGCGGGCAAGCCGAAAGACGAAGGCCCGCTTAGCCTCCTCGGGATGCTCATTCGGTGCCAGAACCCCCAGTACGAAAGGATTTCTGCGCCTGCTTGACCGCCTCCGGGCTGAGGCCGGCCAGGTCAAGCACAGCCTGGAGCACGCGGTCAACGGCGCTGGCGGATTTCTCCTTCAGCCGCTCGACCTGCTCCTCGGAGAATTGGGGCTCGACGATGCAGGCTGCGAGCATCAAGAGTTCGAGGCGGTCAGCGTCCACCTGGCCGTCCGGCCCTGTAGCCTTGCGCCGCATCTGCTGCTGAGCGGCCTTGGTCAGTTCACGGATGCGGACGGCACCGCCCCACTCGGGCACCTCGACGATGCGCTCCTCCAGGTCCGGGGCGGCCAGGATTTCATCTGCGGTGAGAATCTTGGTGCCCATCAGTACGTCCCCCTCGTGATCGCGCCAGTGACCTGCAACTCCGCGGAAAATGTCCCGGCGCCGTCCATGCCGGTGCTGATCTCGTAGCCCGTGCAGATGGCCTCGCCGGTGTACTTGACGTTGCCGGTCGTGGATCCCTGCGGGCCGTACTCGAAGCTTTTGGTCGCGCTAGCCCCCAGGGCGGCGTTCATAATAGCGTCCACCGTGGGATCGAACGGCCCCTCGATGGAGATCGTCGCGTCCTTGAGCCCCGCGATGTAATCCTTCGCCGTGTCGCCCAGGGTGGATACCTCCACCGTATCAGCCTTCGGCGAGAACCCAACGCTTGTGACGTAGGCACTGATGTCGGTCAGTGTGCCGCCGGAGTCGTCCAGCTTGAATACCGCCTTGCTGCCGTGTCCGAAAGCCATGATTATCCCCTCCCTCTATTTCCGCCCGAACGCCACGCTGAACGTGAAGTTCGGACCGGTGCCGCTGATCGTCCACGTCGCCCGGATGTAGCGGTTGACGTTGCCGGTTACAGCCTTTCGCTCGGCCTGGTTAGCGGCCGTCACCGCCGTGAAAGTGATGAGATCGACCCAGGTGCTGTTGTCGGTTGAATGCTGAATCTTGACCGTCAGGCTGGGCGTTGTGCCACTCGCCGCCGTGACCTGGAGATAGGCCGCCCCGCCATTCGTTGACGAAGCGGTGTTGTCCAGGCTCGTGCCGTTGCCGGTCACCGTCTCGGCCCCGAGAGGATGAAGTGAATCAACTCGCTCCGCGCCGGTCTTGCCCTGTGCCTCCGTCGAGATCACGGCCACGTCATTGACGGGGGTGGATACCTCGTAGCCGGTCGTCACCGCGTCAAAGCCGTAGCCGTCGTCACCAACCGCGCTCTCCCCCTGGGGGAAATAGGTCCAAATGCTGCTGTCGTCGCCCAGTGCGGCCTCCAGGATGGCGTCAATAGCCCCTGTCGCGCCGTCGTAGACACCCTCGGCCGAAAGAGTCGCGTCCTTGAGCCCCGCGATGTAATCCTTCGCCGTGTCGCCGAAGGTGCTGGCCTCGTGGGCGTCGGCCTTGGCGGACACACTGAACTGCTTGAGGAATCCCGACAGATCGTAACCATTGGCATAGACCTTAGCCTTGCTGCCGTGCTTAAACGCCATCAGCTGTCACCGCCCTTATCGTCCACCGGCTCGATACAGCCCTGCTCCAGCAGCCAGGGAATCGACTTCACCGGCAGGTCGTCCACCACATCCCCTGGCTCGGCCCGGCGGTCGGGCGGGTAGTCCATGCCGACCAGGACGCGGTATCGCTTCACCTTACCCGCCATGGGGTCACCTCCTACAGGTGCGTAATCATCACATCAACCGGGACATGGTAGACCTTCGCCTCATCCTCGTAGATGTCCATCTCACTGACGCAGTTGGCGTCCAGGACGGTCACGCCCCCAGCGCCGCCCATCGTCCCACTGTAGGACTGGAGGGCGTCCCTGACCTGCTCAGCCACGTCCTTGGCGGCACTGTAGGTGGACGCCCAGCATGACACTTGGACGCGGGTCGTGACGTAGCCCACCGGCCCGCCGCCGATCTGCCGGGCTGGAACGCGGCTCGCTTTGGCATAGGTGACGGCCGGCAGCGTGGGATCCTGGGGCAAGGTCAGTGGATGAATACGGGTGGATACCAGGGCGGCCAGGCCGGCGTGGTCCTTGAGGTGCTTATAAAGCGCCGCCTCCAAGTTCATTTCGCGTCCTCCATCAGTCGCTGGTAGAGCATCTGGACCACGGCCTGCTCGGCCTCGCCCTTCTTCTCGTCAAACGCGGGCCGGAGGAATGGGCGGGGCGACGCAAACCCGACCACCTTCCCGCCGCGAACAATGGCGTGGCCCATCTCGACGTGCCGCCCGTACCAGCCTTTTTTGCTGAAAGTGACGGCTATCTCGACGCTCGTATCCTTCCGCCTGGTGAGCCGGGCGACGATGCTCTTTCTGAGTGTGCCGGTCCTAACCGGCGCCCGCGCCCTGGCCTCGTCCCGGAGGATTCGGGCACCGGCCCTGACGGCGGCGATGAGGTGCTTCCGGCGGAGGCGCGAGTCGATCTCCATTAACTTTTTTGCGAGGAGGGGACCGCCTTCGAGTCGGAGTTCCATCTTTGCGCCGGCCACCTACACCGCCTCCTTCGCGTAGATCATGAGCGTCCGCTTCCGTCCGTCCGGGTCCACAGCCCCCTGGATGTCGAACACCCGGGAGCCGTAGACGATTCGCATTTTCGCGGTCACGCCGGAACGGTAGCGGATCGTGATGATGTGGTCCGCTGTGGCGAATTGTTGGGAGGCGGCGAACGATTCGCGCACACCGCGGGCCTCGATAGAGGCCCACACCGTAGCGACAGTGGTCCAAGCCTGGACGATTTCGCCATACGAGTTCTGCGTCTCTGTCGCCTGCTGGATGGTCACGCGATGGCGAAGCATCCCGGCCTTCATGCGAACGTCACCACCCGGTACGGCCAGAGCAGAGCGTCATAGGCCAGCGGCAGTGTGTTGACGATGTTCCCGATGTTGATGGCCTCGCGGTTCTCGTACAGATGGCCGATGTGCAGTTTCATGGCCGCGATGATGGCGTCCGGGACGTTGGCCGCCGCGTCTCCGTAGCCGGCCACGAACCGCACGATCACGCCCGCCGCCGGGCGCAATGTCTTTGATGGCCAGGTCTTTCCGTGGGCCAACACGATCCGCCCCGGCTCGCTCTTGGTGTCCACGATGTAATCTGTCGCGGTCATCGTGTACTCGGTGCCCGCGGTGTCGTAGTATTTGACGCTCGTCACCGACTGGAGCGGCGGGAGCGGGATGGTGATCTCGTCGCCGTCCGGCCAGGCATCCAACTGGTAATCCCAGGTCTGTGTGATGAGTGCCCGGCTGGCGACGTTCTCGGCGTGCTGCCGGGCCGCCTTGATGAGCACGCCGATGAGCGTGTCATCATCGGTTGAATCGACGCGGAGATGTGCTTTCGCGTCCGCGGCCGAAATTGGCTCGACAGCCGGGGCCGTCACCAGTTTCAGGGCCACCTGGGTCACCTCCTACTTCTTGCGCTTCGGGACTGCGGTTGTGGCGCAACGGGCGCTTGACGTTGGTCGCCGTAGATGTTCCTCGGCCACCGCTCCGACGGCGATGGCTCGCCGCATGACTGGCAGATCAACTTACCCTCTCGGAGCGAGTAGGCGGGATGCTTACACATCGGCAGCCCTCTCGATGTAGAAGACATACACCTGGAACCGCCCGGCCGTCAGTGCCGCCGTGCCGACCGTGGCAACGATGTTCCGGCTTGCGGTGGTCTTGATCGGCGCACTCGTCGCGGTGAAGTCCGCCCTCTTGGCGCCAGTCGTGGACCACGGGGCACCGGAGATGGCGTCAGCCGCATTGATATCGGCCGCGCTTTCCACTTTGACCGCGACCGTTGCGGCGCCGCCGGAGGCGAGCGCGGTATCCACATGCAGCAGCGCGTCAACGATGATCGCGCCCGAGGGGATGGTTCCTCCCCGGAGGGTGATGTCGCCCACCGCCCCTCCGTCTTTGGCGAAGTCGTACAGGCCCACGGCGACCTTGACGCCGCCGAGGCCGATTTCAGAGGCGCCGATCTTGCGGGCGCCTTCGATGACTGGCATTCCCATCATCTCCTTTGATCAGGGATCAGGGGCCGGTTGCCCGGCCCCCATCCCATGTCATTCGTTAGGCTGCCAGGTTGACCGTTCCAAACGCCTTGGGCCGGAGGTGGACGACGCTCGCGTACACCACGGCGCGTACCGCCAGCATCAGGCGGGTAAAGTGACGACGATGGCTGTTGGTGACGCTGACCTCCATCGTGCCACCCATATACAGGCGCGAATACCGCCCGTACGCGCCCGCCGTGATGGTGTTGGCGGCCTGGGCGGTGGTCTGCGCGACCTGGACGCCCCATAGCCGCTCCGGGCCTGGCTCGGAGGGGTTCCCCAGAATGTAGATGCCGTCAGCCGTACGAGTGAGGCGGATCGTCTCCCAGTCCGCCGGGGTGATGAAGATCACATCCGGCTCGGCGAAGCCGTCATCCCTGATCTTCCGCAGGAGCTTGAACACCGCGTCGAAGGTCGGGTCAGCGCCCTTGTTCTGGGTCTGGATGCCGGTCACGTTGTTCGTGCCCAGCAGGTTCGGCGATGTGCCGTTGCCCTGCAGGGCCTGCAGGTCCAGCCGCTCCAGGACCATCTGGGGCAGCTCCTCGTTGATCTCCTGCTCGGCCTCGGGCTGAAACTTGATCTGCTGCTCGGTGACAGGCAACCAGGTGCCGATGGGCACAACCTCCCGGGTACGATCCGTGTAGGCGATCGCGGATTCCCCGAGGATGTCCGTGTCGGCATCAGCAGTCGCTTCGGCGAACTCGGCCGCGTTATTTGTGCGGGTCGTCTGCTCCAGGTACTTGATCGCTGCCTGCTCAGTGATCCGTATCGGGAAGAATTGCGTCACGAACGGAGCCGGACGAACAGGCATCCGCTGGAGCAACTCGGGAATCCGCACGCTTTCAGTGGCGATACCGGCGCCGGTGCGGAACACGGCGTTCAGAAACGCCTTCGTCGGCATCTTGCAGACCATGTCGTGGATGCCCTGATCGACGTAGCGCCGGTAGGCGTCGGAGGCGGTGAATAGGGTGCCCATGCCCTCGACGACCTCATCCCTGCGCCCGCTGGTCGGATGCGCGATGGGGTTGACCGGATTGCTCAGTCTGTCACTCCAGCGAGCCGCATCGTGATCCGCCTTCTCAGCGGCCAGAATGGCATCCAGCCGCTCCCCGATGACGTTGATTTCGGCATGCAGGTCGCGCACAGTAATCATGTCATCCTGGTCTGTGATGTTCGCGAGGGTGCCCCCGTTACGCGCCCGAATCTCCTCCACGCGACCGAGGCGGTTCTTCATCTCGGTCTCGCACTGGACCTTGGTCCAATACTGGACATCCTCTCTCTTCATGGCCATCTCGATCTCCTCCTCATGCGATTCCGCGGAGCCGGTTGGCCCAGCGGTGCAGATCGTGCTCGATATCATGGAGCGGTCCTGCGGATTCCGGCTGGGGAACGGCCTGCGCCAGAACACCAGTCGCGATGTCCCGGATGCGCTCCCAACGCTGGATATCCACCTGCGTGAGTGTCTTGCCCGCCTTCGCCCGTACGGCGATGCGCTCCAAGCTCCGGCGCTCGTACTCCGCGAGCGCCCTCATGGTCGCTTCGGCGTGCTCTGTATAGGGATCAGGTCTCGTCTGCGCGAGGCCCATATCCTCCACGGTTGGGGGATGCTCGAAGCGGCCCAGGTTGACCACCTGGCCGTTCACGAGCAGGACTTTAGGCGTCACCAACGAGGCGGCGATCTGCTTGGCCTCGTCGATCTCATCGGCAAACCCCCGGGCAACCGCCTCCTCGGCGGTCATCCAGGTCTCGGCCTCCAGAAGGGAGATTAGCTCGTCACGGGCCATACCTGTCTTATCCTGGTACGCCGCGACAATACTCTCCCGCACCTGATCGAGTGTGTCTGCCATCTTGCGGTGCTCATTGGCATCCCCGAAGGTGATGGTAATCGGGTTGTGGATCATCATCATCGCGTTTCGTGGCATGCGTATCGTATCCCCGGCCATGGCGATGACCGAGGCGATGCTGGCCGCGAGGCCGTCCACGGTGACGATCACATTGGCTGGGTGGCGTTTCAGCATCGAGTGGATGGCCTGGCCGGCGAACACATCCCCGCCGTCCGAGTTGATATAGACATTCAAGGTCTTGATGTCACCCAGCGCGTCAAGCTCCCCCTTGAACGCCTTCGGGGTGATCTCGTCAAAAAGCCAACTTAAACCACCATCGGAGCCGATCGGACCATAGAGGTACAGGTCGGCCTCGGACTCCGCCTGGTTACGGAACTCCCAGAATCTGCGCTTACTCATTCAGCGCCCCCCCATTTCCGTTGCTCTGCTGGATGCGCAACGGCCCGGCTGGAATCTGGACATGCGTGCTGGGCCGCAGGTATATTTCATGTTCCGGGAGCACCGGGAAGCCCAGCGCCCGGCGGCCTTCCGAGATGCGGATCAGCCCGTCGGTCACAAGCCGGCCTATCCGCTCAGCCCTGGCTCTCTCATCCTCCTGCAGCACCCGGACCTTGCTCAAGTCGAACACTAGCCGCCAGTTGCGGGTGTCGCGGAAGTCGGGCAATAACTGCTGGGTCAACGTCTGCGCGATCTCTCGCCACAGCGGGACGATGGTCGTCTCAACGTCGTGTTCGCGGTACTCCCGGAGGGTGGCGCCAACCTTCGTCTGCGCAAGGCCCGTGCCCAGTCCAACGACGGCGGCGCTCACACCAAGATTCGCGGCGATGCGCTCCTCCGGGACACCGCGCAAAGCCCGCATCTGTAACTGCTCCGGCGAAAACCCGAATTGCTGAACCTTGGCGGCTCCACCGAGGACCATCGGCTCCCCGGTTTTATCGCCGCCGAATTTTTCCATGTACTTCTGCTTGATTTCCTCAGCCTTCTCCGGTGGAATGCTGGCGCCGGCCTCCGGCGTGATGATGACGCCGGGGACACCCATGTTCTTCAGTAGAGCAGCTGTCATGTTTGCCGCTTCGTCGTCGGTGAACACCTCGCGGAACAACGTCCGCAATGGACCCATGCCACGCCTGGGATTGTCGGGGTCCATGCCGTAGCGGAAATGGATTACATCCTCTACCCGCAGGTGGACCTTTGACCCGTCCACGTTGTACTCGTAGTGGTCGATGAACACATTCGGGTCGCGGTCGTTGCCCTTCGGTTCCACCAGATGCGCCGGCAACCACCAAAGTTCTATCGGCGTACCGATGCCATTGCGGACCTTGAACCAGTAGGCATCGCCACCGCCACCATTTCCTACATCGAGGTCGAACACGGTCGCCTTCGCCAGCACCGACCAGTTATAGAAGCGGTTCGGGCGCTCAAGGAGATCAAGTACTGGATCACGGTGCCGCGGTGCCCACTCCTCGCGGTCGGCCAGCCACTCCTCCAGCATCAGACTTGCGTCTGTAAAAATGCGGCTCTTATAGTTGACGCAGGCGGTGACGATGTTATTGCGGTCGAGCTTCACGGTCCTGGCATAGTTGATACCGGTGCGGTTGAGCATGTAGAGAAGGCTCCCCGCTTGGCGGAGAGGATGGATCATAGCCTGGGCGAACTGCGCGAAGAACCGCCCCACCCGCTGCAGCCCTGTCATCTGCTTCTTCACCGCCTATACCGCGCCAAATTGCCAGTCCGTCTCACCGGCGCTCAATAGCGCCCGCACAAACGCATTAATCGTCGCTGACGCAAGATCAATCCGCTGGCTGTCGTCTTTGTGCTTCTTGGAGAGCTTGATGTTGCCGTTGTTGTCCACAACCTCAACGGCGTTCGATAGGCACCAGGTCAAGAGCGGGCTGCCATCGTGTACGATTCGCCCTGTCAACACCATCTCGCGAAATTTTTTTGTCGGCTCGGAAAGGGTTTGCACTCCCTGGCGTATCTCCACGCAGGTATAACCCTTTTTATCCATGTTGTTGGCCAAAGCACGGGCGCCATAGGGGTCGAAGCAAACCTCTTTGATTTTCCAGCCCTCATCAAGTTCCTTGTCCATGATGTGGGACTGGATGAATTCATCGTCGGTTACGTCGCCCGGAGTAAGTGAACACCAGCCTTCTTTGGCCCACGCCTTATAGGGTACACGGTCGCCATGTTCATGCTTGGTTGCCGTGTTCTCCGGCATGAACCCGTGGGCCGTCACGGCGTACCGACCATCGTCCAGCTTAAAAACAAACGCGTCGGCTGTCAGGTCGATGCACTTCGAGATATCAACGCCCACCCAGCATTCGCGTCCACGTACAAGCTCCAGGAATTCTTTACGCGGGATGGCCAATGTCTTCCATTGGTCCATGCAGCCGGACATATACTTGCGTTCACTATCCGACTGCCAGCGGTTGCAGCGCTTGATGAGAAATTCCCTGATCTTGTCCGGGTCGCCGCTGCCGTACGCCTTGTTGTGTTCATCCCTGATCTGCTCCAGGAGTATCCGCGAATATTCATTGTCTTCCTGGAGAATGGGATTGGCCTTAACCCACAGCGCTTCGTCGTGGGGATCGTCGTCCTCATCTAGCTCGCGGATCATCACGAAATAGCCCTCGTCGACGATCTCGCCATCGAGAATCTTGCAGCAAAGGGTGTCATACTCTTTTTTGCACGGGCTGTTCTCGGCGTCCTTGCCGGCCGTGGTGATGATGGCCATCAGGGACTGTTGCCGCTTGCCGAAGCCAGAGTATAGGACATCGTGAATCTCGCTGGTTGGGTGCGCGTGATACTCGTCGATAATGACGATGCACGGGGCGCCGGAGTCTTTGTTCTTAGTATCCCTGGAGAGCGGGCGTAACCACCCGCCCCGGCTTTGGTGCTCAATATATGTCCGCTTGATCCGCAGGCGCTTCGAGATGTCAGGACTCGCTTCACCCATCTTCTTGGCGTCGAGCCAAACCCGCTTCGCCTGGTCTTTATCAACGGCGGCGCATTCGACCTCGGGGCTGTCCTCATACACCTTTTGTTCGGGATGGCCTGGCGGGTAAACGCAATCGCCGCACATGCCATAGAGGGCGATTCCACTCATTTCCGTAGACTTGACGTTGCCCCGCGCCCGCATGTTGAATGCCTTGCGGAAGCGTCGCCGGCCGGTGTCCTTGTGGACCCAGCCGAACACGCTCCCAAGGTCGAATTTCTGAAATGGCAGGAGCTTGATAAGTTCTCCGGAAAACGGCCCACGAACATGGCGGCAACATTTCTCGAACCAGTCAAAAATGCGGTTCGCTCGGCTCTCGTCAAAAATAAAAGGGAACTCATCGGTCCCCTGGCGCTGCAAATCCTTTAGGTGTCGCTCGCAGGCTTGCCACTCTCGCTTGCAGCTTGGGCGTAGGCCGGACACGATCTCGACCGCGTATCGAGTGGTTGGGTGTAACGAATCCAGATCACTCGAAAAGCTCAGCATTCGGGTCATCTGGTTTCTCTGCTCGCTTCTTCGCCAGGGAGGCCCTGCCTTTCGCCGTTAAACCGAGAGCATTGGCGTACGTCAGGGACGTTCTGGAGAGCTTATCGAAGAGGTTGATGTCGCTCTCCTGAACCGCCCTCTCCTTTGCGGCCTCCAAGCAACAGAAAGTGGCGAGCGCAAGACTGTCGAGGTTATCCAGGAGTTCCACGTCTCGCAGGTCTCGGACGATCTTCTGCCAGATGCGGTAGGTGGCGGGGTCGTCCTTCACCCATTGCGGCGGCTTGATCTTCACGGGATTTCTGCGGGTGACGGACTGAGCGGCTCTCGCCCGGCTTTCAACTTCCCGCCGTGTCCAATGCTTCCCGCCGCCTTTGCACCCGACCGCCATTTTGCTGAATGCAACCACTGGTGTCGGCAACCCACTCACCTTCTGCCAAACCTGATCAGGGATGTTTTCTCACAAACGAACCCCCGCCCGGTTCCTGGGGTTGGCGCGAAAACAATTCAACCCCGCCTCCCCCACCGCTGCCCACTGGCCGCTGTCTCCCGGGAGTGACACGACCGACATAACGGCTCAAGATTTTCCCGCGCCAGGTTACGAACGTTACCATCGACGTGGTGAACCTCCCTGGCCGGCGTCACTATACCCTCAGCGGCACATCGTCGGCACAACGGCTCCTCCGCCAGTACCAGCGCACGCACCCGGCGCCATGTTGCCCCATATCCCCTCGCCGTCGCCGTCCCACGCTGGGAGTCATACCGCCGCGCCTCGGCCCGGGCGTGCGCCTGGCAGTACCCCCCACCGTCCACCAACGCGGGGCAACCTGGGGCACGGCATGGGCTTGCGAGCTTGCGCGGCATCCCCTCACCCCAAAACAAAAAGCCGCCGGCATCGCCGACAGCTTCTGCACAATACCAATATACCGCCGGGTCAGCGCATGAAACGTGCATAATCCGCGCATCATCTCCAGCCCATCCGTAAGGCGATCAATTCCACGACATGGTTTCGCCAGCGGCGCAGGGTGCTCTCATCCGCCCCGATCTCTTGCGCGTACCATTGCCAGCCCATCCCCGGCCTCTCCCAATACCGCAGCCGGATCAGCCGCTGGCGCTCGGGCGGAAGGGCGGCGTAGACCGCCTCGACCACTCTGACGATCCGCTCCATGCCCTGGATCGTCAGATGCGTGACCAGCGCCGTAGCCCGGCTGAGGGTGGGATCGAACCACTCGCCGGAGGCCTGCGCTCGCGTGACCTGGAGCTCCAGGGCCTGGGCCATGCCGCGCTCGATAATATCAGCCCGCATCCGCTCCAGCTCGCGGCGCGTCTCTGGATAGGCGCAGAGCTCCGCCTCGACGTGGCGAAAGGCCGCGCGGCTGATCTGGCGCCTCGTCATGCGGCTGATCTGGCGCCTCGTCATGCAGGAGATCGCCCCCGTTGGCGGTAGGCGGCCCACTCGCCCCTGGCTCGGTGGAAGGTCTCCAGCATCAGGTCTCCCGCCCGGGCCGCCTCGCCCAGGCAGGCGTTGTACACCTGCCGCGCAGCTTCCAACCGAGCGTTGAGGATGCGCGCCTCGGCCGGGGCGACCCGCAGCGGGATTTCGCAGATGAACGACGGGGTGCGCTCAGACCCGCTTTTGCTGCTCAATGTATTGCTTGATGACGGCAAGCGGCGCGCCTCCCACGGTGGCGACGAAGTAGCTGTTGGTCCAGAGGGTCGGCAACCGGCTGCGCAGCCACCGGAACTAGTCCCGCAATAGCCGGGACGACCGCCCCTTGAGTTTCCGCACCAGCTTGTGGATGCCAAACTGCGGATCGACCTCCACAAGAAGATGCACGTGGTCGGGCATGACCTCAAGCTCGATCACTTCAGCACCGTATTCGTCCGCCACGGAGCGTATAATTTGCTTCAACCGCTCGGCCACCTCAGGAACCAATACCGGACGGCGGTACTTCGGGCACCATATAACGTGGTACTTGCAGGAATAGACCACGTTGTTGTTGGATTTGTATTCCACCGTGTACCGCCGCACGGGAACATTATACCATGCCGACCCTAACTACTGAAAACCGGCCGCCTTATCCCCGTGGCTAAAGCCAGGGGCTTGCGGCGGCCATTTCTCGGTCAACCATGGCCCGGGCAGTGCGAGCGAGCAGGCGGGCAAACGTCTCGCGCTCCATCAACTGGCCCTTTGCCGCTGTTGTGATGGCGCGATCGAACTGAGCCTCAAGCTGCTGGCGAACGTCGTAGTGCCTTTCGACCGATCCCTGACAGAGATAGGTGCCTAAGATTTCCGCTGCCTTTGTAAGGTGGTACTGCGACATCAGCTCCCAGGCAGGACGTGCGTCCTTTCGGCGCTCAGCCTCCTCAAGGAACTCAGACTCTCGTTCGCGCTGCCTTGCTCGAAGCCTAACGACGCCTGACTGCACACCGTCTAGATCTTCCCAACCTTGTTTGCGCAGAAGCCTGATCCAGATATCCAAGACCGTTGCACTGACTTCATCACCCCAGGTGGCCGAATCGTGATAAAGGGATTGCGGATTAAATGCTGATAGCAACCTCCGGACATCAGGGGTCCGATCGCCCAACACTCCCAGACAGCCAATGCGGACCAATTCAGACGCCTGGTGTAGCGGATTGTCTGGAAGCTGCAGTGCCCTCGCCACCTGGAACGCTTCAGCCGCGGCTGCACGCAACGCGTCTGTGTCATCCGATTCCAGCAGGTCAAAAACACGTAATTCCAGAGCATTCGAGATGAAGCGAAGCTTCTCGTCGGGAAGGCCCGTGTGCGCACTGACCCCGAGCACCAATGCAAGCCGACGGCGGGCCGTTTCTTCATGAGCCTCACGTATTTTGTCAGCGCCAATCGAGTCAAGTATCCACGAACCGCCGTTCATGACGCCTTCTCCTGCAACAGTTTCGACCAATCAGAGATGGGGACCGGCAGGTACCACGCAAAGAGTTTGGTTTTGGTCGGCTCAAGGAGTCTCTGCGAGAGCCACTTGCCGCGGCTTTGGAGGTCATTCTCGT
>DYIB01000047.1 GCA_020723855.1 Uliginosibacterium gangwonense
GGCATCAAGATCGTGCTGCGCGCCCTGGAGGAGCCCCTGCGCCAGATCGTCGCCAACGCCGGCCAGGAGCCCTCGGTGGTGCTGAGCAAGGTGCTCGAGGGCAAGGGCAGCTACGGCTTCAACGCCCAGACGGAGGGGTACGGCGATCTGTTCGAGATGGGTGTGATCGACCCCACCAAGGTGACGCGCTCGGCCCTGCAGAACGCCGCTTCCGTGGCCGGCCTCATCCTCACCACCGACGCCATGGTGGCGGAAGCGCCCAAGGAGGCCAAGCCGGCGGCTCCCGCCCCGGCGGACATGGACTACTGAGGCGATAGCCGATCACCCTTTCCCGGCAGGCTCATCCCCTGAGCCTGCCGCGGTTCGCTTGCCGCTGCCCTGCACGCCCAGGTTCCCGAACCGTCCGCCGATGCCGCCCGCCCTCGCCTCAACCCGAGAGGAGGTCACCATGCTGAGAAACAGCCATATCACCACCATTCGGAAGGCACGAAGGCGGAACACACCGCCCTCAGCTTCGAAGTGAGCGACCTGGAAGGCGAAATCCGGGATCTGGAGCAGCGCGGCGTGCGCTTCGAGGACTATGACCTGCCCGGCCTCAAGACCATGAACCACGTGTGGATCACAGAGGACGAGAAGTGCGCCTGATTCATCGACACCGAGGGCAACATCCTGTGCCTCCACCAGGAGCTGCGCAAGCCGCACTGAGGCGCAGCGCCGGATGAGACGCACTCAGTCGTAGCGGATCGCGCCGGCCGGCAGCTCCGGGCGCCGGCCGGCGGCAAGATCCGACAGCAGTCGGAAGAAGGCTTCCGCCGGCGGCGGGCAGCCGGGCAGGAAGTAGTCGATCCTGACCACCTCGTAGATGGGATGCACCTTGTCGAAGGGCAGGGGCAGCTCGGGATCGTTGGGGATCTGGCCGCGCTCCACGCCGACGCCGTAGTGATACACCTCCTGGAAGCAATCCCATAGATCCACGTTGTTGCGCAGCGCCGGAATGCCGCCGGTGATGGCGCAGGCGCCCACGGCCACGAGCACCCGGCAGTTGCGGCGGAATTCCTGCAGCACATGCACGTTCTCGGCGTTGCACACGCCGCCTTCCACCAGGCCCACGTCGCAGGGGCCGCAGTGCTTGATGTCGGTGAAGGGGGAGCGGTCGAACTCGACCCGTTCCACCAGTTCGAACAGCTTTTCGTCCATGTCCAGGAAGGACATGTGGCAGCCGAAGCAGCCAGCCAGGGAGCAGGTGGCGAGTCTCAGTTTCGGCGGCGCCATGGCTACCCCTCGCCTCCACTTTCTTGTCCGGGGCCAACGGCATCTATCGGCTGCAAGTCGAAGAGGCGCCGGCCGATGGGCACGGCGAAGCCCTGGCGCTTCCTGAGCAGCGCCCCCGTGGGGCAGACCTGGACGGCCCGGTCGTCCGCCGCCAGGTCGGTATCGGCCAGCCGCCCCGAGGCGGCGTTCACGATCAGGCGCGCCCGGATGCCGCGTCCGCCCACGGCGAACACGTTCTTGCCGTCCGCGTCGCGGCTGGCGCGCACGCACAGCTCGCACAGGATGCAGCGGTTGCGCTCCAGCAGCACGTCCGGGTGGGAGGCATCCACGTCGCGCAGCGGGTAGAAGTGGCTGAAGTGGGGCGTGGTCATGCCCAGGCGATAAGCCACCGCCTGGAGCTGGCAGTTGCCGCTCTTCTCGCAGGAGGGGCAGATGTGGTTGCCCTCGACGAACAGCATCTGCACCAGGGTCAGGCGGTCGGCGTTGAGCTCCGCCGTTTCCGACTGCACCCGCACGCCGGCGACGGCCCGGTTGGTGCATGCCGCGCCGCGGCGCCCGTCGATGTCCACGGTGCACAGCTTGCACGAGCCGTGGGGCTTGAACTCTGGGTGATGGCACAGATGGGGGATATAGACGCCGGCGGCGGCGGCCGCCTCCATGATGGTCTGCCCATCCCGGAACGGGACTTCGCGGCCGTCAAGCAGAAAAGTCTGCGTCATGGGCTGTCCGACGAAGGAGGAAGGGCACAGGCGCCCCGGTCATCGCATTCGGCGGCTGCGACGATGTGGGCCCAGGCGTCGTCGCGGCCGGTGATGAGGCGGGCGGTCTGCAGCGCGCCGTCCAGGTCGAAGGCGGGCTCGAAGTCCAGGGCCTTGAGGCGGCGCTCGAAGGCCTCGGGGAAATCCGCCATGGCCTCGACGATGGGATTGGCCGCCGTATGGCCCAGGCCGCAGTGGCTCATGGTCTTGAGGATGTGCATGAGCTGCTTCATGATGTCCATGTCGTAGGCCGAACCCTTGCCGGCGGCAAGCTTGTCCATGGTCTGCCTGAGCAGCGAGGTGCCCACGCGGCAGGGGGTGCAGAAGCCGCAGGATTCACGGGCGAAGAAGTGGCTGAAGTTGCGCGCCACCTCGAACATGTCCCGTTCGCGCGAAAACACCATGAAGGCGCCGGCGCCGGGCACGTCCTCGAAGGCGATGCGCCGGTCGAACTCGCGCCAGCTCACCAGGGTGCCCGAAGGCCCGCCCACCTGCACCGCTTGCGCGTCCGCGGCGCCACAGTCGTGCAGCACCTGGCGCACCGGTACGCCGAAGGGGTACTCGTAGATACCCGGACGCTTGCAGTCGCCGGACACCGACAGCAGCTTGGTGCCCGTGGACTGGCCGGTGCCGAGCCCGACGAACCACTCCCCGCCCAGCAGCGCGATCCTAGCGGCGCAGGCGAAGGTTTCCACGTTATTCACCACCGTCGGCTGGCCCCGGTAGCCCTCGGTGTTGGGATAGGGCGGCCGGTTGCGCGGCTTGCCGGGCTTGCCTTCCAGGGACTCGATCAGGGCCGACTCCTCGCCGCAGATGTAGGCGCCGGCGCCCAGGTGGATGGCGATGTCGAAATCGAAGCCGGCGCGGCCCATGATGCCCCGGCCCAGCAGCCCCTGGGCGCGCCGACGCGCCAGCACCGCTTCCAGGTGTTCCAGCAGGTGGCGGTATTCGCCGCGCAGGTAGAGAAAGCCCTGGCGCGCGCCGATGACGTGGGCGCACAGGGTCATGCCGTCGAACACCAGGTCGGCGTGGCGCTGCAGCAGCACCCGGTCCTTGAAGGTGCCTGGTTCCCCCTCGTCGGCGTTGCACACCACGTAATGGGCACCGCCCGGGGCCCGGCGGCACGAGGACCACTTGAGGGCGGTGCGGAAACCGGCGCCGCCCCGGCCGCGCAGATCGGCGCGCGCAAGTTCCTCCAGCACGCCCTCCGGCCCCAGGGCCAGCGCCGCGTGCAGGGCCTCGCCCGGCGTGTAGCCGTCGGCCAGCAGCGGGCCCGGCTGCCGGACGTTGTCGGCCACGTCGAACAGCAAGGACGGCCATTGGGCCAGCGGCCGGCGCTGGCGGACCATCTCGGCGATGAGGTCGATGCGCGCCTTGTCCAGGGACGGCACGAGATAGCCGTTGATCAGGGCTGCCGGCGCCTGGTCGGCCAGGCCGATGTCGGAGGTGGTGTTCACATAGACCAGCCCGTCCTCCGACACCTTGCCCACTTCCAGCCACAGGCGCTCGCAGAAGTACTGCATGAGCTCGGCGCGGCCGTGGAATTCATCGATGATGTTGTCGCAGAACAGCACCTCGTAGGCGCCATGGGATTCGGCGTGGAAGAAATGGTAGAAGCTGGCAGCGGCCTCGACGCGCACCCGCGGCAGGCCCAGCCGCCGGGCCAGCTCGTCGATGGCGCGGGCCGGAAGGGTGCCGCAGCGCTCCTGGACGCAGCGCAGGATCTGCACTAGATTGTGGGAATCGCCGCCATGCCGGGCGACGATGGCAGCCAGGTCGCAATCCGGCGGGGAATTGTCCTGTTGAGCCATGGGTCGTAACGTTTACGGTTGCGCGCCGGCGCGAAACCCCTACCTTACCGGCAAGGGGCGCCGTACGATTGACATGCGTCAACAGAGCACGCCGCCCGGGCACGCCCTGCAACAGGCGAATTCATGCTGGCGTGCGACTCTCTGCGACTCTTCGCTTTTCTCTGCGCTCTTTGCGTTAAACGCGGTTTTTCGCCCTAGGCCGCGGCCCGGGCAAGGGCTTCCTCGCCCAACGCCTTGAGGTCCTGCTCGCCCAGGGTTTCCTTCTCCAGCAGCGCCCGGGCGCCGCGCTCCAGGATGTCGCGCCGTGACTGCAGCAGCTTGACCGTGCGCTGGAAGGCCTGGTCCACAATGTCGCGCACGGCGCAGTCGATTTCCCGCGCCGTCTGCTCCGAGTAGTCCTTCTCCTTGAAGCTGGGGCCCGTCTGCCCCAGGAAGGACTGGGGCTCGGCTTCATAGACCACGTGGCCCAGCCTCTCGTCCATGCCGAAGCGCATGACGATGGAGCGGGCGATGGAAGTGACCTTCTGCAGGTCGTCGGCGGCGCCCGTGGAATAGCGGCCGAACACCAGGTACTCGGCGGCGCGCCCGCCCAGCAGCACGGCCATCTTGTTGTCCAGCTCGTCGCGCGTCATGAGGAAGCGGTCTTCCGTGGGGCGCTGGATGGTGTAACCCAGGGCGCCGACGCCGCGCGGGATGATGGACACCTTGTGCACCGTGTCCGTGCCGGGCAGGGACATGGCCACCAGCGCATGCCCCATCTCGTGATAGGCCACCACCTGGCGCTCGTGGGGATTGAGCACGCGGTTCTTCTTCTCCAGCCCGGCGACGATGCGCTCCACGGCGACCGTGAAATCCTCCATGCCCACCGCATCGGCGCCGCGGCGCGTGGCGACCAGCGCCGCCTCGTTTACCAGGTTGGCCAGATCGGCGCCGGAGAAGCCGGGCGTGAGCTCGGCGATCTTCTCCGGGTCGGCATCGGGCGCCAGGGTGATCTTCCTCAGATGCACGCGCAGGATCTGCACGCGGCCTTTCTTGTCGGGCCGGTCCACCAGCACCTGGCGGTCGAAGCGGCCGGCGCGCAGCAGCGCCGGATCGAGGATTTCGGGACGGTTGGTGGCGGCGAGCAGCACTAGGCCCGAGCTCGGGTCGAAGCCGTCCATTTCCACCAGCAACTGGTTCAGGGTCTGCTCCTTCTCGTCGTGGCCGCCCAAGCCGAAGGCACCGCGGGCGCGCCCCAGGGCGTCCAACTCGTCGATGAAGATGATGGCCGGCGCCCTCTGCCGCGCCTGCTCGAACAGATCGCGCACGCGCGCGGCGCCCACGCCGACGAACATCTCCACGAACTCCGAGCCGCTGATGGAGAAGAACGGCACCCCCGCCTCGCCCGCCACGGCGCGCGCCAGCAGCGTCTTGCCGGTGCCGGGCGGACCGACCAGCAGGACGCCCTTGGGCACGCGCCCGCCCAGGCGGCCGTAGCGCTTGGGGTCCTTGAGGAAGCCGACCACTTCCTTCAGCTCTTCCTTGGCTTCGTCCACGCCGGCCACGTCGTCGAAGGTGACCTTGGTGTCGGCTTCCATATAGATCTTGGCCTTACTCTTGCCGATCGAGAGAAAGCCGCCGCCCAGCCCCTGCTTCTCCGCCATCTTGCGGATGAACCAGAACCAGATGGCGAAGAACACCACCGCCGGGACGATCCAGCCCAGGAGGTCGCGCAGGAAGGTGCTCTGGATGACGCCGGTGAACTTCACGTCGTACTGGGCCAGCTCGTCCGCCAGCCTGGGATCCACCCGGGTGGTGACGAACTTGGTGCTGCCGTCGGGTAGAGGCTGCTTGAGGCTGCCGTGGATGTGGTTCTCGGTGATGGCGATCTCCACCACCTGCCCCTGCTTCAGGAGCTGCTGGAACTGGCTGTAGGGGATGGCCTCCACTTCCCGCGCCTGCACCCAAAGATGCTGCAGCCACACGATCGCCAGCAGGGCGAAGAGAAAGTACCAGATGCTGACCTGAGTTCGCTTTTCCATCATCTTGTCGCCTTTCCGTACCGACCCATAAATGGGGCGTCGGAGCGGGAAAACAACCATTCCGGCGCCACGATGGATTATCCTTGAAACCGCAGTTGGAACCGCCTTCAACGCAAAGATCGCAAAGACGCAAAGGCCGCAAAGGCCGATCCGCAGCCTCACCTTTTTGGTGTCGGCCATCCTTCAGGATTTTCCTTTGCGTCCTTGGCGTTGCTTCGCGTCCTTTGCGTTAAGTGCGGTTTTCAGGATTATTGCAAACATTGGCGCGGGCCGCTTCAAGGCGCGCGGGCGCGCTCACCGCCGGTGCAGCAGATCGTCCAGCAGCGTCAGAGTCTCCTCGGCGCGCACGGCGTCCACCTTCTCATAGGCGAAGCCGCCGGCCTGCACCAGCAGATAGTCGCCGGGCGCCGCCGGCTCGTCCAGGAGCATCAGGCTGACTTCGCGCCGCTGGCCGAAGCATTCCACAGTGGCAGCGTCGCCCGTGATGCACACCACTTTGGACGGTATGGCGAGACACATTTGCAGGACGCATGTCGGGCTTCAGCCCGACAACACGCGGTGCTTCAGCACCACGCCCCGCGCCTGCAGCGCCTCGGCCATGCGTTGCACCACCTGGGGCAGCCGTCCCTTCACCGCTTCGGTGAGGCCCAGATGCGTCGCCAGGGACGTCGGCTGCACGCCGACGATGACCGTCTCCTTGGGTGCGGCGTCGATGAACTCCAGGTTCGCCAGTACGTCCGACAGGCTCACCTGGTGGGGCGACAGCTTGTTGCGGAAGAACACCGGCACGTCCGCGCCGGCGATGGTGAGCACGGTGCCGGGCGGCCGGCCGGCCTGCACCGCGTCGGCCACCACCAGCAGATCGACGCCGGACAGGGCATCCAGCAGATCCATGCCGGAGGTACCGCCGTCGATCACCGCCACGCCCTCGGGCACCTCATAGAGTTCGAGAAAGCGCTCCACGGCCCGCACCCCCACGCCCTCGTCGGAGAGGAGGATGTTGCCCACCCCCAGCACCACCGCCCTCACGGTCCCATCTTCCTCACTGAACCTTCACCTTTACCACTTGCCGATGCTCGAGATCGGTGATGTGCACCGCGCAGGCCAGGCACGGGTCGAAGGAATGCACCGTGCGGATCACCTCCAGCGGCTGCTCCGGATCGGCGACGGGCGTGCCCTCCAGGCTGGCCTCGTAGGGTCCGGGCACGTCCTTCTCGTTGCGCGGGGCGGCGTTCCAGGTGGTGGGCACGACGCACTGGTAGTTCTTGATCCTGCCGTCGTTGATCACCGTCCAGTGGGACAGAATCCCGCGCGGCGCCTGGTGATAGCCGAAGCCCATGATCTCGCCCTTGGGGAAGGTGGGCTTGTTGAAGGTGGCGGTGTCGCCCTTGCCGATGTTGTCCACCAGGAGCTGCCACTGCTTCTGCAACTGCTCCACCATCACGGCGCACACGATGGCCCGCGCCGCGTGGCGGCCGATGGTGGAATGCAGGGCGTCCACGCCGATCTTCACCTTGCCCACCGCCTCCACCGTGTTCACCAGCCTGGCGGTGTGGCGCAGCGCCGGCTCGTACTTGGCGGCAAGCCACGCCAGCAGCCAGGACAGGGGGCCCACCTGGGCCGGCTCGCCGTAGAAGCTGGGCGCCTTGACCCAGGAGTACTTGCCGTTCTCCTGCCAGTCGGTGTACTCGGGCACGGTCTCGCCCTTATACGGGTGCAGGGTGGCGGCTCCCTTGTACCAGGCGTGCTTGGAGCTCTCGCCCACGCCGTCGCGGAAATACGGGTCCTGGAAGGACTTGATCTCCTTGAACGTGGCGAGATCCCCGCCCTTGATATAGCCGCCGGGCATGGCGAACCGGGTGCCCCTGGTATCCAGGGGCAGGTCGGGCGGCGACAGGTAGTTCGCCACGCCGCGACCGATCCTGGTCCACTCGGCGTAGAGCGCGCCCACCACCGCCACGTCGATCAGGTAGACGTTGTCCACGAAGTCCTGCAGCTCGTCGATGTAGTGCTTGATGGCCAGCAGGCGCTCCATGGTCAGCACCGACTGGGAATCGGTGTTGATGGCGTTGGAGACGCCGCCCACCGCCACGTTCTGGATATGGGGCGTCTTGGAGCCGAGGATGGAGACGATCTTGTTGGCCTTGCGCTGCACCTCCAGGGCCTGCAGGTAGTGGGCGACGGCCAGCAGATTGATGTTGGGCGGCAGCTTCATGGCCGGGTGGCCCCAGTAGCCGTTGGTGAAAATGCCGAGCTGGCCGGTCTTCACGTAGGCGGCCAGCTTGGCATGCACCCGTGTCATCTCGTGCCTGCCGTTCAGGCCCCAGGGAGAGAGGCTCTCCGCCAGGGAGGCGGTCTGGGCCGGGTCCGCCTTGAGGGCCGACACCACGTCCACCCAATCCAAGGCGGACAGATGGTAGAAGTGCACGATGTGGTCGTGGATGGCGTGGGCCGCGATGATCATGTTGCGGATGTACTGGGCGTTCAGCGGCACTTCCAGGTCGAGGGCGTTCTCCACCGCGCGCACCGAGGTGATGGCATGCACCGTGGTGCACACGCCGCAGATGCGCTGAGTGATGGCCCAGGCATCGCGCGGGTCGCGGCCGATGAGGATCTGCTCCACGCCGCGCCACATCTGGCCCGAGGCCCAGGCCTTGGTGACGCGGCCGCCGTCGATCTCGCAGTCGATGCGCAGGTGCCCTTCGATCCGGGTGATCGGATCAATGGTGATACGTTTGGACATTCTCCACTCCTCCCATCAACGAACGGCTGCCTGTCGCACGTAGGTCGGGCTGAGGCCCGACATCAGGCGCCGGCAGCACGGGCAGTTTCTTCACGAACACGATATAGGCCAGGATCTCGAAGGCGATGATGCCCACCGTGACCAGCAGCTCCGGGAAGGACGGAAAGTAGTGCCAGCCCGGTCCGGTCATGTAACCCACCAGATAGGAATTGATGCGCAGCAGGAAGCCGCCCAGCACCAGCAGCACCGCCGAGCCGAACAAGCGGCCGGGGTTGGCGCGGCTCTTCTCGCCGGCCAGCAGCACCAGGGGCGCCGCGAAGGCAAGCATTTCCAGCCAGAACATGAGCGCCTGGACGGTCGCCGAGAAAGCGCTGCCCAGCGCGCCGCGCACCGCCAGGTCGCCGACGCGCACCGCCAGGTAGGCCGCCAGCAGCCCCGCCATGATCCTCGACAGGGGCGCCAGGATGTGGGTTTCCAGCGGCCGGCGCAAGCTCAGCGCCGCCAGCGTGGCCTCGAAGATCACCACGGCGAAGCCCAGCAGCACCGCCGTCATCAGGTAGATGAGCGGCAGCAGCAGCGACTGCCACAGGGGGTGGATCTGGTAGCCGAACACCACCAGCAGCGAGCCCAGGGATGACTGGTGCATGGAGGGCAGCAGCACGCCCAGGGCAATGAGGAAGAATAGCGCCCGGTTGAGCTTCTTCTTGGCGTCCTTCATGCCCCACTTCTCGAAAAAGGCGGGGCTGAACTCCAGCCACATCACCACGATGTAGGCCGAAATGCACAGCGCCACCTCGAACATCACCGAGTTCGGCTGGGCGTAGCCGGGCGCGAAGATGTGCCAGAAGTTCCACCAGCGGCCCAGGTCGAAGATGACCGAGATGCCCGCCAGGGTATAGCCGAACAGGCTCGCCATCAGCGCCGGGCGCACCAACGGGTGGTACTCGCCCCTGTTGAAGATATAGACCAACAGCGCCATGGTGTAGCCGCCGCAGGCGAGCGCCGAGCCGATGACGACGTCGTAGGCGATCCAGATGCCCCAGGGGTAGCCGTCGTTCAGGTTGGTGACCGCCCCCAGGCCCTGGGTGAAGCGCACGAACAGCACCGCCAGCGCCGCCAGCCCCAGCAGGGTGAGCAGCACCGTCACCGGAGTGATCAAGCTGCCGCCGAGAGGCGCCGGAACGTGATGATTGTGGTTTGCCATGTTTCCTTCCCTTGTTCCGTGGGTTCTGCCCGATCTACTCGTCCTCGGGCTTCACGTTGCGCTTGGCGACATAGGTCAGCACGCCGAGAAGCGCCAACGGCGCGACGAGACCGCCGTAGAGCGTGTGCTGCAGGGTTTCGGACGTGGCGGCGAAGGAGCGCTCCGGCAGCTTGGGGTAGCCCAGCTTCTCGAAGGGCACGCCGGCGAGCATGAGCAACTGGGTACCCCCCACTTCCTTCTCGCCATAGACGTGGTCCACGTACTTGCCGACCAGCGCCGGATAGCTCTGGTCCGGGCCGCCCAGCCGGCCGCGCGGCATCTCGGTCTCGGCTCCCGGCTTGAGCCCCCGGCGGCGCGCGATCTCCCGCTTGAGATCGGCCACCTTGCCGTAGAGCGTGGCGCCGGTGGGGCACACCTCGGCGCAGGCGGCGTACCTGCCGTCCTTCCAGCGAAGGGACAGGCCGTCACGCAGTAGCGGCAGCCGATGCAGGCGTCCTTGTCGTAGCTCACCACGCCGGTGTGCGGGTCCTTGCGCATCGCGGAGACCGGACAGGCGGAGACACAGGAAGGATCGACGCAGTGCAGGCAGGACTTCTTGACGAAGGCATAGCCGTCCGTCTCCCGGTCCTTGTGCGTACCGGCCCCGTCCCGGTACATCTTGATGACGTTGAGCGTCTTGCCCGAGATATCCAGGGGCGTGTCCCACAGCCGGTCCTCGGTGGAGAACTCCACGGGCATGCCGTTGGCTTCCTTGCAGGCCTTGACGCAGGCCTTGCAGCCGACGCACAGGGTGGAGTCGAACAGCAGGCCCACGGCATCGGGCGGCAGGGGCTTGTTGTCGCGCGCGGCCGCCGGGCAGCTCACCGCCCCTGCCGCCAGCGCGGCGCCTCCGCTGAAGGAGGCTTTGAGGAATTTGCGCCGGTCCATGGTCACTGCGCCCCATCGTGTTTATTCCGTTGGTCCTGCCCGCCCCCGTGCTCCCTGCCCAGGTTCTTGGCGAGCATGGCGGCACCGCCCGCGGCGGCGCCGGCGATGGCGGCCACCGCCGCCATGGCGGCGAAGCTGGTCTTGCCCTGCTCCTCCACCACTTTCGGGTAGGACACGGGCGGCTCCACGTTCTTCAGCTTCGCCACCATATGGATGGGTTTCTGGAAGCCCACACCCTTCTCGGTACAGCCGATGCAGGGATGGCCGCAGCCCACCGGCCAGGTGCCGGCACCCGCGTCGCCGAACAACTGGGTCGGGCAGTTGGCGTAGGTCTCCGGCCCCTTGCAGCCGAGCTTGTACAGGCAGTAGCCCTTGCGGTGGCCCTCGTCGCCGAACTCCAGGGCGAAGCGGCCCGCGTCGAAGTGGGCGCGGCGCTCGCAGTTGTCGTGCACCAGGCGCGAGTAGGCGAACTTGGGCCGCCCCAGTCCGTCCACTTCCGGCAGCTTGCCGAAGGTGAGGAAGTGCACCGCCGTGGCGAGGAAGTTGTAAGGATTGGGCGGGCAGCCGGGGATGGTCACCACCGGCCTGCCCAGCACATCGGCCACGCCTTGCGCCAGAGTGGGATTGGGATCGGTGGAGGGCATGCCGCCCCAGGAGGCACAGGAGCCGATGGCGATCACCGCCGCGGCGTCGGCGGCCGCCTCCTTCACCAGATCGATGGCGGTATGGCCGCCGATCTTGCAGTAGATGCCGTTGTCCTTGACGGGAATGGCGCCCTCGACGACCAGGATGTACTTGCCCTTGCTGGCCTTCATGGCAGCCTTGCGCGCCTCCTCCGCCTGCCTGCCGGCGGCGGCCATGAGGGTCTCGTGATAGTCGAGGGAGATGACGTCGAGGATCAGCTTCTCGATGGTCGGGTGCTCGGCGCGCAGCAGCGATTCGCTGCAGCCGGTACACTCGGAGAAATGCAGCCAGATCACCGAGGGCCGCCTGGCCGATTCCACCGCCTTGGCCACCGCCGCCTCGGCGCCCGCGGGCAGGCCCATGGTGGCCGCCAGCGCCGCACAGAACTGCAGGAACTCCCGCCGCGACATATCCAGCCGCTTCTCCACCGCCTGCCGCTCAAGATCGAAAATCGCTTCGCTCATGTCCTGGCCCCCCTTGCGCAAATCGAAGCGCATGCATCAAGATCCGTGCCAAAATCACGAATCCGAATTTCAAACGGGGAAACAATGGGATAACCAAAGCGATTGCTTGACGGTTGAAGCATCCGCCGGTCGGCCGGCAATCTTGCGGCCGCCAAAACGGAAGCGCATCTTCCACCGGCAAGCGAGATTTATCTTTTATGATTCAATTGTTTATTGTGCAAATGCGAAACCGGCCTGATCGAACTGGTCAGCATATTTCCAGCAGCCGGCGCCGCGGCTAGTCATTTCGCATAAGCCCACCGACGACCCTCACGACCCGCTCCAGGAACTGCGCAAGGTCGACCGCGCCCTGAGGATCCTCAGCGCCTCGAACCAGGCCATCATCCACGCCGGCAGCGAAGGGAATCTGCTGCATCGGAGGTTGCGCTGCGGCGTCAGTTGAATGCCATCAAACGCGAGCGGTTCCCGTGGATGCTGGAAGTCACCAAGTGTGCTCCACAAATGGCGATCATCCAGTTGGATCAAGCGTTCCGGAACTTCTTTGCGGGACGTACCCGCTATCCCAAGTTCCGCAAGAAAGGCGCGCACGACCGCTTCACACTCGCCAACGATCGGTTCCAGCTAGACGGCTGCCGCATCACCTACGGCAGGCGCTGACGGCAAGCGCGACTTTCTTTGATCTGGCTCGGGTAAAGGGCGGGCGCGCCGTGGTTGAATGGCACTTTATCCGCTACTCGACTTTCACTTCCATCCGACATCATGACCCTGCGCACCCCCGCCCATATCGAGAACCGCACCTACGACGAGATCCAGATCGGCGATTCCGCCTCCCTCACCCGCACCCTCAAGCCGGAGGACATCCAGCTGTTCGCCGTCATGTCGGGCGACGTGAACCCGGCCCACGTGGACCCGGAGTACGCCCGCTCCAGCGAGTTCCGGGAAGTCATCGCCCACGGCATGTGGGGCGGCGCGCTGATCTCCACGGTCCTGGGCACCCAGTTCCCCGGGCCCGGCACCATCTACGTGGACCAGACGCTGCATTTTTCCCGTCCCGTCACCATCGGCGACACCATCACCGTCACGGTGACGGCGACGCGCAAGTTCGACCACAACGACCACATCCTGTTCGACTGCGTGTGCCGCAACCAGGATGGCCTGGAAGTGATCCGCGGCACCGCCGAAGTGCTGGCGCCCGCCGAGAAGATCAGGCGCCCGCGCGTCGAGCTGCCGGAAGTGTCCATGGTGGACCGCACCACCCGCTACCGCCACCTGCTGTCCCTGGTGAAGGACCTGCCGCCCATCCCCACCGCCGTGGCCCATCCCTGCGACAGCCCGTCGCTACGCGGCGCCGTCGAATCGGCCGAGGCCGGGCTGATCGTACCCATCCTGGTGGGCCCCGCCGAGCGCATCCGCGCCGTGGCCCGGGCCGAGGGCATCGATCTGGCGACCTACGAGATCGTGGACGCGCCCCACAGCCACGCCGCTGCCGCCATGGCCGTGGCCCTGGCGCGCTCGGGCAGGGTCGAGGCGCTGATGAAGGGCAGCCTGCACACCGACGAGCTGATGGGCGAGGTGGTCGCCGCCGGCAGCGGGCTGCGCACCGAGAGGCGCATCAGCCACGTGTTCCTCATGGCGGTGGCCACCTATCCGCGCCCGCTCCTGATCACGGACGCCGCCATCAACATCGAGCCGACCCTGGAGGACAAGGCGGACATCGTGCAAAACGCCATCGACCTGGCCCTGGCCCTAGGCATAGAGGAGCCGAAGGTGGCCATCCTGTCGGCCATCGAGACCGTCACGCCCAGGCTGCGTTCCACCATCGAGGCCGCGGCCCTGTGCAAAATGGCCGACCGGGGCCAGATCCGCGGCGGCATCCTGGACGGGCCGCTCGCCTTCGACAACGCCGTGTCCCTCATCGCCGCCAAGACCAAGGGCATACGCTCGGCGGTGGCCGGGCGCGCCGACATCCTGGTGGTGCCCGATCTGGAATCGGGCAACATGCTCGCCAAGCAATTGGAATATCTGGCCGATGCCCTGCCGGCCGGCGTGGTGCTGGGCGCACGCGTGCCCATCGTGCTCACCAGCCGCGCCGACCCGCCCGAGACGCGCACCGCCTCGACCGCATCGCCGCGCTGATGGCCCACAACAAGGGCCAGGGCGTGCGGCGCTAGCAGCCGCCGCGCCGGTCAGAACTCGTACTCGACCTGCAGGCGGAAGTTGCGGTCGGGCGCCGCCGGCGATGTGGCGACGAGATAGGCGGCGTTGTACTTCAGTATCTGCCGGCCGCCCAACCCGATCTTGCCGAACACGGCGGGCCCTGCGCGGTGGGACTGTTCGTCGCGTTCTTCCCAGTGGTTCCACTTGCCTATCTCGCCGAAGCCCTGCAGCCCGAACTCGAACCGGGGCATCCAGCGGTATTTCGCCTGCCACTGGTAGCCCATCTCCATCGGCCCCGAGGTCTCTGCCCGGTAATGGCGCTCGAAGAGCAGATTGCCGTTGAGTTGGAGCTTGTCGAACTCGGTTTGGAATAACGGGCCGAACTTGAATTCGTAGCCCTCACTGCGGTCCCTGGGGCGCTCGATTTCGGTGATGAGGCCCACATCGAGGGGATACTTGCCCGGCTCCGTCAACTGGAACTTGTTCTCCCACTCCAGCGCATCGTACTTCGTGGCTTCCGACCCTTCCTTCTGGTATTTGGCGTACAGCTCGGTGAACCACCAGGAAGTGGCGCCATAGCCGAAGCCGATGGAGGCGGCCGTCTTGCGGTCCTCGTCGCCCTTCTTCCAGGAGCCGGACTTGAAGTCGATTTCGCGCTCGCCGTACCCGACGGCGGGGGTGAACACATAGTCCGCCGGACCGGCATGGGCCGACGACAGGCAAAGCGAGGCCATGACCGACACGGCCGATCTCAATTTCATGGCGTTTCCTTTCAGGAAGTCTGATTGCGAGCAGGTCTTGCCCAGCGCATGCCACCCAGGATGGCGAGCAGGGCACAGCCGTAGAACAGCATCTGCGTCGCGCTCGGGCGTGCCTCGTAGCCGACGAGGACGTGCAGCACCGAACCGAGAGCCGAGTCGACGGGAAGCACGGCGGACGTGTCCCACAGGGGCGTGATGCCCGCGGGCAACAAATCAGCCTGGATGAGGAAGCGCGCCATCTGGCCCGCCATGCCGGCGGCCAGCAGCAGAATCAAGGTTCCCGTGACACTGAACAACCAGCGTACCGGGATGCGCAGCAGCCCGGCATAAATCCCGCCGCCCGCGGCGATACCGCCGATCAATCCCAGCGCGCCCCCCGCCACGGCGCCGGCCAGCGTCAACCCGCCTCCGGAAGCGAGGCCGTACAGGAACAAGACCGTCTCCGAGCCCTCCCGCAGCACCGCCAGGGCAATGACAATGGCAATAGCAGAAAGCTCGCGCCGCCCCTTCTCGACCGAGGCGACCACGCTGCGCGCATGGGTTGCCATGGCGGCGCCATGGCGCGCCATCCAGATGTTGTGCCAGCCCAGCATCAGCACCGCGATGCCCAGCACGGCGGCGTTGAACATTTCCTGTCCAGCGCCGTCGGCGAGATCGGCGATGGATTTCGTCAGCGCCGCGACTACCAGTGATCCCGCCAGGCCCGCCGTCAGCCCCAGGACGAGCCAGCGATCACGTCCCGGGATGCTGCGCGCGGCGGCCGCGATAATGCCCATCAGCAGGGCCGCTTCGAGAGTTTCCCGAAAGACGATGACGGCTGCGCCGAACATGGCTATTCTGCGATCAGCACGCCGCGAGCCGTCTTCTCGTTGAATTCGCCAAAGAAAGGATATCTCCCCGGCTTGAGAGGACCGACATAGATCGTCGCCTTGCTGCCGCCCGGGATCACCTTCTCCCGGTTCAGCTCATGGCTTTCGAATTCCTCGGGCGTGCCATCCTGGTTCTCCACCAGCAGTTTCACCTTCTTGCCGGCGGGCACCTTGAGCTCGCTCGGCGTGAAGCGGTGGTCCTTGATGATCAAGCGGAATTCGTCGCCCTCGGCGAAGGCCAGAGAGGTGGCGGCAAGGAGAAGGAATGCGAGAGCCGTGTTTTTCATGCTTTCCCCGAGCTGTGTGATTTGCTTGACTTAATGATAAGCATTCTCATTTTTGTCGTCAACGCCCCCCTGGCGCGGCCCGGCGTGCCCCGAAATGCAGAATGCCCGTGGCGAGAGCAGTGCCCAGCAGAATGACGATGCCGCCGGCGATCATGTGGGCGGTGATGGGCTCCGCCAGGAAGGCCGTGCCCCACAGCATGCCGAACACGGGGATGAGGAAAGTCACGGCGATGGCGCGACCGAGCATGGCTCGCTCCGCCCGGCTTGCAGCACGACGCCGCGTTCCAGTTTCAGCAAGGCGCGCTTGCGCTCAATGCCTCCGGCATAGCCGGTGAGCGCGCCGTCGCTACCCACGGCCCGATGGCAGGGAATGAACAGGGCCAGGGGATTCCTGCCCGCCGCCGCGCCCACCGCCCGCGCCGTGCCCGGCTCGCCCAGGCGCCTTGCCAGCTCGCCGTAGGACACGGTGGCGCCGTAGGCCACCTGCGCCAGCGCCCGCCACACGCGCCGCTGGAAGAGCGTGCCCCAGGGCACCAGGGGCAGCGAGAAGCACTGTCTGCGTCCGGCGAAATACTCCTCCAGTTGGCGCCGGGCGCGCGCCAGCGGCTCGGCTTCGCCGCGGCGCCAATGCTCGTCCAGCCGCGGGAAATGCTTCTGGCCGACGAAATAGGCGCCGTACAGGCCGTCGTCGTTTGCCGCCAGCAGCATGGTCCCCAGGGGCGAGCGCCATTCGCAATATTCGATCATTGTTGCACCTCGCTCAACGAACGCCAGAGATGGAGGGTGGCGTAGGCGCGCCACGGCCGCCATCGCTCGGCGAGATCCAGCACGCGCCGCGGCGAGCGTTCGCCCAGCGCCTTCATGACAATGTAATTGGTATGGGGAAAGGCATCGGGCCAGCCGGCTCGCCGCATCCACGGCTGCCTGCCCCGGCGCCAGCTCCGGCCGGCAACGCAGGCATGGGCGGAAGCCCGCCAGCTCGGCGGCCGCGGCGCTGGGAAAGAAGGAGCAGTTCTCGCGCCTCGGAAGACGCACGGTGCACACCGGGCGGCAGTAGATGCCCGTGGACGACACGCCCACGAAGAAGCGTCCGTCGAAACGGCAGTCATGGCTGCGCACGGCGCGGTAGCAGGCATCGGCATCGAGAAGCATGGCGCTATCTTAGGCGTGCGCCGCCCGCTTGTCTCGCCGTTTTCGGACATGGAAATGATTCAAGCGCGCCCATCATTTTCCGGAAAACCGCCTGTTGTCCGGGGGATACGAAACGCTCTGCGGCGCCTGTTAAACTGCGCTCCATGGCTCACCATCATCACGGCCACGAGCATCACCGCGGCCACGGTCATTCCCATCCCAATACCCTGCCCTGGGCCTTCGCCGCCACTCTCGGCTTCGCCGGCGTGGAAGCGCTGGCGGGACTGTGGGCGGGCTCGCTCGCCCTGGTGAGCGATGCCGGCCACATGCTCACCGACAGCCTGGCCCTGGGCCTGGCCGCCGCCGCTGCGCGCCTCGCGCGCCGGCCGCCCAGCGCGCGCCATTCCTTCGGGCTGCAGCGGGTGGAGGTGCTGGCGGCCCTGGCCAACGCCGGCTTCATGCTGGCCCTGGTGCTGGGCGTGGCATGGAATGCCGTGGCGCGCCTCATCCAGCCGCAGCCGGTGCACGGCGCGGCGGTGATCGGCGTGGCGGCGGCGGGTCTCGCCATCAATATCGCCGTCGCCTGGCTGCTCGCCCGGGGTGCGCGCGATCTCAACACGCACGGCGCCCTGCTGCACGTGATGGGCGACATGCTCGGTTCGGTGGCGGCGCTCGCCGCCGGCATGGTCATCGAGCTCACCGGGTGGATGCCCATCGACCCGCTGCTATCGCTGTTCATCTCGGCCCTGATCCTGGTATCCACCCTGCGCCTGGCGCGCGAGGCGGTGCATACGCTGCTGGAAGGCGTGCCCCAGGAATTGTCCCTGCCCGAAGTGGGGCGGCGCCTGGCGTCCGTCCCGGGCGTGGTATCGGTGCATGACCTGCACATCTGGTCGCTGTCGTCGCGCCGTCCCATTCTCACCGCCCACGTGGTGCTGAAGGATCTGGGCCAATGGGACGAGCTGCTGCCGGAAATCCTCACCCTGCTGCGCAGGGAATTCCACATCGAGCATGCCACCCTGCAGCCCGAGGCCTACACCCCCACTTTCTACGCCATCAGCGACCCGGACCGGCCGTACGGCATGGCCTGATCCGGCGCCCGCAAAGCAAGTCCCGGACCTACTATATGTTGTGTTTCCTATCCCTTTGAAACACTAACAAAAATATTAACTTATTGTTTTTCCTTAAATATTTTTCCTTGTCAACCCCTTTACTCCCGCCCATGCCGAGGGGTATCCTTGTCGGCGATTACCAACCCCTGCCTATGAGAAGAACATGAGCGCAACGACATCGACACCGAGCCAGGCCGTCCAACTCAAAGCCGATTCCCTCCCCGTCGAGCAAGAGATCTCGGGAGAGGTCCTGCTCGAGAAGTATGCCAAGGGCAACGAGCGCACCGTCGCCGACGTGCGCCGCCGCGTCGCCCGGGCCCTGGCCTCGGTGGAAGCCGAGGACAAGCGCGCCCATTGGGAAAAGCTGTTCTACGAGGCCCAGGAGCAGGGCTTCGTGCCCGCCGGCCGCATCAACTCCGCCGCCGGCACCGATCTCGCCGCCACCCTCATCAACTGCTTCGTGCAGCCCGTGGGCGACTCCATTTCCGAAGTGGTGGACGGCCGCCCCGGCATCTACACCGCCCTGCAGCAGGCGGCGGAAACCATGCGCCGCGGCGGCGGCGTCGGCTACGACTTCTCCTCCATCCGCCCCGTGGGCGCGCGGGTGAAGGGCACCCAGTCGCGCGCCAGCGGCCCCGTTTCCTACATGCGCGTGTTCGACCGCTCCTGCGAGACGGTGGAATCCGCCGGCGCCCGCCGCGGCGCCCAAATGGGCGTGCTGCGCTGCGACCATCCGGACATCGAGGACTTCATCCACGCCAAAGACCACGGCGATCTCACCAACTTCAACATCTCCGTGGGCGTGACCGACGCCTTCATGAAGGCGGTGGAGAGCGACGGGGAAGTGGAACTGGTGCACAAGGCCGAGCCGAGCGAGGACATCAAGAAGGCCGGCGCCTACCTGCGCGACGACGGCCTGTGGGTGTACCGCAAGGTGCGCGCACGCGAGCTGTGGGACCAGATCATGCGGTCCACCTATGACCACGCAGAGCCGGGCATCTTGTTCCTGGACCGCATCAACCGCGACAACAATCTCTATTACTGCGAGACCATCGAGGCGACCAACCCGTGCGTCACGGCGGACACCTGGGTGATGACCGCTTCCGGCGCACGGCAGGTGCGCGACCTCCTGGGCAGGCCGTTCGTGGCCATCATCGATGGCAAGGCCTACCCCACCGAATCGGCCGGGTTCTTCGTCACCGGCACGAAACCCGTGCTCAAGCTGCGCACCGCTGAAGGCCCGACGCTGCGTCTCACGGCCGATCACCCGGTATTGCGGGTATCGCGCCGCACGCGACATGTGCGGGAAACGGAATGGACCAAAGCAGGTGAGCTGAAGGCCGGCGATGAAATCGTGCTGCACGATCATCGCAGCCTCGCCGGCTGGTCCGGTGGGCATACGGAAGCCGAAGGCTATCTCATCGGCTTGCTCATAGGCGACGGCACGCTCAAGACGGACAAGGCCGTTCTCAGCGTGTGGGACGCACAGGCGCGCCAGCAAGCCAATGGCGCGCCCGTGGTGTCGGCGGGTGCCGCCGGCATCATGCGCGCAGCCGAACAGGCGGCCCGCAGCCTGCCCCATCGTGCCGATTTCCGCGGCTGGCAGAAAACCGTCGAGGGCCGGGGCGAATACCGCATGGTTCTCGGTGCGGTACGCGAGCTGGCATTGTCCCTGGGCCTGCGCCCCGGACAGAAACGTCTGACGCCGGCCATCGAGCAGGCATCCTCCGACTTCTACCGCGGCCTTCTGCGCGGCCTGTTCGATGCCGACGGCTCCGTCCAGGGCTCCCAGTCCAACGGCGTCAGCGTGCGCCTGACCCAGGCCGACCGGGATAATCTGGAGACGGTTCAGCGCATGCTGCTACGTCTGGGCATCGCTTCCACCATTTATGGCGAGCGGCGGCCGGCGGGGATGCGCAAACTACCGAACGGCAAAGGCGGCACAAGCACTTACGCCACGCAGCCGCTCCATGAACTCGTCATCAGCGGCGACAACCTGGCGCGCTTCGCCGAATGCGTTGGCTTCGCGGACGTCGAAAAGGCGTCGCGCCTTGCGAACGCCTTGGCCGCTTACCGCCGCACGCTCAACCGCGAACGCTTCATTGCCACGGTCGCCGCCCTGGAGGATGACGGCGTCGAAGAAGTCTATGACGTGACCGTGTCCGAGGTCCATGCGTTCGACGCCAACGGCCTCTATGTGCACAATTGCGCGGAACAGCCTTTACCGCCCTACGGCTGCTGCTGCCTGGGCTCCATCAACCTGACGCGCTTCGTCCGGACGCCGTTCACCGACAAGGCCGAGTTCGACTTCGCCGCCTTCGGCCGCGTGATCGAGGTTTCCGTGCGCATGCTGGACAACGTGCTCGACGTCACCTGCTGGCCGCTGGAGCAGCAGCACGCCGAAGCAATGGCCAAGCGCCGCGTCGGCCTGGGCTTCACCGGCCTGGGCGATGCCCTCATCATGCTGCGCCTGCGCTACGACACGCCCGAGGCGCGCGCCATGGCCACCAGGATCTCCGAGTACATGCGCGACCGAGCCTATGCTGCCTCGGTGGAACTGGCCAGGGAGCGCGGTGCCTTCCCCCTGTTCAACGCCGATCTCTATCTCTCCGGCGGCAACTTCGCCTCGCGCCTGCCGGCCGAGGTGAAGGAGCAGATCCGCAAGCACGGCCTGCGCAACTCGCACCTGCTGTCCATCGCCCCCACGGGCACCATCAGCCTGGCCTTCGCCGACAACGCCTCCAACGGCATCGAGCCGCCCTTCTCGTGGACCTACATGCGCAAGAAGCGCATGGCCGACGGCACCCACAAGGAATACACGGTCGAGGATTACGCCTGGCGCTATTACAAGCACCTGGGCGGCGACGTGAACAACCTGCCGTCCTACTTCGTCACGGCCCTGGAGATCTCCGCCCAGGCCCACAAGGACATGGTGGCCGCCGTCGCCCCCTACATCGACACCAGCATCTCCAAGACGGTGAACGTGCTGGAGGACTATCCCTACGCCGACTTCGAGGACCTCTACATGACGGCGTGGAAGGCCGGGCTCAAGGGCCTGGCCACTTACCGCCCCAACAAGGTGCTGGGCGCGGTGCTGTCGGTCGAAGGCGGCGCCGAGAAGAAGCAGCCCCAAGACGTACACATCTCGGAGGCCAACAAGCGCCTGTCCATCAAGACGCTGCCGGCGCCGGTCCTCTCCAGCCTGCGCTGGCCCGGCCGCCCGCGCCTGCCCGACGGCAACGCCGCGTGGACCTACATGATCGAGACGCCCCACGGCGAGTTCGCCCTGTTCGTGGGCCACATCGAGCAGAACCGCAAGCCCGTGCCCTTCGAGGTGTGGGTGAACGGCTCCGAGCAGCCACGCGGCCTGGGGGCCGTGGCCAAAACCCTGTCCATGGACATGCGCGCCAACGACCGGGAATGGCTCAAGCTCAAGCTGGATACCCTGGCCAAGACCCTGGGCGACGAATCCTTCGACATGCCTTTCCCGCCCCACGGCGAGATCAAGAGGATGCCGGGGGTGATATCCGCCGTGGCCCAGGTCATCCGCTACCGCATGGACCAGCTCCACGCCTTCGACGAGAAGGGCGCGACGCCGGTGCTCGACACCATGTTCAGCTTGCAGGAGCCCAAGACCGGCACCGACGGCACCCTGTCCTGGACCGTGGACATCCAGAATCCGGCCACCGGCGAGGACTTCGTGCTGGGCCTGAAGGAGATCACCTTGCCCGACGGCCTCACCCGCCCCTACTCCGTGTGGCTGTCGGGCAACTACCCGCGCGCCATGGACGGCCTGACGCGCATCCTGTCCCTGGACATGCGCGTCATGGACCCGGCCTGGATCGGCATGAAGCTGCGCAAGCTCCTCAACTACCCCGAGCCCCTGGGCGACTTCATGGCCTTCGTGCCCGGCACCCGGCGCCAGCAGAACTGGCCGTCCACGGTCGCCTACCTGGCGCGCCTCATCATCCACCGCTACGCCATGCTCGGCATCCTCGACGAGAACGGCTATCCCACGCGCGAAATGGGCATCCTCGAAGCCCCGCGCGAGTCCGGCGCGCCCAAGGTGATGCAGGGCTCCCTGTGCGGCGAGTGCGGCAACTACACGGTGATCCGCAAGGACGGCTGCGATTTCTGCAGTGCGTGCGGGGCGGTGGGGGCGTGCGGGTGAGTGCGGTTTGGCTGAAGAGGAGATAGCCTACCGTCTTGGCTACCCCGATCTGGCGATGACGACGAAGGGTGTGTCGGCTCGCCGACACACCCTTCGTTTTTGCGGTTGGCTCGCGTTGAGCGGGGCCGTCAGCCTATCTTGCGTACCCCGCCTCGCGCTGACTGCGGATCGCGAGCACGAAAACCGTATCGATCTCCGCGACGTAGCGGTACAGGGCGACATAGCCATGGGAGCGACGTCCGATTACCAGTTCGCGCTTGTCGCCTGGCACAGGTCTGCCGATCAGGGGACTATGCTCGAGGACCGCGATTGCCTGAATGATTTCCTGGACGCGAGCCGGGCCGGTTTCGGCCTCATGTTGCGCCAGGTGATCGAGGATGCGATCAAAATCCTCTGCTACCTCGGGAGCGAGTTCGAGGCGCGTCATTGACGCGCCAGTTTTTTCGCGATTAGGCGCGTCGCCGCCTTGCCGGCCAGGCGATCCTCGAGGTACCGGCGCATCTCATCCCACGGAATCGTCTTGCCCGAGGCGACGATTTGCGCGTAGCGCTGCTCGGCGACTTGGTCGAAATCCGCGCGCCGCTCCTCCTGGCTCACCTTCTCGGCGACAGCCTGCAGGATGAAGCTGTGGGACGTCATGCCGGCGCGCTCGGCAGCGGCCGCAACGCGGGCCTTCAGCTCGTCCGGCAGGCGAATGGTGGTGGTGGACATGGGCGTTCTCCAAGGAAATGTTCATAGTGTAGCACAGGTGTGCTACATGAGCGACCGCTGGCGGGGTCCAGAAGGGACCGCGGCATCGCCCTCGCCCATCCCATCCCCCCACAGCACGAACCCTCAGAACCCCAGACTCGCGACACCAGCACCGTACGCGGCGCGCCCAGGGACATGCCGAGACCGTCAGGCGCCGATGCCCAGTAGCTCTTGTTGAACAGATTCTCGATGGTGGCACGTAGCGTCACCGGCCTGCCGCCGCTGTTCACCACGTAGCGGGCGCCGATGTCGTAGCGCGTCCAGCGCGGGATTTCCTGGGTGTTGCGCGCATCCACGTATTGGGAACCGGTATGGATCGGATAGTGTGCCGAGTTACTAAAAACTACATTGATAAAGCCTCATATCCGGGCATAGGCACAGGACG
>DYIB01000048.1 GCA_020723855.1 Uliginosibacterium gangwonense
AGCGCCACCATCAGGCCGACGGACAGGACCGAGATGAACACCCGGTAGGCCGGCCGGGGGACACCCAGCACATTGAGTGTGCCGGCGAGCGCGTCCGGCGGGATGAGCAACTGGACGTTCCTGCCGCCAAGCTCGTACAGCACGCCGGTGACCAGCAAGGCGATGCCGAATGTCAGCAGCAGGCTGTCGACCATGGGCCGGTCGCGAATGCGGGACAGCACCGTCCAATCCAGCGCGACGCCTATGGCACCGACCACCAATGGCGCAAGCACCAGGGACACCCAGAAAGGCAGACCGGAATTGACCAGCCACACCCCCGACATCGCCCCCAGGCTGAAGAGCGCGCCGTGGGCGAAGTTCACGATGCGGCCGACTCCGTAAATCAGCGTCAGTCCGAGACTGGACAGGAGCAGTATGGAACCCAGGACCACGCCGTTCAGAACGAGCGAAAGGATGAACATCTGTCTCTCCTCCTTCGTGCAGCTCTAGTTGTTTTTGTTGGTTCAAGTGTGAGTCGGCCAACTGTCAATTGTCAACAATAAACTTTTTAATAGTTCACGATTTTCATTTTATCGACGGCTCCGGCCATCCCGTCGCAATCCCATTGGGATACCCTGCATCAACCATCTGCGACGGCTGTGGGAAGCCGGCATAATTGGCCCAAACCACCGACCCGTTTTGCTCAAGGAGCAGACACCCCATGTCCCCCACCATCGCCGTGATCGGCGCCGGCATCGCCGGGGCTTCGGCCGCCTACTGGATCTCCCGGCAGGCGCCGGTGATCGTGCTGGAGCGGGAGAGCCAGCCGGGCTATCACGCCACCGGGCGCTCGGCCGCCATGTATGTCGCCACCTACGGGCCGCCCACGGTGCGCGCCCTGACCGCGGCCAGCCGCGCCTTCTACCAGGCGCCGCCGCCGGGATTCTGCGACTACCCGCTGCTGACGCCCCGCGGCGTGCTGCACATCGGCCGCGCCGGGCACGCAGCGCGGCTCGCCGCCACGCTGGCGGCGGCGCGGGAGCTGGGCGCCGCCGCGGAACCCATGGCGCGCGAGACAGCGAGAGAGCGGGTGCCGGTGCTGCGCGACGAATGGCTGGAGGCTGAACCGGTGTACGAGCCCGGCGCCGAGGACATGGACGTGCATGCCCTGCACCAGGGCTACCTGAAGGGCATCAGGCGCCACGGCGGCAGCGTGCGCTGCGATGCCGAAGTGGTCGGACTGCAGCAGGCCGGGCGCGGCTGGCGCATCGTCCTGGGCAGCGGCGAGACCCTCGCCGCCGACATCGTGGTGAACGCCGCCGGCGCCTGGTGCGACCGGCTGGCGCGCCTGGCGGGCGTGGCACCACTCGGGCTGGTGCCCAAGCGGCGCAGCGTCCTGGTATTCGCGCCGCCGCCGCACCTGGCCCAGCATCTCCACACCTGGCCCGCGGTCATCGCCGCCGACGAGAGCTTCTACTTCAAGCCCGACGCCGGCATGATCCTGGCATCACCGACCAACGCCGACGCCACCGGGCCCCAGGACGTGCAGCCGGAGGAGCTGGACATCGCACTCGCCATCCAGCGCATCGAGGAGGCGACCACCCTCACCATCCGCCGCCCGGCGCGCACCTGGGCCGGGCTGCGCTCCTTCGTTGCCGACGGCGAGCCGGTCATCGGTTTCGACCCCGACGCCCCCGGCTTCTTCTGGCTGGCGGGCCAGGGCGGTTACGGCATCCAGAGCGCCGACGGCGCGGCGCGGGCGGCGGCCGCCCTGGTGCTGGGCCAGGCCCTGCCGGACGACCTGGTGCAGCGGGGCGTGACGCCGCAAAGGCTGTCGCCCGCCCGGCTGCGCGGCTGAGGGCCTAAGGCAGCCCGTCCCAGGTGTCGAGATAGATGCGCAGCTTGGCCAGGACCGGATGATCCGGCTCCAGGGGCAGGGGCGCGTAGGGCACGCCGAAGGCGCGGGCCACGATCACCGCGTGCAGGCTGCTGGCCCACACTTCCGAGGCGCCGGCGATGAGGGCGCAGATGTCCCAGATGTCCAGGGACTGGAAGATGGCGGCGGGCATGGGCAGGCGCGCTACCAGCCGCCGGTAGGGCTCCAGCTGGTCGTGCCAGGGGGCGGCGCCGGCGCGGAACAGCACCACGGGCTGGGAACCGGCCCGGGCGAGCGCCCCGGCCAGGCGCGCCAGGGTGGCATCGTCACTGATGGCGGCGGCGAACTGCAGCGCCCGGTAGCCGCCGGCAAAATGCTGGCGCAGGGCGGTCAGCTCGGCGCCGTCGCGGCGCGCCCGGATGCGGTCGCGGAACAGGACCGCCACCCGCTCCGCGGGATCGGGCACCAGGGGCACGTGGAGGCCGGCGCGGGCGAGCACGGCTTGGGTCACCCGGTCGCGCACGCTCACGGTATCGGCGGCCCGCAGATGCTCGATCACCTCCCGGCGCAGGGCGGCGTCGCGCTGCTCCAGGTCCACCCCGCCCACGGCGTTGAACACCACTTTGCCGGGCCGGGCGAACAGGGACCGGGGCAGCACGTAGGGGGCACGCTGGCGCAGGCCCAGCTGCTTCTGCCCCCAGGCGATGCGGTCCGGCTTGCCGTCGTGGGCGGCGATGGCGGCGGCGGCCTCCTCCGGCTCCAGGAGCATCACGGCGGCTTCAAAGGCATCGCAGGTGAGCAGCTCGCCGCCCACGTGCAGCACGTCGCAGGGTCCCGGCCACTGGGTAGCCACCCGGGCAACCGCCTCCACCCGGTGGCCGCCCCAGGGCCGCAGGTCGCGGCTCGCCAGGCCGGCAAAGATCAGCTCGCGCCCGCCCGCCTCGGCGGCGGCGACATGGGCGAACAGCATGTCGCCCAGGTTGTGGCGGTCGAAGGCGCCGAACAGCACCAGCGGCGCTTCCTGGCCATTGCCGTTGCGATCCATATGGGGAAAGCCTCTTGCGCACTGCGGCAAAGCCCATCATAATCCCGTCACGAACTTTTCGGCCACAAGACCGCACAACGATGCTTCGCTCCCTCGACCACGTGTTCTCCGCCGCCGGCCTGCCGGGCCTGGTAGTAGTACGCGTAGTCGTAGTACGGGCAGTCGCGCCGTAGCGGACGAATCCAGGTCGAGACCGAATTCCAAACCCCCGCCGGCGCACAAACCGGCGGGGGTTTTGTTTTTCAGCCCGCCGGTGCGATGCAAAGGCACTTGCACAAGGAGCGAGCAGGCCATGAAACTCACCGGTGCGCAGATCATCGTCCGTCTGCTGGAGCGACAGGGCGTCCGCACGATCGCCGGCATTCCCGGCGGCGCCATTCTTCCCCTCTACGACGCCCTGTCCCAGAGCCATGAAATCCGCCATGTGCTGGCGCGCCACGAGCAGGGCGCCGGCTTCATCGCCCAGGGCATGGCGCGGGCCACGGGCCGGCCGGGCGTGTGCTTCGCGTCTTCCGGCCCCGGGGCGACCAACCTGCTGACGGCCATCGCCGACGCCAAGCTGGATTCCATCCCCCTGGTGTGCATCACCGGCCAGGTGCCCCAGGCCATGATCGGCACCGATGCCTTCCAGGAGGTGGACACCTACGGGCTCACCATTCCCATCACCAAGCACAACTACCTGGTGCGCTCCGCCGCCGAGCTGCTGGAGGTGATCCCGGACGCCTTCCGCGTCGCCATGTCGGGCCGGCCCGGGCCGGTGCTGGTGGACGTGCCCAAGGACGTGCAGAACCAGGTGCACGAGTTCGACGCCTTTCCCGACCCGGTATTTGCGGAAAGGCCCATCGCCAACAACGCTGCGGCCATCCGCGAAGCGGCGCAGCTCATCAACAGCGCCGAGCGGCCGGTGCTCTACCTGGGCGGCGGCATCATCCACGCCGACGCCGCGGCGCTGGCCACCGCCCTGGCGGAGAAGGCGGCGCTGCCCACCACCATGACCCTCATGGCGCTGGGGGCGCTGCCTGCCGACCACCCCCTGTCCCTGGGCATGCTGGGGATGCACGGGGCGCGCTACACCAACCTGGTGCTGGAGGAATGCGACCTGTTGATCGCCCTGGGCGCGCGCTTCGACGACCGGGCCACGGGCAAGGTGAAGGACTTCTGCCCCAACGCCCGCATCGTGCACGTGGACGTGGATGCCAGCGAGCTGGACAAGATCAAGAGCGCCCACGTGGGCATTCCCGGTGACGTGCGCGAGGTGCTGGAGGCGCTGTTGCCCCTGGTGGACACCAGGCCGCGCATGCACTGGCTCGCGCGCGTGGCCGAGCTGAAGCGCAGCCATCCTTTGCGCATGCCCAATGCCGACGATGCGCGCAGCCACTACGGCCTGGTGCTGGCCGTGGCCCAATGCCTGGACGACGACGCCCTCGTCGCCACCGACGTGGGCCAGCATCAGATGTGGGCGGCCCAGGCCTATCCCCTGCGCCGTCCGCGCCGGTGGCTCACTTCCGGCGGCCTGGGCACCATGGGTTTCGGCCTGCCGGCGGCCATCGGCGCGGCCCTGGCCGAACCCGAGCGCACCGTGGTGTGCTTCACCGGCGACGGCAGCCTGAAAATGAACATCCAGGAGCTGGCCACCGCCGCCGAGGAGCGGGTCAACGTCAAGATCGTGCTCATGAACAACAACTCCCTGGGCCTGGTGCACCAGCAGCAGGAACTGTTCTACGGCAGGCGCTTCTACGCCTCCAAGTTCCACAACAAGGTGGACTTCGTGAAGATCGCCGAAGGCTTCGGCGTGCGCGCGGTGGACCTGGACCAGGAAGCCGACCCGGGCGCCGCCCTGGCGCGGGAGATGTCGACACCGGGCCCCTGCCTGATCCACGCCACCATAGACCTCAACGAGAAGGTGTTCCCCATGGTGCCGCCGGGCGCCGCCAACAAGGAAATGATCGGAGGACTATGAGCATGTCGCCGAGCCGCCTCAAGACAGGCTCATACCCCCTTGGGGGGTTGGCGCGCAAGCGCCGGGGGCCCACAACCATGAACGCATTCACCCAGGAAGAAGCCGGCAGCCTGTCCGGCGCGCCCAAGCGCACGGTGCTGGAGCTGGAAGTGCACAACCACCCGGGCGTGATGTCCCACATCTGCGGCCTGTTCTCGCGCCGCGCCTACAACGTGGAGGGCATCCTGTGCATGCCGGTGGGCGACGGCGCCCGCAGCCGCATCTGGCTGCTGGTGAACGAGGACGACCGCCTCGACCAGATGATCAAGCAGGTGCGCAAGCTGGAGGACGTGCTGGACGTGGCGCGCCACGGCGCCGACCACGAGGTGTTCGTGCGCCTGGAGGAGTTCTTCCGCTGAGATCCGCTCACCGGCCTCTGCTCCGGGAAAAACCGAACTCGTCCCCTTGCCGGATCGATAGGCGCGCGCTTCGCAGCGTTCGCGAAGCGTGGAGCTCATACCGCGATCGACTCCATCAGCGCCTTGCGGTCGGCGGCCGAGGACGCCTTCCCCTCCAAGATGATCAGCCCGCGCTCCAGCGCGTAGAAGCGCGTCGACACTTCCACGGCACGATGCACGTTCTGCTCCACGAGCAAGATCGGAACGCCCTCCTCACGCAAGCCACCGATGATGGAAAAGATCTCGTCCACGATCATTGGTGCCAGGCCTTCGGTCGGCTCGTCGATCAGCAGCAGCTTCGGCGCGCCCACCAGTACGCGCGCCATCGCCAGCATCTGCTGCTCGCCGCCGGAGAGCGTGGTCCCCATCTGGTTGCGCCGCTCCTTGAGGCGCGGGAAGCGCTGGTAGATCCGCTCCAGCTTTTCGCGCGATTCGCGCGCCGGCCGGCGCGGGCACTGGAGCAGGCCGAGCTTGAGATTTTCCTCGACGCTCAGCCCGGGGAAGATGCGCCGGTCTTCGGGCACGAAGCCGATGCCGCGGCGGCAGATGTCGTCGGAGGCCATGCCGGCGATGGATTCGCCCCCCAGTTCGATGCTGCCCGATGTCGGCCTGACCCAGCCGGCGATGGTCTTCATCACGGTCGTCTTGCCGACGCCGTTGCGGCCGAACAGGCCGACCACCTCGCCTTCCTCGACGGTCAGGGACACGCCCTGCAGGACATGGCTCAGGCCATAATGCGTGTGAACGTTTTCCAGCCTAAGCATGGTGTGCGTCCCCGAAGTACGCCGCCTGCACCGCCGGGTTGGCGCGCACCTCGGCCGGCGGGCCCTCGGCCAGCTTGGCGCCCTGATGCATCACGACAACATGGTCGGAGAGGTTCATCACCAGATCCACGTCGTGCTCGATCAGCAGGATGGAGAGCTCTCCCGCCAGCGACTTGATCATCTCTTCGGTCTCGGCGGTATCGGCATGGGACATCCCCTGCGTCGGCTCGTCGAGCAGCAGCACGCGCGGCCTGCAGGCGAGCGCCACGGCAATCTCCAGGCGGCGCTGCTCCCCGTGGGAGAGATACCCGGCCAGCTCGTGCGCCTGGTGCTGCAGCCGGAACTGCTCAATGAGTCGTTCGACACGCTCCTGCGCCAGCCTGCTGCGGCTCACAGGCTTGAGCGCCCGGGTCGCGCCCTCGAGAAACTGCGCCGCGAGCCGCAGGTTTTCATACACGCTCAACTCGAAAAACAGGTTGGTGATCTGGAACGAACGCGAGAGCCCCGCGGCCAGCATCCGGTAGGGCGGCGCACCCGTCACGTCCTGCCCTTCAAATACCACGCGCCCGCTGGAGGGCCGGATGGCACCGCTGATCAGGTTGAACAGCGTGCTCTTGCCAGCGCCGTTCGGTCCGATGACCGAGGTGATATGACCCCGCATGGCGTCGAAGCTGACCGCATTGACCGCGACCAGCGCGCCGAAGCGGACCGACAAGTCGCGCACGGAGAGGATCGGCGGATCGGTGCTGATCATGATTCCCGTCCCCGCGCCGCCAGAATGCGCTCGATGCGCGGCCGCGCATGGCCGACCAGTCCCTTCGGGAAGAAGATCACCGAGAGCACGAACAGCATCCCGATGACGATCAGATGGTGTTCGGTGAAGGTCCCGATCACCGATTTCAGGCCGGTGAGGATGGCCGCGCCGTAGAGCGGGCCGATCAGCGTGCCGACGCCGCCGATGATGACCATGATGACCGCGTTGCCCGAGACCTGGAAGAACATCAGTTCCGGGGAGACGAAGCCGCGCAGCATCGGATACAGCGCGCCTGACAGCGCCGCAACGTTGGCGGCCAGGATGAAGGCCGCCAGTTTGTAACGCCAGGGATGGAAGCCGAGGAACGGGACGCGGCTCTCGTTCGCCCGGATCGCCACCAGCGTGCGGCCGAAGGGCGTACCCATGACGTACGCCACGAGGAAGTAGAGGCCGACGATGATCGACAGCACGAGCAGGAAGAAGCTCGGCGCGTGGCCGGTGTCCACCTGGAACAGCAGGAAATCAGTCTTGATCACCGGGATGCCGATGATCCCGTCTGAAGCGCCCAGCTCGCGCGTATTGAACACGATCTTCGACACCACCTGCGCCAGGCCGAAGGTAATCAGCGCGAAGTACACGCCGCGGGCGCGAATGGCAATGATCCCGGCGATCGCGCCGAAAGCGGTAGCCGTCACCAGCACGATGCCCATTGCCGTCCAGAACGAAGGTTCGATCTCCTTGAGAACCAGGCCGGAGACGTAGGCGCCGTAGCCGAAGAACAGCGCCTGCCCCAGGGATAGGAGCCCCGTGTAGCCGAGGAGGATGTCGACCGCGAGCGCGAGGCCGCCGAAGATCAGCGCCTCCGTGGCGAGCCGGAAGAAGAAGACGTCGCCGGTCGCCATCGCGATCGCCGCGAAGACAAGGCACAGGGCAATGAAGGCATAGGCGAAGAAGTGCAGCGTGCTGTGCGAGACGCGCTCCCGGCGCATGACGGCGGCGCGCAGCGCCAGCAGGTGCTCAGCCATGGCCCAGCCTCCCGAATAGGCCTTGTGGCCGCACCATGAGAACCAGCACCATGATCCCGAACAGCAGCGGGTCGGTCCACACGGGTGAAATGTAGAGGCTGGAGACCGCCTGGATCTGGGTCAGGATCAGCCCCGCCAGCACCGCGCCCTTGATGCTGCCCATGCCGCCGATGATGACCACGCTGAAGGCGATGAGGACAAAGTCCTTGCCCATGGTCGGGAACACCGAGTAGATCGGTGCCAGCAGCACGCCCGAGATGCCGGCGAGCGCCACGCCGAAGGCGAAGGTGCCGGCATACACGTGCGACACCCGCACGCCCAGGGAGGCCGCCATGTGGCGGTCGAAGGCCGCCGCCCGCACCATGGCGCCGAGGCTGGTGCGATAGACCGTAAGCCACACCGCGACGATGATCAGCACCCCCACCGCCATGAGGAACAGGCGGTAGTTGGGAAAGTAGAGCCCTATGATCTCGCTCGCCCCGGAGATCGGCTGCTCCGGCTTCAGCGGGTTGGCGCCGAAAGCGAGCTTGAGGCCGTCCTCGAGCAGAATGGCCAGGCCGAAGGTAAGCAGCAGGGTCAGGATGTGCCGCTCCTTGGAGTGGAACACGCGCCGGATCAGCAGACGCTCGGTGGCGTAGCCGATCGGCACCATGAGCAGCGGCACGAACACGAGGGCGAACCAGAAGCTCACGCCGCTCGCAATCAGCGCGTAGCCGAGGTAGGCTCCCAGGGCATAGAACTCGCCGTGGGCCATGTTGATCACGTCGAGCAGGCCGAAGATGATGGTGAGCCCCAAGGCCATCAGGACCACCGCAACGCCTATCGACAAACCGTTGATCACCTGCGGCGCAAGGATGAATTGCAGCCAGTCGAGCATTCGTTTTACCTCCATTGATCTGTAGATCGGGCTTCAGCCAGACATGTGCGGCTGAAGCCGCACCTACAGCACCCACACCGCGCCTCAGAACCGCGTGCAGGAATCGGGCCCGATCGCCGCTTCGCCCGGCACCTTGGCCACGATGGTGAACTGGCCGTTCACGACGCGCACCGCGTACATGTCCTGGATCGCCTGGTGGTCGCCCCCGCGCATCTTCTTCTTGCCCTGGGGTGTCATCCATTCGATGTCCCGCATCGCCGCGCGCACCTTGTCGGTGTCGGTGGACTTGGCCTTCTCCGCCGCCGCCTTGTAGAAGTACAGCACCCCGTAGGAGTCGGCGCCGTAGAGGTCGGGCAGCGCCTTGTGCATAGCCTGGAAGTCGGCGACGAACTTCTTGTTCTCAGGCGTATCGATAAGCGGCGAATAGCCGACGCCGGTGACGAAGCCCTCCGCCGCCTTGCCGATGGCGCCCAGATTCTGCGAGGTCAGCGTACCCGAGGCGCCGACCACGGTCAGGTTCTTGGTGAGTCCGTACTCGTTCATCTGGGTAAACAGGCGCACCGTGTCATTGCCTGCCACCGAGGTGTACAGCACGCTCGGTCGCGCCGCGCGTATCTGTCCGAAGAAGGGCGAGTAGTCCTTGTTGTCCAGCGGCGCGAACACCTCGCCCACGCTCTTCGCGCCTTTCTTCTCCGCTGCGTCCTTGAAGGCGGCCACCGTGCTGCGCCCCATCTCGTAATCGGGGCCGAGATAGAACACCCGGGCGCCGGGCTTGTCCTTCGCCAGCCACTCGGCGAGCGCCGCCGACTGCATGCCGGCCCGGGCATTGACCCGGAAGACGTTGGGCGAGCACTTCTCGCCGGTGATCGCGTCGGAGAAGGACACCGTGGTTGCGATCAGGCGGTTGTTGCGCTCCGCTACCTGGCCGACCGCCAGCGTCGAGCCCGAGTTCACCGTGCCGGTGAGGAAGTCGACATTGGACACCTGGAACAGTTTTTCCGCCTTCTGCGTCGCCACCGCCGGATTGGCCTCCTCGTCCTCGTAGATAAGATCCACCTTACGCCCGAGGATACCGCCGGAGGCATTGATCTCCTTGGCGGCGAGCTCCAGACCCCACTTCACCTGCTGGCCGATGCCGGCATAGGTTCCCGTGAGGGGGGTGACCACACCGATCCTGATCGGCTGCCCTTGCGCCGCAGCGAGCGGGCTGAGCGCGGCGCCGAGGGCGGCGAGCGCGAGTTTCAAATTCAGCGATGTCGTTTTCATGTCTCCTCCTGTCCGTCTGAATGTCCTGATGCCCAAATGCCCAACGTGACAGCCAACGCGCCTATGCGCCGGCTCCCGGCTTGTTTCGCGGCTGTATCGCGGTGGTCAGCCGCGCAATGCAGGCCAGCTTTCCCTCCTCGGTCTCGACGCGCACCTCCCAGACATGGGTCTGCCGGCCCAAGTGAATCGGCCGGGCGATGCCGATAACGTGCTGCCCTTGGGGCACGGGGCGCACATGGTTGGCATTGAGATCCAGCCCCAGGCTCGCATGGGTCTCCCGGTCGATGCACATCTGGCTCGCCAGGCTGCCCACCGTCTCGGCCAGGGCGAGCGAGGCGCCGCCATGGAGGAAGCCCATGCGCTGCGCCGTCTCGCGCCGAACCGGCAGGCGCGCCTTGAGAGCGTCGGGAGCGATCTCAACGAACTCGATGCCGAGATGATCGACCAGGGTGTTGCGAGTCAGCTCGGCGAGCTGGTCGAGGGTCCACTCGCCGTGCCAGATCGGTTGTGCCGTGCTCATGCCCTTACATGCCCTTGAACATCGCCTTGCGCTTCTGGTGGAAGGCCTCCACCCCCTCGCGGAAATCGTCGGAGCTGCGCAGCCGGCTGTAGCAGTGGCCCTCCAGCTCGATGGCGATGGACAGGGTTGCGTCCTCGGTGTCGTTGAGCAGCTTCTTCACCGTGCGCTGGGCAAGCGGCGAGAAGGCGCGCAGCTCCTCCACCAGCGCCGCAGTGGCGCGCTCCAGTTCGCCATCGGGCACGCACTCGGTAGCGATGCCCCAGTCGTAGGCCTGCCTGCCGGCGATGCGCCTGGAGCGCATGACGATATCCTTGGCGCGGCCGACGCCGACGATCTTCTGCAGCCGCGCCGAGCCGCCGGAGCCGGGGATCTGACCGAGCTTCTGCTCCGGCAGGGCGTAGAGCGTGGTCTCGCTGGCGATGCGGAAGTCGCAGGCGAGCGAGATCTCGAAGCCGACGCCGAAGCAGTAGCCGCGGTTCGCCGCGATCACCGGCTTCGCGCAGCGGGCCGGTGCGGCGATGTTCCAGGCGAGCTTGGAGACGTGCTCGGGCGAGGCCTCGAGGAAACCCTTGATGTCGCCGCCGCTGGAGAAATGCTCGCCGACGGCACGCAGCACGATCACCCGCACCCGCGGGTCCTCGTCCAGCGCCTCGAAGACCAGCCGCAGTTGGTCGCGCTGGGGCATGGAAATGATGTTGAAAGGCGGCCGGTCCAGCACGATGTCGGCGCGCTCGTTCGCTTCGTCGATCTCGACGCGGAATCCGTCGAGGTTCTCCAGAAGGTGTTGCGCGGAATGCTTCAGGATGGGCATGGATTTCTCCTTTTCAGACTTTGGATTCGCGCTCGTACTCGCCCGCCACGAGCCTGCGGCGCAGGATCTTGCCCACCGGCGACTTGGGGATCTCGTTCACGAACACGTACTCCCGCGGGCGCTTGAAATTCGCCAGGTCGGACGCCCGGCAATGGGCGTCCAGGGCGGCGGCGTCCACCTCGCCCTTGCGCCTGACGAAGGCCACCACCTTCTGGCCCCGTCGGGTAGCCCGGCCACCGCCACCTCGTCCACCGCCGGATGTAGCGACAGCACCGACTCGATGTCCACCGGCGAGATGTTCTCGCCGCCACTGATGATCATGTCATCGACGCGGCCGGTCACGAACAGATCCCCGTCTGCATCGACGTAGCCGGTGTCCCCGGTGAAGTACCAGCCGGCGCGGATCGACTTCTCGTCGGCGTCGGGCCGGTTCCAGTAGCCCTCGAAAGCTTCGTCGCCCGCCAGGTCGGCGATGATCTGTCCCTCCTCGCCCACCGCCGCCAGGTCCTCCGGCGAACCGGCATTCAGTCTCACGACGCGGATGCGCGTATTGATGCCGGCGCGGCCCGCGCTGCCGGGCTTGGCCACCGGGTTCTGGTCGATGCTGAAGGTATATACTTCGGATGAGCCGTAGTGATTCACGAACAATCGAGGCTTGAACGCCTCATCAAGGCGCTTTAGCAGCGCATCATGCATTGGCGCGCCGGCGAAGCCCAGCTTGTTCACCGAGGCAATTTTGGTGCGGGAGAACGCGGGATGCGCCAGCAGGTCGTGATACAGGGTCGGGACCAGATATAGGCAACTGATGCACTCGGTCTCGATCAAGTGCAGCGCCGCAGCCGCATCCCAACGCGGTACGCACACGAACACACCATCCACCAGCGTCATCGCCAGCAGCGAGCGCACGCCCATGGTGTGGTAGAGCGGCATCACGCCCAGGGTGCGCTCACCCCGGCGATAGAGGTTCTGCGCCACGTGGGCTAGGGCGGCCGCACGCTCCTGGCGGTGGCGCCGTGGCACGCCCTTGGGTTTGCCAGTGGTGCCCGAAGTGTAGAGCATGAGCGAGAAATCCTCGGGGCCGGCATTGAGCGGCGGGTTCGGGGGCGCGGCCGCCTGCACTGTATCGAAGCTCACCGTCCCCTCGGCCGCCCCTCCCACGGCAATGCGCGGCAGACGCTGGGCGGCGGTGCTTTCCGCCACCGCTTGGGCACTCACCCCTTCGAACACCACGGCCTTAGCCCCGGCGTCGGTCACGCAATAGTCGATCTCTTCCGGCTTGGCTCGCCAATTGATTGGCGTGACGATGACGCCGAGGAACTGACAGGCCCAATGTAGCGTCGCCATCTCCCAGCGGTTTTGCAATACCACAAGCAGGTGGTCGCCCCGCTGCAAGCCGGCCTGCTGCAGGCCGGCGCCAACGCGCCGGATGACCTCGAACCATTCAGCATAGGTCAGGCGCAGTTCGCCATCGACGATGGCAAGTGCATTGGGACTGCGCTCGACGCTCTGCAAAAAGGTGCGCCCCAGATCAAGCATGCTTCTCCTCCTCCCGTCGCGCCTGCCGCTCCGCGGCGGTTTCCAGCACGGCCTTGACGATATTGGTGTAACCGGTGCAGCGACACAGATGCCCGGAGAGCATGTCGCGCACCTGCGCTTCAGTCGGTCCCGGCACCCGCTCCAGGAAGTCGCTGCAGGACATGAGGATGCCCGGCGTGCAGAAGCCGCACTGCAGCGCATGGTTGCGGCGGAAAGCCTGCTGCAGGTCGTTCAGCTCGCCGTCCTTGCCGGCGAGCCCTTCGACGGTGTCCACCCGCCTACCTTCCGCCTGCACGGCGAGCGTCAGGCAGGCACGGGCCGCCGCGCCGTCGATGCGCACTGTGCACGCACCGCACACCCCGTGCTCGCACCCAACGTGGGTGCCGGTGGCGCCCAGCTCGTGGCGCAGGAAATCCGAGAGCAGGGTCCGGTTGTCCGCCCGGCCCGTGCGCGGCACGCCGTTCAGGATCAGGCTCACCGTGTGCCGCTCGCCTTGCTCAAGCCGTTTCATCACTTTTCTCCGCTTGTCGCCGCGCTGGCCTGCTGGATGACGCGCCGGCCCAGTCGCCGCACCAGGTGGCGACGGTACTTGGCGCTGGCATGGGGGTCGTCCTGGGCCTCGAGGTCCCAGGCGAAGTCGTTCAGCGCCGCATCCAGCGCACTGTCTTCCAGATGCGGCCAGCGCGCCACGCGCGGGCGATCGGCGACGCCGCCCACGGCAAGCCGGATCCCGTCGCGGCTCACGACCGCGGCGCAGGCGACGATGGCGAAGTCGCCGTGGCGCGTCGAAAACTCTTCGAAGGCGTAGCCGGTGCCGGTCGCGGCGAGGGGATAGCGCACCTCCTCCACCAGTTCGTCCGGTCGTCTTGCCGTCAGCAGCATGCCCTGGAAGAACTGCCCCGCCTTGAGCACGCGCCGGCCCTTTTTCGAGCGCAGCACCACTTCCCCCTCCAGCGCGGCGAGGCAAAGCGGCAGCTCGGCGCTGGGATCGGCGTGGGCGATGGAGCCGCACACCGTTCCCCGGTTGCGCACCTGGAAGTGGGAGATGTGGGGAAAGGCGAGCTTGAGCAGTGGCACCTCGCCGGCGAGGCCGGCGCGCCACTCGACGCTCGCCTGGGTCGCCGCGGCGCCGACCGCCAGCTTGTCGTCCTGCAGGCGGACGTAGTCGAGCGGCGCGGTGCGCGACACGTCGAGCAGCAGTCCGGGCTGCGCCAGGCGCATGTTGAGCACCGTCATGAGCGACTGGCCGCCGGCCAGGATGCGTGCATCGTCGCCGTACTGTGCCAACAACTCGCACGCTTCCTCGGCCGAATCGATGCGGATGTAATCGAAGGCGCCCGGCTTCATTTTCCCCACCCCAGCAGTCTCAAAAGGCGCTTCCACCAAGACTCTCGCTTCGCCGGCGCGCCGCCGGCATGGCGCCCGAGCCGCTCGAACAACTGCGCCAGCACGATCTTCGCGGCGCCCTCGAGCATGCGGCTGCCGACCGCGGCGACCTTGCCGCTCACCTCGGCGCGGTAGTCGTAGGACAGGCGCGTGCCGGTGGGAATCGCCTCCAGGGTCACCCGGCCGCTGCCGCGCGCAGCGCCCAGGGCCGAGAGGCCGCTTCCCGCCAGCCGCAGCGAGCGCGGCGGATCGAGTTCGGACAGCGCGATCTCCGCTTCGTAGCGCGCTTTCACCAGGCCGACGCCGACCGTCACCTCGGCCCGATAGCGGTTCTCGCTCACCGCCTGCAGGGCATGACAGCCCGGAATCACCTGCACCAGCGCCTGCGGATCGAGCAGCACCTTGAACACCGCTTCCGGGGGCGCGGCGATTTCGATAGCGCCGTTGGCCGTCAGCGCACGGCCGCCGCCATCCCCCATTGCGGGCTCGGTAGCCCGTTCGCGCGACCTGGACGGCGCCGGATCGTCGATGCCGATCAGCCCCATGACCTTCGCCGGCGTCAGGGGCAGCCTGATGTCGCTCACGTCGCCAATCGGCGACAGCGCGTCGGCCACCGCGTTGGCGATACACACCGGCGTGCTCATGTTGTTGCCCTCGCCCAGGCCCTTGGCGCCGAGCGGGGTGAAGGGCGAGGGCGTCTCCATGTGCAGGATCAACGGCTCCGGCACCTCGCAGGCGGTCGGCACCAGGTAGTCGGCGAAGGTGCCGGACTGGAAGCCGCCGTCGGCGGCGTAGCGGAACTCCTCCATCAGCGCCGCGCCCACGCCTTGCGCGAAAGCGCCGCGAATCTGGCCGTCGGCCAGCGCCGGGTTGAGGATCTTGCCGGCGTCGTGGGTCGTGACGTAGCGGTCGATGCGCACCCTGCCGGTGTCTCGATCCACTTCCACGGCGCAAATGTCGAAGGCGAAGCCGTAGGCGGCGGAGGTATTGATGTGGTCCTGCTCGTCCGGCGCCGCCAGCGACTCGGGCGTCCAGAACACTGTCTCGCGCAGGCCCAGGCTCTCGCCTTGCGGCAGCAGCGCCGGCGCCCAGTGCGCGCTGCTCGCTGCGCGGGCGAAGGGTATCGCCCGCTCCGGTGCGCTGCGGGGAAACACCTCGCCGCCGGCGAAGGCGATGTCCTGTGGCGCGACGCCGAGCTGATGGGCGGCGATCCTGGCCAGCTTGTCTCGCAGCTTGGTCGCCGCCAGGTGCACCGTGCCCGCCACCGCGCCGGCGAAGCGGCTCGAATAGTTGCCGGCGGCAACCGACCAGGCATCCTTCTGGGTGTCGAGCTCGACGTTGACCGTGATGTCCTCGGGCTTCAGCCCGAGCACGTCGGCGGCCACTTGGGCGCAGACCGTCATATGCCCCTGCCCCGCCGGTGCGGAGGCGACCACCACGCTCACACTGCCAAGCAGATCGATGCTCACCGTGGCGCTGGCGATGGCGCCGTTCTTCGGCCCTGCCTTGGCGCGCTGCGCCGGGGTGAGCGCCGTGGTGATATAGCCCATGTTGGAGATCGACGGTTCGACGATGGCGGCGAAGCCGATGCCGTAGAGCCGGCCCTGGGCACGCGCCTCGTCTCGGCGGCGTTTCAGTTCTGCCAGCCCACCCTCATGTTCCGCGAGCTTCAGCGCCGCCGGATAGTTGCCGGAGTCGAGCAGCGCCCCGGCTGCAGCCCGGTAGGGGAAAGCCTCCGGCGGGACCAAGTTGCGGCGATAGATCTCGAGCGGGTCCAGCTTCAGTTCCACCGCGATGCGCTGCATCAGCCGCTCCAGCGCGAAGTACACCTGGGGCCCGCCGAAGCCGCGCACCAGTCCTGCGGGCGTCTTGTTGGTCAGCACGACGCGGTTGCGCACGGTGAGGTTCGGGATCGCGTAGGCGCCGGTCAGGCAGCCGTGCATGCGGTAGAAGGTCGCCGGCTCCGGCGCCCGCAGGTAGCCGCCGACGTCGTCGAACTGGTCGTAGGCGAGTGCCACGATGCGGCCGTCGCTCTCGACCGCCGCCTCGATCGTCGCCAGCCGTCCGGTCGCGGAGGTCGCGGCGGTTAGGTGCTCCAGCCGATCCTCGACCCACTTGACCGGTGCGCCGGCCTTGCGGGAGGCGAGGCACATCAGCACGACGTAGGGGAAGACGCTTTGCTTGACGCCGAAGCTGCCGCCGGAGTCGCGCGGCGACTTGTGGCGCAGGCGCGCTGCGGGCACCCGGAGCGCCAGCGCCATCACCGCGTGCAGGGAGAAAGGTCCCATGAAGTTGGACGTGACCTCGTAGCCCTCTTCGCCCGGCAGGTACTCGGCGATGACCACACCGCCTTCGATCGGGGTGCAGGAGTTGCGCGGATAGTGCACGGTGAGCCGCACCCGGTGCGGCGCGCGGTCGAAGGCGGTCTCCGGATCGCCGTAACGGAAGCTGCGGTCGCTCACCACGTTCGAACCGACCGCGGGATGTAGCAGCGGGGCGTCTTCGCGTATCGCCTGCTCGACGCTCACCACGGCGGCCAGCGGCTCATAGTCGACGCGGATCAGGTCCAGCGCGTCCTCGGCGGCATAACGATTCTCCGCGACCACCACCGCCACCGGCTCACCGACGTAACGCACCCGATCGACCGCCAGAGACCAATGCTCCATCGGCTGTTTGACCCCGACCACGAAAGGCTGGGACCAGCGCCGGACGTCCTCGCCGGTCAGCACCGCGCGCACGCCGCGGGAGGTCTGCGCCCGGGAGGAATCGATCGCCTTGAGGATGGCATGGGCATGGGGCGAGCGCAACACGGCGGCGTGCAGGGTGCCGGGCTTGACGCCGAGGTCGTCGGCGTAGCGGCCGCGGCCCGTCAGCAAGGCCGCGTCCTCGACCCGCTCGAGGGGCCGGCCCACGAAGGAGGTCTGCCGGCCCGCTTCTACGGCCTGTCCGTCCCGCCTCATCGCGCGACCGCCCCCGCGGCTCGTCCCGCCGCCGGTACCGGCGGTAGCGACCGCGTATAGCACCGCCGTTGCACGTCCATGCTGCCTCCTCCTCGTGCACCTCGAAGGGTGCGTCTTCTGCACAGCCCGCTCACCGCCGAACTGTGCTCCACAGCATAGGCGAGGGAAACGCCAGAGGCGTTACCGCTCGGTCTCTGGAATTACCCTAGAGTCTGATTATCTGTTGTGCGGGGATCGGCAACGGTGAGCGACGGGTTTTCCACCCCGTCCGACGAATCAGGGCTGCGAAGGCAGCTTGATGCGGCGGTCCACCACGTCGACCACCTTCCGGTATTCGCTCGGCGCGATGCCCAGATGCTCGCGGAAGAAGCGCGTGAAATGGCCGGGCGCGGAAAAGCCAACACCGTAAGAGATGTCGGCCAGCGAGGCGTTGCTGGCGCTCAGGCTGCGGATGGCCGCCTCCATCCGCAACATGTTCGAGTAGACGTTGGGGGTGAGGTTGGTGCAGCGGCGAAACAGCGCGAAAAAGTGGGCTCGGGACAGGCCGCACTGCGCGGCGAGCCGCTCCATGTCCAGCCCGGCTCCGATGTTCTCGCGCATCAGGGCCATGGCGCGGCGGATGCGCGGATCGCTCGCCTGTCCGCGCGTGGCGCGCAGGAGTTCGCCGAAGTTGCGCCACTCGGAATAACGGTCGATGACCGAGATCATGAGCTCGAAGAGCTGGGATTCGAGGCGCGCCGGCGGAATCTCCTCCCCCAGCAGCATCTCCGCCGCCAGTTCCTCCGCCAGCTTACGCGTATGCGCAGAAATCTCGACGCAGGCGCGGGGAAAGAAGTGCGGATGGCTGCTCACGGCGAGCTGGCGCTGGATTTCGGCGAGCCAGGAGGGCTCGATGTACAGCGCGAGGATGATGGTGCGCGGCGCATCCGGATTGTGATAGGCGTAGGCATGCGGCTCCCCAGCGTTCACCAGCACCGCGGATTCCGAGGTCAGGGGTTGGAGCCGGTCCCGCACCGAGAAGAAGGTATCGGCCCCGCTCACCTTGATCAGCACATGGCAGTGGGGATGGGCGTGGGGCACCAGCGGCTTATCCATGTCCAGCAGCGCGACACGGCCGAACCGGCCCTGAAAGATCTTGATCGCGCTAGACACTGCTCCTCCTGACTTTGCCCGATTGTGTGATTCCGTCAATGAATTGTCCGCTCAGCGTTGGGCCGGATCAAGAGAATCGCCGCCCCCTAGCCACGGGTGCGAGGACGCGGTGGCTGTTTACCGCCGCCGTTGCGCCCCGTGCCTCACCCCGCCTGGAGCCGCCCGGCGATCTCGGCCACGTGCCTGCCTTGAAAGCGGGCGATGGCGAGCTCGTTCTCGCTGGGCTGCCGCGATCCGTCCCCGGCGGTGATGGTGGAGGCGCCGTAGGGGGTGCCGCCGGTCAGCTCGTTCATGGCGAGCAGCCGCTGCTCGGAGTACGGCACGCCGACGATGATCATGCCGTGATGCAGCAGCGTGCTGTGGAAGCTGGTGATGGTCGTCTCCTGGCCGCCGTGCTGGCTGGCCGTGCTGGTAAACACGCTCCCCACCTTGCCGATCAGGCCGCCGCTCATCCACAGGCCGCCGGTCTGGTCGAGGAAGTTGCGCATCTGCGCGCACATGTTGCCGAAGCGCGTCGGCGTGCCGAACAGGATGGCGTCGGCGTCGGCGAGCTGCTCGGGCCTGGCCACCGGCACGTGGGCGAAGGCGGCGCGCGCCGCCTTGGCGCCGCTCTTCTCCAGGATCTCGTCGGGCACCAGTTCGGGCACTTGCCAGAGCGTCACCTCCGCGCCCGCCACTTCGCGTGCGCCGGCCGCAACGGCCTCGGCCATGCGATAGATGTGGCCGTACATGCTGTAGAACACGACTTGCACCTTGGTTGCCATGGGACACCTTTGTGTTGAAGTGGATCATCCGGCTGGATGCATAACGATAGCTGGCCGGTAACCGGACATCAAGTGGGTAGCATTTTCGAGGCAATGGAGAAGCAGTTCGTGCGCGACAAGCTCATCGAGCACAAGGAATACATCGTGCGCCACGGCGAGGACATGCCGGAGATCCGGGAATGGCTGTGGCCGAGCTGACTCAAGATCCCGGCCACGGCCGAAGGGCTCGCGGCCATCGAGCAGGGCGTTGCCGAGGGCATCAACATCAACGTCACCCTCATCTTTTCCCTGCGCCAGCTCGCGCTCCCAGGCTTCGACGATCCGGTGCAGCCGGGCATTGTCTTGCCACGCCGATGACGTAGCCGACCGCATTTCGCTCGCACCAGCGGATCAGCCGCTGGCGGCAAAAGCCGGAATCCCCCCGTCCGAACTCAAGGCGCCGCCCTGGAAATTCGCCTCGGTCTTCCGGCGCCCCAGAATGCCATACGCAAACGAGGCCGAACAATTCGTTCACGGCCAATGGGATAGCGAGGGGCTGTTCACGGCAAACGAAATGCGGTCATATCCTGACTTTTGGCCGCAGTCAGGATGGATCGGAAGATGCGACGAGATGACCGGTGGGAACGCATTGAACAGCTCCTGCCAGGCAAAGCCGGTGGTCCGGGCTGTACGGCCAAGGACAACCGGCGGGTCGTCGAGGCCATCCTGCGGATCATGCGCACCGGCAGTCCTTGACGCGACCTACCTGCCGAGTTCGGGCATTGGCACCGAACGCATGATCCCCTTCACCCCCTGGCATTGGGAAAGAACAACTGCTCCCCACCGATCTTGTAATCGGCGATCGCCTGCTGCCCCTCGGGCGAGACCAGCCAGTCCACGAACTGCTGCCCCCACTCCTTCTTCACGTGGGGATGGCGGACGGGATTGACCAGGATGACGCCGTACTGGTTGAACAGGCGCGCGTCGCCCTGGAAAAGAATGGCGAGCTCGCCCCGGTTCTTGAAGGACAGCCAGGTGCCCCGGTCGGACAGGATGTAGGCCCCCATGGAAGCCGCGGTGTTGAGCGACGGCCCCATGCCCGAGCCGGTGTCGCGATACCACTGCCCCTTCGCCTTGTTCAAGTCGACGCCCGCCGCCTGCCACAGGCGCAACTCGGCGGCATGGGTACCACTGCGGTCGCCGCGGGAGACGAAGGGCGCGCGGGCGGCCTCGATACGGCGCAGCGCCTCCAGCGCCTCCTTGGCGCCGGCCACCTTGGCCGGATCGCTCTTCGGCCCGACCAGGACGAAGTCGTTGTACATGACGGGGAAGCGCTTCACGCCGTAGCCCTCGGCGACGAACTTCTCTTCGGCCGCCGGGTCGTGCACGAACACCACGTCGGCATCGCCCCGCCGCGCCATGTCCAGGGCCTGGCCGGTACCCAGCGCGACGACCCGGACCTGCACGCCGGTTTTCTTCTCGAACCGGGGCAGCAGATGCTTGAACAGTCCCGATTGCTCGGTGGACGTGGTGGACGCCACGACGATGAACCTGTCCTGTGCCCGCACCCCTGCCGCAGTGAGCATGGTCACACCCAGGGCAAGTGCCAGCAGGCTTCTGCGCTCTAAAACCAAGGTAATTCTCCTTTCATGAAAGCGGCGGCTTCCGCCGAGCGCGGTTGCCGGAAAAATTCCTCCGCCGGGGTGTGCTCGACGACGCGGCCCCGGTGGAGAAAAACGATCTCGTCGGCCAGGCGCCGCGCCTGGCCCAGGTTGTGGGTGGTCATGATGATCTTGGCGCCGCCCAGGGCGATGTCGGCAATCACGTCCTCCACTTCGCGCGTGGCGGTCGGGTCCAGGTTGGCCGTCGGCTCGTCCAGGAACAGCACCTTGGGCTCGAGCGCCCAGGCCCGCGCCAGGGCCAGCCGCTGCTGCTCGCCGCCGGAGAGCACGCGCGCCGGCCTGGCAGCAAGGTGCTGCAGCCCGACGCGGGCCAGCGCCGCGCCGGCGCGGGACAGGCGCTCGTCGCGCCCCACGCCGGCGAGCTTGAGGCCGTAGGCCACGTTCTTCAGGGCGGAGGTGCGCAGCATCACCGGCCGCTGGAACACCATGGCCTGGGCGCGCGGGCGTTGCGGGCGCCCACCCCAGGTGATGCGGCCCCCGCTGGGCTCCAGCAGGCCGTGCATCAGGCGCATGAGCACGCTCTTGCCGGCGCCGTTGGCGCCCAAGATCACCGTGCGCCGCTCGCCGTCGATGGCCAGCGACACGCGGTCGATGATGGGCGTGCCGTGGGACTCGAACGACAGTTCCCGCAGCTCCAGCGGGAACAGGCCGGACGCCTGCGTTCCTAACCGTAGTGTCGGGCGGCCCATTGGCGTGTCATGTAGGCGGCGGCGTTGAGCAGCAGCACCAGGGCGATGAGGATCAGGCCCAGGGCCAGTGCCAGGGGAAGATCGCCCTTGCTGGTCTCCAGGGCGATGGTGGTGGTCATGACGCGGGTGACGCCGTCGATGTTGCCGCCCACGATCATCACCGCCCCCACTTCCGCCGCGGCGCGGCCGAGGCCGGCCAGCACGGCGGTAAACAGCGAGAAGCGCGTATCCCACAGCAGGGTCAGGGCGGCGCGCCAGTCGGAGGCGCCAAGGGAACGCAGTTGCTCCTTGTGCTCGCGCCACGCGTCCTCCACCACCTGCCGCCCCAGCGACGCGATGATGGGCGTGATCAGGATGGCCTGGGCGACGATCATGGCCGTGGGCGTGAACAGCAGGTCGGCTTCGCCCAGCGGGCCGGAGCGCGACAGCAGCAGATACACCAGCAGGCCCACCACCACGGGCGGCAGGCCCATGAGGCCGTTGAGGATCACGGTCAGCGTCTGCTGGCCGCGGAACCGTCCCACGGCGATGGCGGCGCCCAGAGGCAGCCCGACGGCGGTGGCGATGAGCACGGCGGTCAGGCTCACCTTCAGGCTGAGCAGCACGATGGCGCTCAGCTCCCGGTCGAAGGACGCGACCAGGGCCAGCGCGGTGACGAAGCTCTGGGACAGGGTATCCATGACGGCGTGATGGCTATTCTGAAACCTGGTGCATATTTATCGACAATAAGGGATTTACTCCGGCCTGGCTTGCGCTGTCAAATATGTTCTATATTGCCGATTATGGAAATCGCCCCATTCCTCGCCTGGCGCTTCGGCGGCGGCTCGCCGCCCGAGGAAACCCGCCTCCTCGCCCTGCTCGACGGCATCGCGCGCCACGGCTCCATCGCCGCCGCCGCCCGGGAACAGGGTCTGTCCTACCGCCACGCCTGGGGACTCATCGAGAAATGGCAGGGCCTGTTCGGCCGCCCCCTGTTGGCCGCCACCCGCGGCAGCGGCTCGGAACCGTCGGCCTTCGCCCGGCGCCTGCTGGAGCTGGACCGGCGTCTGGCGGCCCAGTTGGCGCCGCGCCTGCTGGCGGCGGGTGAGGAGATGCGCCGGCTCCTGGCGGAAGAGGAGCGGCCGCGGGCCGTGCGCCTGGCCCTTGCCGCCAGCCACGACCTGGCCCTGGTCAAGCTGCAGGAGCTGATGCAGGCGGACGGCCACGCCGTCGACCTGCAATTCCGCGGCAGCGTGGAGAGCCTGGAGCTGCTGGCACGCGGTGCCTGCGACGCGGCCGGCTTCCATTGCCCCGAGGGCGATCTGGGCCGGCGCATATGGGCCGAATACCGCAAGCACCTGCAGCCGCGCAGCCACCTGCTGCTGCCCCTGTGCCGGCGCGTGCAGGGCTTGATGGTGCGGCCCGGGAACCCCAAGAAGCTGCGCAGCGTGGCCGATCTGACGCGCCGCAACGTGCGCTTCCTCAACCGCCAGCCGGGCGCCGGCACGCGCCTGCTGCTGGATCTGCTGCTCGTGCGCCAGGGCATCGACGGCAGGCGCATCCGCGGCTACGGCTCGGAGGAACATACCCACGCGGCGGTCGCCGCGCTGGTCGCCGGCGGCGAGGCGGACGTGGCGCTGGGCATCGAGGCGGCGGCACGGCGCTTCGGCCTGGATTTCGTGCCCCTGGTGACCGAAGACTATTTCCTGGCGCTGCCGCGCAGCCGCCTCCAGGATGCGCCGCTGGCAGCGCTGCGCGCCTATGTCGCGGGCGCCGCCTTCGGCGCCGCCCTGGGCAGCCTGCCGGGCTACGCGCCCCTGCCGCCGGAGCCCTTGCCCGTGGGCGCGGCGGCGCCGGGCTTCGGACGCGCGACTCAGGAGTAGGTGAAGAAGCC
>DYIB01000049.1 GCA_020723855.1 Uliginosibacterium gangwonense
CGCGCAGACGCCCGCTCAAGCACGCAGAACTGCTCATTCGTTCGGAGAAATGGTTCGGTTTCGGTCGCGCCTGCACCACCACTTTTCCGAGACCGGACCATGCTCTGGCCTTTTTCACGTCTGCCGGTGCGCCAGAACTGGCGCGGGTTCGGCACGTGGTGCGAAGAGCGCTCTTCGCGCGAGGTCCAGCAACAACGCGGCTTTCCGCTCGGTAGTTTGAATCGTCGGCTGGAGAGCGGGAGCGATTCGGCGCGGACACTCAGCCGAAGCCATGGGCCTTTGAACAGACCGGGGGGCTGCCCCTCAACAGGCCCGGCGGCGCTCGCATCACCAAAGCGTTCTTTCACGCCAGCTCTTCTTGTTAAAGAATGCTTTAATATAGCGACAGGCAATTCAAGAATTCTTGAGAATGAGGCGCACCACCGGCATTTACGTGACTTCCACCACCTTGGGCGAGGCCGTTCAGGCCTTCGTGCCGAATCCGCTGCCGCCCAGCGATCCTGTGCTGGCGCCGGAGTCGTTCATCGAGGCCAACCGCGCTGCGGAACTGGCGCTGGCCCGCCTGTCCGGGGTGTCGGGGCTGGTGCCGTCGGTGGACTGGCTGCTCTACGGCGCCGTCCGCAAGGAGGCGCTGCTCACTTCGCAGATCGAAGGCACCCAGGCCACGCTGACCGATCTCTTCGACGAAGAGGCGGGCCTTGCCGTCAGCAATGTCGAAGACGTCGAGGAAGTCATCAACTATCTGCGCGCCTTCCGGCTGGTGCAGGACAACCTGCACGATCCCAAAGGGCTTCCCGTCAGCGTGCGCCTGCTGTGCGATGCCCACCGGCTCCTGCTCGACGGCGCGCGCGGTTCGGGCAAACAGCCGGGCGAGTTGCGCCGCTCGCAGAACTGGATCGGCGGCACGCGGCCGGGCAACGCGGTGTTCGTGCCGCCGCCCGCCGACCGGGTCGCGGATCTGCTGGGCGGCATGGAGCGGTTCATTCACGAGGCTTCGCCCACGCTCCCGCCGCTGGTGAGGATCGCCCTGATCCACGCCCAGTTCGAGACCATCCACCCCTTCCTGGACGGCAACGGGCGCATCGGCCGGCTGCTGATTGCCGCTTTGCTCGAACATTGGGGCTTGCTGCCCGAGCCCTTGATGTACCTCAGCGGCTACCTGAAGCAGCATCAGTCCGAGTACTACCGCCGCTTGTCCAGCATTCGCACCGAAGGGGATTGGGAGGGCTGGGTGGCTTTCTTCCTCGAAGGCGTGGCCGCCGCCGCGGCCGAGGCCGAGCGCGGCATTGTCGCCATCGCCAGCCGGGTGGCGGCGGACCGTCGCCGCCTGCTCGGATCTGCCAAGGCTGGGCCTGCGGCCTACCGCCTGTTCGAGATGCTGCCGATGATGCCGCGCTTCACCATCGAGCGGGTGCGGCAGAAGCTGAACACGAGCTTCCCGACGGCCAGCGCCGCCGTGAAGGCGCTGGCGGATCTGGGTATCGTGGCCGAAATGACGGGGCAGAAGAAGAACCGCTGTTACAGCTATCAGGCGTATGTCGACTTGCTGACCCGGTAACTCCGATCGCACTTTGAATCGTCGATCGGGGCAGAGGCGCGATTCCGCACGGAAACTCAGCCGAAAATGCGCGACCGCTGCGCCTGCCAGCACACCGGAATGCCGTCCCGTAGCAGGCTCAACAGCGTCACCGTTCGCGGCAACGCCCCTTGGAGCGCCGCTTCCACGAGGTCGGGCGCGAGGAGCGCCAGGCGCAGGTGGTCGTTGACGAAGGTCCTGTGCAGCCCCTCGCGCGCGGCGAGCTCGGCCGCGTCCGCCATCGCGCCCGCCTCCAGCAGGTGCTGCCAGTAGAGGCCGCGTCCCAAGGTCCGAAGCACGACGGGATCCGGGTGGGGCGGCGGTATCGGTGCCGGCTCGCTGACCCGGACCGGCTCCTCGACGCCCGTGGGGCCGACGACCACCTTCTTGAGCCCGCGCCGCTTGAACGCGAGGGGCACGAAGGTGGTAAGCCGCCCCCCGCATCCTGTTGGCCACGGGCAAGCTGCGTGCGTCTCGGGTTCATTGCCGCAGTAGAGAAGATGCAATTACCCTCAGCGGAGGTAATAGAGAGGGTAATTTCAGGCTGGCAGCCTGCGTCGTGCGCCACTTTATCTGACGCGATTGCCACATACGCGCCAAATATGGTGGCGCGCCAGCCGAATAGGAAGGGACGCAAACGCCGAAACCGGGTTGTATGGAGACTTCAAAAGGACTATATTTAGTCCCGTCTAGACTCCGAGGGTTTTCGCCATGCGCTACTCCGCCCAAGTCAAACCGATCAGCTATCTCAAGGCCAACGCGGCCGAAATCCTCACTCGCCTTGCCGAGGAGCGGGAGCCGCTGGTGATCACCCAGAACGGCGAGGCCAAGGCCGTGATCCAGGACGTGGCGTCCTATGAAGAGACGCAGGAAACGCTGGCGCTGCTGAAAATCCTCGCCTTGGGCAACGCCGAGGTCGAGGCGGGCAAGGTGAAACCCGTGGGTGAAGTCGTCGCCCGGTTGCGGGCCAAGGCGGCTGCCCGGTAATGCCGGGCCGCAAGTACGAGGTCCTGCTCACCGCGGGTGCCGAGCAGGACCTCGAATCGATCTACGACTACATTGCGGAATTCGACGGCAAGGCCAAAGCCGACCACGTGCTGGACCGTCTGCTGGAAGCCGTCGAGAGCCTCTCCACCTTCCCCGAGCGCGGGGTCTATCCCAAGGAACTGATCGCACTGGGCATCCGCGACTATCGGCAGACCGTCTTCAAGCCCTATCGGGTGATCTACCGTGTGATCGGACAGAAGGACTACATCTACGTGATCGCCGACGGCCGGCGGGACATGCAGTCGCTGCTCACGCGCCGGCTGCTCGGAGCCCGTTGGCCTGAAGCCCTTGACTGTATCGCAAAAGGTACCCAACGCGCAGACCCGTGCCGCAATGGAAGAAGCCCGCGCGGTGATGGCGGCCCGGGCTGCCCGTTTTGACTCGGCTGACGCCTTGATCGATGACCTCGAAAAAGCCCGCCAGTAGCAAGCGGGTCACGCCACCTCGGGCATGTGACTACGTCAAGACCTTTCTCGAAGACTGGGAACGCCTCTCCCGCTCGGGCCGTTACGACTTGAGGCGCCTGAAGGAGGCGATGCTGCTGCTCATTGCCAATGCTGGGAGTCCATCCCCGCCAACTCTTGAGCCCGGACGTTCTCCGGGCTTTTTGCCTTCGGCGAAACTTCGCTTTCATGCCCGCCGAAAACGCGAGCCTTGGCCTTGCGCTGCCTGCGGCGGCCCAATCCCGGGGCGCGGCGCCGAGGGGTTGAAGGTGCGCGCGGCAAAAATCCGCGCCGTCAAGCGTTGAGGGGGGCGGCATGGACAGGACGGAACTCATCCGCCGGGTGATGGAAGAGGTAAGCGACGAGGCCCTGCGCGAACGCGACCAAAAGGCGCTCGATGCGGAGCGCGCCGCCCATGCAACGGAGGACACCCATGTATCCTGATCCCTACCGCCGCCCCGCCCCCGATCCCTTCCTGCGCCGCCTGTCGGTCCTCGGGCTGTGGGTGGCCGCGCTGATGCTGCTGTGGCACTTCCTGCCCGTGGTGGAATCCTGGTTCGCGCCGCGCGAGGGCGCGCTGCGCACCGTCACCGCCCGCGGCGACCTGGCCGCCGACGAGCAGGCGACCATCGAGCTGTTCGAGAAGTCGCGCGATACGGTGGTGTACATCTCCACCGCGCAACTGGTGCGCGATGTGTGGACGCGCAGCGTGTTCGCCGTGCCGCGCGGCACGGGCTCGGGCTTCATCTGGGACGACGCCGGCCACGTGGTGACCAACTTCCACGTCATCGAGGGCGCGTCCGAGGCTACGGTGAAGCTCGCCGACGGGCGCGACTACAAGGCCGCGCTGGTGGGCGCCTCGCCCGCGCACGACATCGCGGTCCTCAAAATCGGCGTGGGCTTCAAGCGCCCGCCGCCGGTGCCCATCGGCACCAGCCACGATCTCAAGGTGGGCCAGAAGGTGTTTGCCATCGGCAACCCCTTCGGACTGGACTGGACGCTGACCACCGGCATCGTCTCGGCGCTGGACCGAACGCTCGCCGGCGAGCGCGGCGGCCCGGCCATCGAGCACCTGATCCAGACCGACGCCGCGATCAACCCCGGCAACTCGGGCGGGCCGCTCTTGGATTCGGCCGGCCGGCTGATCGGCATCAACACCGCCATCTACAGCCCCAGCGGGGCGTCGGCGGGCATTGGCTTCGCGGTGCCGGTGGATACCGTCATGCGGGTGGTGCCGCAACTCATCCAGAACGGCAAGTACATCCGCCCGGCGCTGGGCATCGAAGCCGACGAGCAGCTCAACCAGCGGCTGGCGGCGGCGACCGGCATCCAGGGCGTGTTCGTGCTGCGCGTGCTGCCCGGCTCGGCGGCCGAGAAGGCCGGTCTCGTGGGCGTGACGGTGGGCCCCGAGGGCATCGTGCCGGGCGACGTGATCACCGCCGTGGAGGGGAAGGCCGTCGATGCGCTGCCCAAGCTGCTGGCGCGCCTGGACGACCACAAGGTGGGCGATGTGGTGCGCCTGACGGTACTGCGCGCGGGCCGGTCGCGCGAGGTGCAGGTCGCCCTGCAACCCGGGACCTGAGTCCGGTCGTTGGTCCAACGGGCATCTTCTGACGAGCTAACATTGCTTGCATGAAAGCAATGCTCCTCACCAAAATCCGCGCACCTCTCGAACCGGCCGACCTCCCGGACCCGGTACCCGGTCCCGGCCGGGTGCGCCTGCGCGTGCTCGCCTGCGCCGTGTGCCGCACCGACCTGCACGTGATCGACGGCGATCTGCCGTCGCCCAAGCTCCCGCTGGTCCTCGGCCACGAAATCGTCGGCCGCGTCGAGGCGCTGGGGGAGGGGGCGGCGCGCTTTCGCGTCGGCGACCGGGTGGGCGTGCCGTGGCTGGGCGGGGCGTGCGGGCGCTGCCGGTTCTGCGCGCACGGCCAGGAAAACCTGTGCCGCGGGCGCTGGCGCATCTGGACAAGGGCGGCACGGTGGTGTGCGGCGGCATCCACATGACGGACATTCCGTCCTTTCCCTATCGCTGGCTGTGGGAGGAGCGCAGCATCACCTCGGTGGCGAATCTCACGCGGGCCGACGGTGAGGCGTTCATGGGCGTGGCGGCCGAGGTGCCGCTGCATCCGGCGGTGCAGGTCTATCCGCTGGCGGAGGCCAACCGGGCCATCGAGGGTCTGCGTCAGGGCAGGATGAGCGGCGCCGCAGTGCTGGTGCCGTAGTCACCGTTCGACTGCTATCCCTGGTTTTGTCAAATAAGATCACAAACATGATCTCTTATTTGCCAGGATGATCACGTCCTCGCCCTGCTTCCAGTTCACCGGGGTGGCCACCTTGTGCTTGGCGGTGAGCTGGATCGAGTCGAGGGCGCGCAATACTTCGTCGAAGTTCTGCCCGGTGCTCATCGGCGACTGGCTGGTGACCGACCCGGGCTTCCAGTTCGAGGCGCCGCTGATGGTCATGCGCGAAGCCCTGCCGGAGGTGCTGCGGCGCCTGGCGATGGCCTCGGCCCAGACCTACTACGACCGCTTAGCTGCCCCCGTCTGCGCGCCGGCCGGCCGTTATGGCGCCCCGCCGCGCAGGTAGCGCAGCCGCTCGGCGGGGCCGGCTGACGGCACCTTAGACGCCCGTGAAAGACGCGGGCCGCCGTTGCATAATCATGCAATGAGCGTCCCGATCCTGACCCGTGGCCGCCTGTGGCCTGCGGTGGCGGCGTGTCGCACGCGTGCCCTGGCCTGCGGTGCCCTGCAGCCCATCGAAACGGAAGAGGAAGTCGTCCCGGACGGGGGCGTCCCTTTCGTCGTGCGCCGCGTCTCCAGCCTCAAGCGCAAGGACGAGGCGCGCCGGGTGCACGAGGCGAAGGACCGGGAACGCAACCCCTTTCTGCCGCCCGAGGCGGACCTGCTGGTCGGCGCCGTGGCGCCGGGCTACCTCGCCGTGCTGAACAAGTACAGCGTGATCGACGGCCATCTGCTGATCGTCACGCGCGACTTCGTGCACCAGGACACCCTGCTCGATGCCGCCGACTTCCGCGCCCTGGTCGCCGGCATGGCCGGCGCGCCCACCCTGGGCTTCTACAACGGCGGCCGCGACGCCGGCGCCAGCCAGCCCCACAAGCATCTGCAGGTGATCCCCCTGCCCCTGGGGGCCGGCGATGAAGTGCCCATGGCGGCACTCTTCCCCGAGGCCGGCGAGGGCTTGCGCAGCGTGCCCGGCCTGCCGTTCCGTCACGCCTTTGCCCGCCTGCCGTCCGGGCTGTGGTCCGATCCTGCGGTCGCCGCCGGCGAGCTGCAGGCCCTCTACCGGGCCGGCCTCGAACGCCTGGACATTCCCGGCGTGGAACGCGACGGCGCGCGCTGGCAGAGCCATCCCTACAACCTGTTGCTCACCCGCCGCTGGCTCCTGCTGGTGCCGCGCGCGCGGGAAGCCGTGGACGGCATCGCCGTCAATGCCCTCGGCTTCGCCGGCTCCCTGTTCGTGCGCGATGCGGCGCAGCTCGAACGGGTGAAGCGTCTCGGCCCCCTGTCCGTGTTGCGCAGCGTCGCCGGCTGAGCCGGCAGGGCGGGCTTTCCCAGTGCCGCTCTGCAGCAATTTATTTGAACATTGAAAGGTTTGATCCACATCTTTATTGCCGCGCTTAAGATGGTTGTGCCCCCATCCGACGGAGACCGCCATGAAAGCGAAGCTGTACCCCCGGGCCTGGATCGTCTGGGCCTGCCTGTCGCTGGCCGCGGCCGGCGCCCATGCTGCCGCCGAGGCGAACACCGCCATCAAGTCCGCCAGTGCGGCGAAAGCGAAGAAGGCCGCGCGCCACCGCGTCGTGATCCAGGTGAGCGACGGCGACCCGAAGAAATGGCAGCTCGCCCTGAACAACGCCAGGAACGTGCAGACCGAACTGGGACAGGACCAGGTGGATATCGAGATCGTCGCCTACGGCCCGGGCATCGGCATGCTCAAGGCCGATTCCGAGGCGGCGGCGCGGGTGGAAGAGGCGGTGGGCAGCGGCATGCGCGTCGTCGCCTGCGAGAACACCATGACCAATCAGAAGCTCAGCCGCTCGGACATGAACCCGTTCATCGGGTATGTGCGGGCCGGCGTCGTCGAGATCATGGAGAAGCAGCGCCAGGGCTACGCCTACTTGCGGCCGTGAGCCGCGCCGCGCTGGCGGCGGAGGAGTTGCGCGCCCGGGCCAACGTCCGCCTGGGCAAGACCCAGCGCCTGGCGGCGCTCGAGGATCCGATTCTCAATCGCTTCCCTTCGCGCAAACTTTGCGTCTTTGCGCCTTTGCGTTGAATTTCGGATTTTTCACAAGCCCTCAGCAGCGCGCCACCTCCACCAGCACGTCGTAGAAGGTGGCGCCGCCGCCCAAGTCGGCCAGCGCCTGGCTGGTGACCTCGTTCACGTTGCGCCCGTCCGGCGACAGCTTGCGCCACCAGATGGACGGGCTCACCACCACGCCCGGGCGCGCCCGCTCGGTCACCCGCGCCACCGCCCGGAACTCGCCCCGGTCGTTGAACACGCGCACCGCAGCGCCGTCGGCGATGGCGCGCGCTAGAGCGTCCTGGGGATGGATGTCCAGCCAGGGATTCTTCTCCTGCTCGCGGAAGCGCTCCAGGTTGGCGAAGGAGGAGTTGAGGAAGTTGCGTGCCGGCGGTGACAGGAAGGCCAGGGGATAGCGCTGCGCCAGGGCCGCTCCCCGCCACTCCCGCGGCGGCACGAAGGCGGGCAGGGGGTCCTGCCCCTGGGCCGCCAGGGCGGCGCTGTAGAACTCGCACTTGCCCGAGGGCGTGGCGAAGCCGCCCTGGGCGAAGGGGGCGTAGGGCGTGGGCAGGGTGAGGCGCGCGAAGCCCTGGGCCTTGAGCCGCTCCCAGGTGATGCCCGCCATGGCCGGGTGGTCCCAGCGGAAGGCCCGGCGCGCCAGGGTCTCGTCATCCTCGTCGAAACAGGCTTCCGTGAAGCCCATGCGTTTCGCCAGGCGCCGGAATAGCTCGGTGTTGGGCAGGGCCTCGCCGCGCGGCGCGATGGCCGGCAGGTTGGCCAGCACGTGCAGGTGGCCGTAGGACTTGTGGATGTCCAGGTGCTCCAGCTGGCTGGTGGCCGGCAGCAGGATGTCGGCATAGTCGGCGGTGTCGGTCTGGAACAGCTCGTGCACCACCACGAACAGGTCGGGGCGCGCGAAGCCCTCGACCACCTTGCGGCTCTCGGGCGCCACCGCCACCGGATTGCTGTTGTACACGAACACCGCCTTGAGCGGGGGATCGTCCGCTTCCAGCAGCGCCCGGCCGATGGCCGACATGTTGATGGCGCGCGGCCGGCGGCGCAGCAGGTCGGGCCGCTCCAGGGCCGCCTCGTCAACGGGATAGTGGCCGGAGCTGGTCAGCAGCAGGCCGCCCGCCGGGTCGCGCCAGGCGCCCACCAGGGCCGGCAGGCAGGCGATGGTGCGCACTGCCATGCCGCCGCCGGCGTGGCGGTTGGCGCCGTAGTTCAGGCGGATCGCCGCCGGCCGGATGCTGCCGTAGTCCCGCGCCAGGGCGACGATGTCCTCGCGCCGCAGCCCGGTGAGGTCGGCCACGCGCTCTGGTGGGTAGTCTTGCGCCCGCTCCTTGAGCGCGGCGTAGCCCAGGGTGTGGCGCTCGATGTAGTCGTGGTCCAGCAGGTCCTCGGCCATCAGCACGTGCATCAGCCCCAGGGCCAGGGCGGCGTCGGTGCCGGGCAGGGGCGCCAGATGCACATGGCAGCGCTCCGCCGTCTGGGTGCGGTAGGGATCGATGGCGACCAGCTTGGCGCCGCGCCGCTTGGCCTCCTGCACCCGCGTCCAGAAGTGCAGGTTGGACACCACCGAGTTGGTGGCCCACAGGATGATCAGCCTGGCGTCGGCCACGCACTCCATGTCCATGCCCAGCTTGCCGCCCAGGGTGGCGGTGATGCCGGCGCCGCCGGCGCTGGCGCAGATGGTGCGCTCCAGGAGGGAGGCGCCCAGGCGGTGGAAGAAGCGCCGGTCCATGCTGCCGTACTGGAGCAGGCCCATGGTGCCGGCATAGCTGTAGGGCAGGATGGCTTCGGGCCCGAACTCGCCGGCGATGGCGCGCAGCCGCGCCGCAGTCTGGTCCAGGGCCTGGTCCCAGGAGATGCGCTCGAAGCGCGCCCCGGGGCCCTTGGGGCCGACGCGCCGCATGGGGTAGAGCAGGCGCTCGGGGTGATACACCCTTTCCGGGTAGTGGGCGACCTTGGTGCACAGGGCGCCGCCGGTGGGCCCGTGATCCGGCGCGCCCGCCACCTTCACGGCGATGCCGTCGCGCACCGTGGTGAGCAGGGCGCAGGTGTCGGGGCAGTCGTGGGGACAGGCGCCGCGCACCACGGCATCGGCTGTGCGCTGGTCCATTCTTAACCCCGCACCGGTTCCATCAGCGCGTCCAGGTTGAGCTCGTCGCAGTACTCCAGGAAATCGTTGCGCAGGTCGGCGATGTGGGTGCCGGCCGGGACGCCCACGGTCATCTCCACCGAGAACATGGGCGTGCCCGTGTGGGGCGCGGGATAGCTGCTGGTGGTGAGATCCTCGATGTTGATGTGGCGCTTGGAGAAGAAGCGCGCCAGGTTGTGCACGATGCCCGGGTGGTCCATGGACACCACTTCCACGTGATAGGGGAGGGTGCCCGCGGGCGCGCCCCGTTCCTCGGAGCGGCGCGCCGTGATGGTCAGGCCCAGCTTCTTGGCCAGTTGGTCGAACTGGCTCTCCAGCTTGGCCAGTTCGTTCCAACTGCCCGAGACCAGGGCGATGATGGCGAACTGGCCGCCCAGCACCGTCATGCGGCTGTCCTCGATGTTGCAGCCCGAGTCGGTGATGGCGCCGGAGAAGTCCTCGACGATGCCCACCTGGTCTTCGCCCAGGGCGGATATCACCAGCAGGTTTTTGCCCTTCGCTTTGCTCATGATTGCTCCCTATCCGTGGGATGTCACTTTGACATGCTGCGCCTGGGCGGGCAAGCCGGCGGGCGCGCGCTGGGCCAGGAACTCGGCCAGTATCCGCCCGGTGTGGCCGCGGCTCGCCGCCACCTGCTCGGGCGGTCCGGCGGCGACCAGGCGCCCGCCGTCCTCGCCGCCCTCCGGCCCCAGGTCCACCAGCCAGTCGGCCTCGGCGATCACGTCCAGGTTGTGCTCGATCAGCACCACGGTGTTGCCCGCGTCCACCAGCCGGTGCAGCACCCGGATCAGCTTCTCCACGTCGGCCATGTGCAGGCCCACGGTGGGCTCGTCCAGGACGTAGAGGGTACCGCCTTTCGTCCCCCGCGCCGCGCCCGGGCGGGACGGGGTAGCCCGCACCTTGGCCAGCTCCGTCACCAGCTTGATGCGCTGGGCCTCGCCCCCCGACAGGGTGGGACTGTGCTGGCCCAGGGTGAGATAGCCCAGGCCCACGTCCTGCAGCAGGCGCAGGCAGTGGTGGATGGACGGGTGGGCGCTGAAGAAGTCGGCGGCATCGTCCACGCTCATGTTCAGCACCTCGCCGATGGTCTTGCCCTTCCAGCGCACCGCCAGGGTCTCGCCGTTGAAGCGCTGGCCGTTGCAGGCGTCGCACACCACTTTCACGTCGGGCAGGAAGCTCATCTCGATCTTTTTCACGCCCTGGCCCTCGCAGGCGTCGCAGCGCCCGCCGCCGGTGTTGAAGGAGAAGCGGCTGGCGTTGTAGCCGCGCAGGCGCGCCTCCTGGGTGTCGGCGAACACCTTGCGGATGGCGTCCCAGAAGCCCACGTAGGTGGCGGGGCAGGAGCGCGGCGTCTTGCCGATGGGGGTCTGGTCCACTTCCAGCACGCGCTCGACGGCCTGCCAGCCGCGGATTTCGCGGCAGCCGCGCAGGGCCGTGGATTGCGTCACCAGGCGGCGCAGGTTGTCGTGCACCACGTTGCGCGCCAGGGAGGACTTGCCCGAGCCCGACACGCCCGTCACCACCGTGAGCCGCCCCAGGGGGATGCGCACATCCACGTCCTTCAGGTTGTGCAGATCGGCGCCCAGCACCTCCAGCGCCGGAACCTCGCCGTCCACCGGACGGCGCGGCACCAGGGGATGGCGCAGGGGCGCGGCCAGGCAACGGCCGGTGACCGATTGGGCGTTGCGCGCCAGCTCCTCGGCCGTGCCCTCGGCCACCACCCGGCCGCCGCCGCTGCCGGCGCCCGGGCCCAGGTCCAGTACGTGATCGGCGCGGCGTATGGTGTCCTCGTCGTGCTCCACCACCACCAGGGTATTGCCCTTGGCCTGCAACGCATGCAGGGTGTCGAGCAGGATGCGATTGTCGCGCGGATGCAGGCCGATGGTGGGTTCGTCCAGGATGTAACACACGCCCTGCAGGTTGGAGCCGAGCTGGGCCGCCAGGCGGATGCGCTGCGCCTCGCCGCCCGACAGGGTGGGCGCGGCCCGGTCCAGGGCCAGGTAGGACAGGCCCACTTCCCGCAGGAAGGCGAGCCGTGCGGTCACTTCCGCCAGCAGGTCGCGGGCGATGTCCCGCTCGCGCCCGGTGAGCCGGAGCTCGCGGAAGAAGCACTCCACCTCCTCCACCGCCATGGCGGTGACCTCGGCGATGGAGCGGCCGCGCAGGCGCACCGCCAGCGCCGTGGGGTTGAGGCGCCTGCCCTGGCAGCCCGGGCAGGCCTGGGTGTCGCCCTCGAACCACTCGTTCCACCAGATCTCCTCGCCCGTCTGTTCCGCGTCGAAGCCGGCCAGTTGCAGGCCCGTGCCGTAGCAGCTCTCGCACCAGCCGTGCCTGGAGTTGAAGGAGAACAGGCGCGGGTCGGGCTCGGCGAAGCTCTTGCCGCAAGAGGGGCAGGCGCGCCTGGTGGAGAAGGCCACCTGGTCGAGACGCGCGCCGCTGCCGTCGCCCCGGGCCATGGCTTCGGCCAGCCCGTCCAGGGGGGCGATGACGCTCGCCACGCCCTTGCCGAACTCCAAGGCGCGCGCCAGCGCCTGGCGCAGCGCGCCTTCCGCCTCGGGCGTCACCACCAGGTCGGCCACCGGCAGCTCGATGGTGTGCTCGCGATAGCGGTCCAGGCGCGGCCATTGGGCGGTGGGCAGGAAGGCGCCGTCCACCCGCAGGTGGCTGTAGCCCTTGCCCTGGGCCCACTTGGCGAGATCGGTGTAATAGCCCTTGCGCGCCGTCACCAGGGGCGCCAGCAGGCCGATGTGCCGGCCGCGCCAGTCGCGCAGGATGCGCGCGGCGATGGCGTCGAAGCTCTGGGGCTCGATGGCCACGTTGCATTCTGGGCAGTGCTGCACCCCCAGCTTGACGTAGAGCAGGCGCAGGAAGTGGTAGATCTCCGTGAGGGTGGCCACCGTGCTCTTGCGCCCGCCGCGGCTCACCCGCTGCTCGATGGCCACCGTCGGCGGGATGCCGAAGATGGCGTCCACGTCGGGCTTGGACGCCGGCTGCACGAACTGGCGCGCGTAGGCGTTGAAGGATTCCAGGTAGCGCCGCTGCCCCTCGGCGAACAGGATGTCGAAGGCCAGCGTCGACTTGCCCGAGCCGGACACGCCGGTGATGACGGTGAACTTGTCGCGCGGGATGGTCACGTCGATGTTTTTCAGATTGTGCTCGCGGGCGTGGTGAATCTGTATGCCATTGTCCTCGTAGCGCACCGGCACCTGCTGCACCGCCGGCGCTGCACGCCCGAAGCTGCCCAGGGCCGCCTGGTACTCGCGCAGCGCCGCGCCGGTGTGGGACTGGTCGCACGCCATCACCTCCCGCGGCGTGCCGGCGCACACCACCATGCCGCCGGCGTCCCCCCCTTCGGGCCCCAGGTCGATGATCCAGTCGGCCGCGGCGATCACGTCCAGGTTGTGCTCGATGACGATCAGGGAATGCCCCGCCGCCTGCAGTTGGCGGAAGGCGCGCAGCAGCTTGGCGACGTCGTCGAAGTGCAGGCCGGTGGTGGGTTCGTCGAACAGGAACAGGGACCCCGGTCCCTTGGCGGTCTTGTCGCTCGCTTCCGCGAGATGGCCGGCGAGTTTGAGGCGCTGGGCTTCGCCGCCCGACAGGGTGGGCACCGGTTGGCCCAGGCGCAGGTATTCCAGGCCCACGTCGGCCAGGGGCTTGAGGCGCGCCAGCACTTCCCGCTGGTCGGCGAAGAAGCCCACCGCTTCGGACACGGTCATCTCCAGTACGTCGGCAATCGACCGGCCGCGGTAGTTCACTTCCAGCACCTCGGCGCGGAAGCGGCGGCCGTCGCAGTCGGGACAGCGCAGATACACGTCCGACAGGAACTGCATCTCCACGTGCTCGAAGCCGTTGCCGCCGCAGGTGGGGCAGCGGCCGTTGCCGGCGTTGAAGCTGAAGGTGCCGTTGGTATAGCCCCGTTCGCGCGCCAGGGGTTCGCGGGCGAACAGGGCGCGGATGGCGTCGAAGGCGCCCACGTAGCTGGCCGGGTTGGAGCGTGTGGTCTTGCCGATGGGCGACTGGTCCACCATCACCACCTGGGCGATGTGCTCGGCGCCGCGCAGGCCGGCATGGCGCCCGGGCGCCTCCGTGGGCTTGCCCTGGTGCTTGAGCAGGGCGGGATAGAGCACGTCCTGGATCAGGGTGGACTTGCCCGAGCCGGACACGCCGGTCACGCACACCAGGCGGTTCAGGGGGAAGGCCACATCGATGCCGCGCAGGTTGTGCTCGGCGGCGCCGAGGATTTCCAGCCGGGCTCCCCCCTTTGCAAAAGGGGGGGTGGGGGGGATTTCTCCAGCGCCAAAATTCCCCCCGGCCCCCCTTTGCCAAAGGGGGGAGTGCACTTCGCGGCGGCCGGTGAGGTATTCCGCCGTCAGGGTCCGGGCCACCGCCAGCTTGTCGGGCGTGTCGAAGAACACGATCTCGCCACCGTGGCTGCCCGGTCCCGGCCCCATGTCCAGGATGCGGTCGGCGGCGAACATGATCTGGGGATCGTGCTCCACCACCACCAGGGAGTTGCCCGCATCGCGCAGGCGCTGCATCACCTGGATCACCTTGCCCATGTCGCGCGGGTGCAGGCCGATGGAGGGCTCGTCCAGCACGAACAGGGTGTTCACCAGGGAAGTGCCCAGGGCAGTGGTGAGGTTGATGCGCTGCACTTCGCCGCCCGACAGGGTGCGCGACTGGCGATCCAGGGTGAGGTAGCCCAGGCCCACTTGGCACATGTAGCCCAGGCTCGCGCGGATTTCCTTGAGCAGCAGGTCGGTGGCCTCGTCCAGATTGGGCTCGCCGAAGCGCAGTTCGTCGAAGAAGCGGCGCACTTGGGCGATGGGTGCGAGCATCAGGTCGTGCACACCCATGCCGGGCAGGGCCGCCAATTGAGCCTCGCTCCAGTCCACGCCGGTGGGCCGGAAGGGCCGCGCCGGCGCCTGCGTGCCCAGGCGCCACAGTAGGGCATCGGTCTTCAGGCGCGCGCCGTCGCAGGCGCTGCAGGGCGTGTAGGCCCGGTACTTGGACAGCAGCACGCGGATGTGCATCTTGTAGGCCTTGGTCTCCAGCCAGTCGAAGAAGCGCCGCACGCCGTACCAGGTGCCGGGCCAGGACTTGCTCCAGCTCTGCCACTCGCGCTCGCCCTCCAGCACCCAGTGGCGCTGCTCGGGTTGAAGCTCGCGCCAGGGCACATCGGTGGGGATGCCGCGCTTCCTGGCGTATTTCATGAGATCGTCCTGGCATTCCCGGTAGGACTCGGTCTGCCAGGGCTTGACGGCGCCCTGGGCCAGGGTCTTGGCTTCGTCCGGCACGATCAGGCCGTAGTCGATGCCGATGACGCGGCCGAAGCCGCGGCAGGTGTCGCAGGCGCCCAGGGGCGAGTTGAAGGAGAAATGGCTGGGTGCCGGCTCCCGGTAGTGGATGTCGCAATCGGCGCAGTGCAGGTCGTCGGAGTAGCGCCAGGGTGGGGCATCGGGTTGCTCGTGCACGTACACGTTCACCCGCCCCTGGCCCACGCGCAGCGCCGCTTCCAGGGCATCCATCACCCGCACCCGCTCGGCGCCGCCCAGGCGCAGGCGGTCCTGCACCATTTCCACCACGCCGCCGCGGCTGGCATGCACCCGCGTGTAGCCCTGGCGCTCCAGCAGTTGCAGCACTTCCTGCTCGGAGAAGTTGTGGGGCACGGGCACCGGAAAGGTGATGACGAGGCGCGGATCGCCCGCGGCGCGGGCGCGGGCGACCAGGTCGGCGTAGATGCTCTCCGGCGTGTCGCGCCGCACGGCCCTCGCGCAGCCGCGGCAGTACAGCCGGGCGCTGCGGGCGTAAAGGAGCTTGAGATGGTCGTTGAGTTCCGTCATGGTGCCCACGGTGGAGCGGGAGGTGCGCACCGGATTGGTCTGGTCGATGGCGATGGCCGGCGGCACGCCCTCTATGCGGTCCACCTGGGGGCGGTCCATCCGGTCCAGGAACTGGCGCGCGTAAGGGCTGAAGGTCTCCACATAGCGCCGCTGGCCCTCGGCGTAAAGGGTGTCGAACACCAGGGAGGACTTGCCCGAGCCGGACACGCCGGTGACCACCACCAGCTCGCCGGTGGGGATGTCCAGGCTGAGATTCTTCAGATTGTTCTGGCGGGCGCCGCGGATACGGATGACGGACTTCGGTCGGGGATCGGACATGGTTGTGTTACAAACTTCCAGAGTGGGGAGTATGGTAGCCGCAGGTGGTGGCGCCGGGTGAACCAACCATGCATCCCGTCCTGCTTTGCCAGATTTCCGATCCGCACATCGTCCGGGCCGGCGGTGCCGCCTGCTGCAGGGCCTGCCCTGGCCGGCCTACCTCCTGCGGGGCAATCACGACGAGCGCGACGCCCTGCGCGCTGCTGCGAGCCGGCCCTGGAAGAGCTGCGCCAGCGCCTGGACCGCCACTATCCCCACGCGGTGGGCGAGCGCCGCCCGGAGTTCCTGTATCTGTTCGGGCTGGCCAACGATTTCGGCGTGCCCCTGCTTCCGTCACCGACCTACTCGGGATTCTTGGAATCCAGGATCAAGGTCACCGGTCCGTCGTTGACCAGGGCCACCTGCATGTGGGCACCGAACACCCCGGTGGGCACGGGCTTGCCCAGCACGGCGGAAAGCTCGCGCACGAAGGCGTCGAACAGGGGCTGGGCCAGCTCCGGCGGTGCGGCGCGGGACCAGGAAGGCCGCGCCCCCTTGCGCGTGCTGGCGTAGAGGGTGAATTGGCTCACGGCCAGCATCTCGCCCTGCACCGCGGCGATGGGCTGGTTCATGACGCCGTCGGCGTCGGGGAAGATGCGCAAGGTGGTGAGCTTGCGCACCAGCCAGGTGATGTCCCCGGCCGTGTCCTCGGGAGTCACGCCCACCAGCAACAGCAGGCCGCGGCCGATGCGGCCCACCACTTGGCCCGCCACCGTGACGGAAGCTTCCTGAACCCGCTGGGCCACCACGCGCATGTTTCCTCCGCAGGAAGAAAAGCGCGCAGTGTAATCGAGTTCAGCGGCGGATCAGGATCTGCTCGTAATCGGCTTCGCTGACCAGGGGCCTGGGCGCCTTCTGCAGCGCCTGCTCCAGGGCCCCGATATGGGCGTCCTCCTCGCGCACCATCTCTGCGGCCAGCGCCCGGCCTTCCGGATCGGCGCATTCCTGCGCCACCTGCTCAAAGAAGCGGCGCGCGCGCCGCTCCGCGGTCAGGGCGATGGTGAGCGCGTGATAGGGCGTCATCAGGTGGTACACGAAGCCGTGGCTGGCGGGCACGGCCGGCCCCTCGTCCAGCCAACTGTGGGCCCAGAACGGCACCGCGGCCGGGCCCTCGGCGGACATGCGCTCGGCCAGTGCCACGGAATGGCGCGAGTCTTCCTGGGCGAGGGTGCGGAACAATCGTGCGGTCTCTTCGTCGCCGCGGGCTTCCAGGTAATCGGCGAATTCGCTGCAGCGGGACATTGCCTCGGTCTCGGCGGCCAGCGCATGGGCGCACACGTCCGCCGCCGTACCGATGGGTAGTTGTGTACCCATGGAACGTCTCCTCCGGTCCTTGTGGGAACTACTTACTCTACGCCGCCTTCCCGACAAATAAAAGACGCGGTGCACAAGACTTTCGCCATGTGCAACGACGATTCTGGCGTCATGGGAATTGGCCGAGGATCGAGGCTTGGGGTAGTCTTGCCTGCTTGTGGCACAGACGGAGGCAGGCGACCATGGGTTGGATGTCGGCGTTCAGGGCCATCCCCTGGAACGAGGTCATCGCGGCGGCGCCGGCGGCCCGGGAGCCGCTCGCCGCTGACGACCCGCTGGCGGTCCTACGCGCCCGGGTGGCGGAATTGCAGGAACAGCAGGCCGCCGTCTCGGCCCTGGTGCAGTCCCTGGCCGAGCAGAACGAAAAACTGGTGGCGGCGGTGGGCGTCGAACAGGTGGAGCTGAAGGACGTCAAGCTGGCCCTGGCTGCCGGGCCCGTGCCGGCGTTCGACGCCCGGGTGGAGCTGTCGGCGGCGGGCCAGCCCCGGCGCCTGCGGGCGGCCACCCGGGACGGCAAGCTCTACGGCGGCACCCTGGTGGCGAGCACCGAGCTGCACTGGGACAAGGGCTTCGCCGCGAACGGCAATGTCACCCTGCAGGGCGTGGCCATGGAGCCCTTGCTGGCCCTGTTCGCCCAGAGCGTCAAGATGAGCGGATGGCCGGACACCGGGGCGCGTTTCTCCGCCGTCGCCCGGGATGCGGCCAAGCTCGCCGAGGTGCTGCGCGCCGACGGCGGCTTCGTGGTGCGCGACGGCGTGCTGCACAACGTGGACCTGGCCCGGGCCGCCAGCCTGATGGGCGGGTCGCGCACCCGCGGCGGCAGCACCAAGTTCGACGAGCTCACCGGCAACTATCACGTCGCCGGCAAGAGCTACCGGCTGGAGCGCCTGCAGGTGCGTTCCGGCCTGCTCAACGCCCAGGGGGACGTGGCCATCGCTCCGTCGCACCAGCTCGACGGCAAGGTGAACGTGGAACTGAAGAGCGGCGTCGCCTGGGTAGTGGTACCCCTGCGCGTGGCGGGCACCACCCAGGAGCCGGTGCTGTATCCCACGGGCGCCGCCGTGGAACCTGCCGCGCCGGCTTTCCGGTTCCGGTACGGCGAGCGACGCCCGCCGGCCGCCGGTGTTTCGCCCGCGGGATCCGCCAGCCCGCTGGGCGCACGACCGCTCAGCCCGCCTGCTTCCCCCACGAATCCTTCAGGGTCACCGCCCGGTTGAACACCGGCTTGCCTTGCCGCGAGTCGACCCGGTCGGCCACGAAGTAGCCGTGGCGCTCGAACTGGAAGCGCTCCTCGGGGCGGGCGTTCTTGAGGGACGGCTCCAGGTAGGCGGTGATGACCTGGCGGGAGTCGGGGTTGAGGTCGTCGAGCCAGTTGTGCTCGGCCTTTTCCTCGTGCTGGTGGGCCTTGCCGGCCTCGTCGAGGTCGATGTTGTGATGGTCGGGAGCGTGCCCGGCCGCGGCGGCGATGCGCTTGCCGGGGACCGGGTTGATGAACAGGCGGTCGTACAGCCGTACTTCGCTGCGGTAGGCGTGGCGGGCGGACACCCAGTGGATGTTGCCCTTGACCTTGTAGTGGTCGGCGCCGGGGGTGCCCGACTTGCTGTCGGGGAGGTATTCGCAATGCACGGCGGTGACGTTGCCGCCGGCATCCTTGTCGCAGCCGGTGCACTTCACCACGTAGCCGTAACGCAGGCGCACGCTGTTGCCGGGGAAGAGACGGAAATAGCCTTTGGGCGGGTTCTCGCTGAAGTCCTCGCGCTCGATCCACAGCTCGCGCGAGAAGGGCACGGCGCGCTTGCCCAGCTCCGGCTTCTGCGGGTGGTTGGGTGCGTGGCACTCCTCCTCCCGGCCCTCCGGGTAGTTGTCGATGATGAGCTTGAGCGGGTCGAGCACGGCGATGCGGCGCTCGGCCGCCTCATTCAGGTGCTCGCGCATGCAGTCTTCGAGCACCGAGTACTCGATCCACGAATCGGACTTGGCGACGCCGATGCGCTCGGCGAACAGGCGGAAGCCCTCGGGCGTGTAGCCGCGGCGCCGGGCGCCGACGATGGTGGGCATGCGCGGGTCATCCCAGCCGTCTACGTGCTTCTCCTCCACGAGCTGGATGAGCTTGCGCTTGCTCAGCACCACGTAGGTGAGGTTGAGGCGGGCAAACTCGATCTGCTGGGGCAGCGGGCGCTGCAGCAGGCCACCCTCGGCCAGGCGTTCCAGCAGCCAGTCGTAGAAGGGGCGCTGGTCCTCGAACTCCAGGGTGCACAGGGAGTGGGTGATGTTCTCCAGGGCATCCTCGATAGGGTGGGCGTAGGTGTACATGGGATAGATGCACCATTTGCCGCCGGTGCGGTGGTGCTCGGCGTGGCGGATGCGATAGATGGCCGGGTCGCGCATGTTGATGTTGGGCGAGGCCATGTCGATCTTGGCGCGCAGCACGTGGGTGCCGTCCGGGAACTCGCCGGCGCGCATGCGGCGGAACAGATCCAGGTTCTCTTCCGGCGAGCGGTCGCGGTAGGGGCTGTTCCTGCCCGGTTCGGTGAGCGTGCCCCGGTTGGCGCGCATCTCTTCGGCGCTCTGGCTGTCCACGTAGGCATGGCCGGTGCGGATCAGATGCTCGGCGAACTGGTACATCCAGTCGAAGTAGTCGGAGGCGTAGTACAGGTGCGGGCCCCAGTCGAAACCCAGCCACTTGACGGCATCGAGGATGGAATCGACGTATTCCTGCTCTTCCTTCTCCGGGTTGGTGTCGTCGAAGCGCATGTGGCAGGCGCCGCCGTACTCCCGGGCCAGGCCGAAGTTGAGGCAGATGCTCTTGGCATGACCGATGTGCAGATAGCCGTTGGGCTCGGGCGGAAAGCGGGTGCGGATCCTCGCCGGGTCCGCAGGCGCGCCGGCATGGGCCGCGACCGGGCCGGGGCGGCCGCCCCAGGTGCGGCCGGCGTACTTGCCGGTGGCCAGATCGTGGTCGATTGCCTGACGGATGAAATTGGAAACGGCGGCTGCAGCGGCTTCGCCCTTGGTGCCGCCCGGTTTGGCATTGCTCACGTAAGTCCTCGGTATCTTGGAAATGGGCCCGCAGGCCGTGACAGGCGCGCTATTTTACCGTGGCCGCGCAGCGGCCGGCCGGAGCCACAAACCTGAAAACCGCATTTAACGCAAAGGACGCGAAGCAACGCAAAGGACGCAAAGGACAATCCTGAAGGATGGCTGACACCCAAAGGGTGAGGCTGTGGATCGTTCTTTGCGACCTTTGCGTCTTTGCGTTGAAGGCGGTTCCAACTGCGGTTTCTCGCATAAAAAGGCCCCGCGGAGGGAGTGCGGGGCCAATAAGCCCGAAATAAAGGAAGGTACCGAAGATCGGGCTTGACCACAGGGGGGTCTGTACAGATTTGGACGCCCGGCGCCCTGGCAGGTTCCGTCGAATTTCAGCGGGCTACTTGTTCTGCTGCCCGGGTGCCGTCCCGCTTTGCGGCAGCAAACCCTCGCGCCTCAGCGCCTCTGTCACCCGCCGGTCGATCTCCGGGCGCAGGGAGGCGAGCCATTGCTGTGTCGCCACCAGCGACTCCATGTTCACCCGGGGCATGACGCCCAGGGTCTTCCGGCCCAGGCTGGTCTGGTAGAAGGCCAGCAGCTCGCGGATCTCCTCGTGGGTGAAGTGCTTGTCATAGACAGGCGCGATGCGCTCGTTCAGCCCGCCGCGGCCGTCCATGTTCTCCGCCAGCAGCTGCGCCAGTTCCCGCTGCATCACCTCCTGCGCCCGCTCGGGGGTTTCCGGGCGCGTCGTCTTGAGCGCCTGGAACATGCGCCGGCTGCCGGAAATGGCGAGCTGGCGGGGCAGGTTGCCGGTGCCCATGACGTCCATCAGCTTGCGGATGTCGGCCTGTTTCTCGGGCGAGGAGGCGGGCGAATCTTCGGCCAGGGCCGGCAGGCCCAGGAGTGCCGCCAGCACCAGGGCGCACAGACGGGGGAGGCGCATGCAGGTTCTCCGGAAGGGATGGGGGCAGTGCGGCCATCATAACCCGGGCGGCCCAACGGCACAGCGTGCACCCCGGGCTCCCGCGTCCCCGGTCTGCCGGCTAGGAACGCTTGGAGCGCAGCTCCAATTTGAGTACCAGGCACAGGGCCACGGTGATGGCCCAGGCGAGCCAGGCGGACCATAGCACGTGGGACAGGAAATGGGCCCCTTGGGCCATGCGCGCCCAGCCCAGGGGCAGACCGAGAGCGAAGCCGCCCGCCAGCGCCATCGCGGCCGGCCGCCTGCCGAGGGGGCGCAGGGCCGCCCCCCATACCATCCAGGCGAAGCCGCCCGAGGCGTGGCCCGCGGGGAAGCACACGCCGCGCACCAGATCCTCCGGCGTCCCGGCCAGCAACTCCAGGTAAGGCGCGTAGCCGCCGAACTCGGCCACGTCCCAGGGGCAGTGCTTGTTGGTGAGCTGCTTCAGAATGACGGTGGCGAGCGGGATGAGCAGCAGGCCGAGGCCCGCCACCCAGGCGTTGCACGGCGGCAGGCGCCCGTTCCCATCGCGCACGGCGGCAACGCACAGGGCCAGGGCGAACAGCGTCGCCACCACCAGCAGATATTTCAGGCCGTGATGCAGCAGCCGCTCGAACAGCCAATGGTGCTGCAGCGGGAAACCGCCCGCGCCGGCGTCGAAGAAACGGCGTGCGATGCGCAGGTCCAGGTCGGTCCCCTCGAACAGCGCCAGCAGGCCGGCCGCCGTCAGCGTCAGCAGCAGCGCCTGGCGCGCCGCCCAGGCTGGCCGCTCAGTGGGCGCCGTAGGCATGCTGCTCCAGCAACAGCGAGGCGCCCTGGAAGTAGGCGATGGCCTCGCGCCGCAGTGGCTCCACCACGGGTATCGGCGTCGCCTCTTCCCGGTCCTCGCGCACGCGGTAGGCGCTCACCCGGCGCCGCGGCGACAGCACGGTGAGCACGCCGTCCTTCAGGTAGCCCAGTTCCTGGTAGTTGGCGAGGAAGGCGCGCTCCTCCGCGGCGGGCGTGGTGAGGATGTCGCGGCCGAGGAAGCGGCCGCCGTCGTCGAGCTGCAGCAGGGCCAGCAGGGTGGGCGCCAAGTCGATCTGGCTGGCCAGCCGGTCCACGCGCCGCGGCGAGATCATGTGCGGGGCATAGACGATGGCCGGGATGTGGTAGCGCGTGACGGGCAGGCGGGTCTTGCCGGCGCTGCTGGCGCAGTGGTCGGCGACGATGACGAACAGTGTGTCGGCGAACCACGGCCGGCGCCGCGCCGCCTCGATGAAGCGGCCGATGGCGTAATCGGTGTATTTGACGCCGCCCTCGCGCCCGCCGGGGGAGGGGATGTCGATGCGCCCGTCCGGATAGGTGAACGGCCGGTGGTTGGAGGTGGTCATGACGTGGGCGAACACCGGCGCGCCCGCCGCCGTCTCCCGGTCGAGGGTGGCCAGCACCTGGTCGAACAGGTGCTCGTCGGCCACGCCCCAGATGTTCTCGAACCGCACCGATCCCTTCGGGAAATCGGTGCGGTCCACCACGCGGTAGCCGTTGGCGCCGAAGTAGGCGTTCATGTTGTCGAAGTAGCCGTAGCCGCCGTAGATGAAATAGGGACGGTACCCGTGCCGGGCGAGCACGCCGCCCAGCGTGTTCAGGCTGCCGTTGTCGGGCCGCTTCACCAGCGACTGGCCGGGTGTCGGCGGCAGCGCCGCCGACAGCGCTTCCAGCCCGCGCACCGTGCGCGTGCCGATGGCATAGAGGCGGGTGAACAGCAGGCCCTGCGCCGCCAGCCGGTCCAGGTTGGGCGTGAGCCCCCGGCGATCGCCGAAGGCGCCGAGGAATTCCGCCGACAGGCTCTCCACGGTGATCAGCACCACGTTGGGGCGTGGCGCGCCGGGCGGCGTCGCGGCGACGCGTCGCAGGAGCGGGGGCGACGGGGCGAGCGGCACCTCGCGGCGGGTCAGGCGTTGCAGCAGCGCTTCCACTTCGGCCACCGGCAGGGTGGCGTAGAAACGCTGGTAGTCCAGCTTGTTCTGGCGCAGGGCGGAGGCGAAACTGCGCCAGCCGTTGTCCGCCAGTTCGCGGTTGTAGGCGTTGGCGGACGGCTGCGGCGGCTCGAGCAGCGCCAGCCCGGCCCAGGGCAGGCACAGGGCCGCCAGCCCGGGCAGCAGCGCCCGCGCGCCGCGCCCCGGCGCGCCTGCGGCGGCCCGCAGGCGGCGGCGCAGCAGCCAGGCGCCGGCAGCCGCGGCGGCGGCG
>DYIB01000050.1 GCA_020723855.1 Uliginosibacterium gangwonense
AATGCTAGAGGAGTGCACATAACGACATCAACACCCTGGTTGGTATGCATGAGTTTCCGCGAGGGGGACCCCATCCAGGCGTAAGATCTGGGCGCCAAATCGCGGCGGTCTTCTCCCCGTTGAAGGCGATCACGTAGCGGCTACTCTCCGACACCATGGGCTGATGCTCCGCAGGCGAAAGATCGAGGATAGCCAGCCGCCGATGTCCGAGCGCTAGCCCCACCTCCTCATCCACCCACACGCCCGCGTCATCCGGCTCGCGGTGGGTGAGGGTGTCCGCCATGCGCCGGGCGACGGCATCGAGCCGTTCAGGCAGGCGATCAGGCGTCCAGAAACCGGTCAGGCCGCACATGGTCTCGCTTCATCCTTCTGCATGAAACAAACGAGAGCGGGCGATGCGCAAGAGCGCCTGGGCTTGCGCGATGCATTCGGCCACCATTTGCTCACTGACGGTGTCGCCCTCGTAATCGCACAGGTTGCGTTGCTTGCGCAATGCGTCGAGCACGCGAATGATTTTGGTATCGATCGACAAGGTATGCGTCAAGCATTGCAGTGCGGTCTGATGATGGCCAGGCCGGCTGCTCGGTGCCCGGTAGCCGCGGCCCAGCAGGGCCGCATCGGCAATGAGGCGTATCGCCGTATAGGCGCACTCGAAGCGGGTTTCAGCCGTATTCTGGGCACGGCGCGCATCCCCGAGCCGGGCCTCCGCGCTCGACAAGAGGCGCGTGACCCGCTCCTGTGAAACGGGCACGCGGTCGAGAATGCCGGCCTTCGCCAGATTGGCAAGTTCCTCAGAGCCCACGCTCCTCCCCGAGCAACATGATCTTCGGCCGGGACAGCACCTCGGTCACGAAAGCCTGTTTCGCAGCCCGCTTGCGACGCCATTCTTCCGGTGGCATCACCTTGGGGCTGATTTCCCGCCCCAGTACTTGCTGGGCATCGAAGAGGGCATGGACCACCTCGGCAAACGTCACCTCACCAATCACCATGACATCGATATCGCTTTCCGCCTGCTCCGTGCCGCTGGCTACGGAACCATAGACAAAAGCCGCCGTGATCCGTGACGCGAGCGGGGCGAGACAGGCGCGCAGCACATCGGCCAACCCCACCGTCTTGCGCAAGAGGGCCTGCAACTCGGCAAACACGGGATGTTCGGTATTCGCCGTGAGATACACCTGCCTGCCCTCGCGCGTTTTGCGCACAAGCCCGGCCGCGCTCAACAAATCGAGCTCCCGTTTGAGCGGCCCAGGTGCAGCCCCGATCAGCCTCGCCAGCTCGCGCAAATGGACGCGCAAGCCCGTGCGCATGAACAAGACGGCCAGCACGCCGCGCCGGTATTTGTTCGGAAACAGCAGCGCCGAGGCGTTGAGCGACGTTCCCATGGAAAGAACACATATTCCCGCAATGAGAACGTATTCTACGCATTCCAACCCACAAGCGGCAACCGCCGCGCCACCCCGGACAAGGCCAGGTTCTGTTCAAAAAGCGCCCTTTCTGCCCTTGAGAGAAGGGCTTCAGGTGAAGGCCACCCCCCTCCCTTTGGGCTGGGGATTACCCACAATTTTGTGGGGCAAATCAAAAACCTGTTGTAAACGGCTGTAAACCCGTGTTAACTTTCGAGCGGTCATTAATCGCGATGCGCAGCCTTGTCTCAGGACAGCGACTCCGACTGGGCGATCGAAGAATTCGGCGCCGCCGACTTGGGCGATGCGCGCCGGACGAAACGACTCGTCGCGCTCGCCCGCCAGCTCGCGAAGAGTCCGCATTGCTCCTTTCCGCAGGCGCTCTCGCAGCCGCAGCTCAAAGCCGCGTATCGCTTCTTCGACAACCCGGAGGTCGACCCCGATGGGATTCTCGCGCCGCATATCGGACAGACCCTGGGCCGCATGCGCGCGCTGCCGCTGGTCTTGGCGGCCGAAGACACCACCGAGTTCAACCTGACGCATCTGGCGGCCACGCAAGGCTTGGGCTACGGCAGTCGCTCCGAGCTGCGGGGCTTTTTCATGCACAGCCTGCTGGCGGTTTCGCCCGAGGGCCTGCCCCTGGGGGTGTTGGGGCTGAAGACCTGGGCGCGAGCGCCGGGGGAGATGGGCAAACGCCATCGGCGCAAGAGCCTGCCCGTTGCGCAGAAGGAAAGCGCGAAGTGGCTCGAGGGCTTGAGCCACTTGGGTGCGCTCAAAGCCTATTGCCCGGACACGCGCATCGTGGCGGTGTGCGATCGCGAGGCGGACCTCTACGACTTGTTCCTGGCCGAGCGGCCGGCGGGCGCAGGCGCACCGGGGCGCAGCGAATTGCCAGGCGCGCGCTCAAAAGCGGCTGTCGCATCGAGGCGCGCCAGTTCAGCGAACTGGATTGGTTCGTGCGCGCCACCGCCCTGTTTGCCGTGATCGCCTGGCGGATTCTCTACGCGGCGCTGCTCGCGCGCCTGCATGCCAAGCTCTCCTGCGAGGTGCTGCTGCAGCCGCTCGAGTGGCAAGCGCTCTACTGCTGCACCCACGGTACGACCACTGCGCCGAAGAAGCCGCCCAGCCTAGGCGCAACGATTGCGTGGATCGCGAAGCTCGGCGGCTACCTGGGGCGCAGGCATGATCGACCACCCGGACCCACGGTGCTCTGGCGCGGCTTTCTTGCCCTGCATGAGATCACGCAGATGTACTGTATCTTTCGCAAGAACGAGTAAATGCATGACACAAAAATTGTGGGTAAACCTCAGCCTTGAAGGGGAGGGAGCCCGCTGCATGACGTCTGAGTTGTGGGTAAACCGCAGCCTCCTGGGAGAGGGGCCGGACCAGACAACATCAACCATAAACTCGGCCTTGTCTAGCAGTGCTGAATATACAAGGGGAGAAAGAGGTTTGTCCTAAGCTTCGGGGAAGTATGCCAGGGCTGCGAGTACGCGCTCGGCGTCGGCAAAAGCGCGTTGCGCCGCGTCGCGCCCGTACATGGCTTCCGGGATCATGTCGAGGTCACCGTAGAACGCGATTTCGCGCTCTTTGCGCAGGCGCAGGGATATCTCGGCCAGGGCGTCGATTTCCGCCTGCAGTCCGGGGGGAAACAGGGCGCGGTGTTCCTTCAGGATGCTGCCCACGTCGTGCCATTTCGGCGGGTCGATCCCCACCCAGCGCAGCATGCCTTTGAGCGCCAGCTCGACGAGTTCTTGCGCCTCGCGCACCACGTCGGGGAAGGCCTCTTCCTGCATCAACACCCGCAGCGCCGCCAGGCGTTTGCGCGCCCGGGAGAAATAACTGCGCGCCAGTTCGTCCGCCGTCATAGCTCTATCTTGTCGCCCCAGCGGTAGTCGGGTTTGAGCTGCCAGTAATAGCCGCCGCCCTTGTAGATCCGTCGCGCGCCCATGGCTTTCAGGCGGCCCGCCAGGTCGTCGAGGTAGGTGCGCAGCACGCCGTCCTTGTCGTACAGCAGTTGCGCCTGGTCGGTCAGGTCAAGGAACAGCAGGCTGCCCCGATGCAGTTCCGCCGGGGTCTTGAATACCGGCGAGAGGCAGGTGGTGACGCCGGCGCGCCACGCCTCGTCCAGGACGGGCTTGAGCCGCGCCTCGACCGCCTCGAATTCGGCCGCCCGCTCCAGGCGGCCGTCCGGGAGTGGCTCCGCCACGATCAGGAGATCGATGTCCGAATCGGGCCGCATGGTGCCACGCGCCACCGAACCGAACAGCGCGACGCTCACCAGGCGCGGGCCATATACCGCCTCGCAGGCGGGGACCAGCCCGGAGAGGATGCTCTCGAAGTGGTCGCGGTACATGGGGCGGGTTGGGCGGCGAGCACGATCAACCGACGAGTTCCAGGCGTTTCTCGATGCGGTCCAGGCGTTGTTCGTGATGGTCCAACCGCTGGTTCGTGGCTGCTATGTCGCCGTGCAAGAGCGCGAGGTCGCGCCTGAGACCGGCAACATGCTCTTCCAGGGAGCTGACGCGGACGGTGAGGGAGTCGATCTTGTTGCCGAGGGTGGCGATCTCGGCGCGGATTGCTCGCAGGTGTTCCAGGATCAGGTTTTCAATATTTTCGGTCATGACATCCCTCTTTCCGAAACAACAGTCTAGGCCGTTTCGGCGCGAGCGTCCATTCCACGCCGTCGCGTGCGGCTTTGTCAGCGCCGGCGGGGGAGGTCCAGGACTTTTGCGTACTTGACGAAGCTGTTGAAGCAGCCTATGACGATATGTACCAGGCCCGGCAGGCCGTCCAGGAATCCCAGCCGCAGGAAGTAGAACTTGACGAAGCGCACCAGCGGGCTCAGCACGAGGCGCGCAGGCGTGGGCCGCTTTCCGGCGGCGGCGAGCCGCTCGGCGGCGAGCGTGGTGTAGCGGTTCTGCTTCGCCAGATAGCTGTCCAGGGTGTCGGCGGTGTCGTGCAACAGGTCTCCGGGCAGCCGGCCGACCGGTCCGGTGGTGAGCACCTGTTCATGCACGGGGTCATCCGACCAGCGGGCGTGAGCGCGGTGGAACAGGCGCAGGCTCCAGTCCGGATAGCCTTCGCCGTGGCGCAGGTAGCGGCCCATGAAGCGGTTGCTGCGCGCGAAGCGGTAGGCAAGACAGCGCGGCGCCGCCAGTTCCGCCGCGATGCCGGCGGCCAGCCGGGGCGTGACGCGCTCGTCGGAATCGATGCACAGGACCCAGTCGTGGCGCGCCTGCTCCACGGCGAACTGTTTCTGGGGGCCGAAGCCGCGCCAGTCGGCGTGCACCACCCGGGCGCCGCGGGCGCGGGCGAGTTCCACCGTGCCGTCGTCGCTGCCCGAGTCCACCACCAGGATCTCGTCGGCGAAGGCCAGGCTGTCCAGGCAGGGGCCGAGCAGGTCCTTGCAGTTGCGCGTGATGATCACGGCCGACAGGGGCTGACGGGCGGGCGCGATCCCCATCCCCCTCCTGTCCTCTCCTCGGTCCTTCATGGCTGAATCAGACCCTGGATGGCCGGGGCAGGACAACCAGGTCAAGCCCCGGTACGTCTTCGAAATCCTTGCCGTTCAGGGTGAGCAGGCGATAGCCGTGCTGGATCGCCTGGCTCGCCAGCCACAAATCGTTTACGCGATAGCGATGGTTGCGGCCGGCCGCCCTGATCTGGGCGGCGAGGCCGCCGAATATCTCGCCGGTGGTCTCGTCGATGCGCACCACGGGCTTGCGCCTCAGGCGGTGCACGGCTGCCAGGCGTTTTTGTTTCACCTCGCCGCTCGAGGCGGATTCGGCACCGAACTTGAGCTCGGCGACCGTGATCGGGGACAGGAAAACCGGGGCGTCGGCAGTGATGGCCGCCACGTCGGCAGGCGCCAGGTGCCCTTGCTCGATTTCCACCCAGATGCAGGTATCGATCAGGAACCCCATGGATCACGCAACTCGTCGGCAGTGCCGCCGACACGGCTATCCTGGAGCCAATCTCGGCCGGCATCCTCGGGCAAGGTCCGGTAAAGGTCGGCCAGCGCTTCCAAGGCGGTCATGGTGGCAGGGCCGGGGATGATTTTTGCGACCTGGTGGCGGTTGCGCACTACGATCAGCTCCTCGCCCTGGTATTCCACTTGATCCAGGTACTGCCGGAAGTTCCGGGCCAATTCGGTGGCGGTAATGGTTTTCATCGCCTAACTCTGAAAATCAGACTCCATCATACTATCCGATAACAATCCGATCAATTACACACCTTCCAAACAACCGGGTTGCCGCCGCGGCTTCTCATATAATCGCGGCGACCATGCACATCCTCCTCATCAAGACCTCCTCCCTCGGCGACGTGGTGCACAACCTGCCGGTGGCGAGCGACATCCGGACGCGCTTTCCGGAAGCGCGCATCGACTGGGTGGTGGAGGAGGCGTTTGTCGGCATCGCGCGGCTGCACCCGGCCGTGGACCGGGTGATCCCAGTCGCCCTGCGCCGTTGGCGGCAGGCGCTGCTGGCGGGGCAGACCCGGGGCGAGATGGGGGCGTTCCGGCGGGCGCTGCAGGCCCGCGCCTACGACCTGGTGCTGGACACCCAGGGCCTGCTCAAGAGCGCGCTGATCGCCCGCCTGGCCCGGGGGCGGCGCTGCGGCTATTGCGCGGAAGCGGCGCGCGAGCCCTTGGCGGCGCGCTTCTACGATGCCTGCTTCGCCATTCCCAGGAATCTGCACGCCGTGGAGCGCAACCGCTGGCTGGCGGCGGCGGCGCTGGATTACGCGCCGGACCTGCCCCTGGACTACGGCGTGCGGGCCCAGGCGCTACAGGCCGGCTGGCTGCCGCCGGCGCCCTATGCGGTGCTGCTCAGCGCCACCAGCCGCGCCGACAAACTGTGGCCGGAAGGCGACTGGCTGGCCCTGGGGGCGGCGCTGGCGGCGCGCGGGCTCACCTGCGTGCTGCCGGCGGGTAGCCCGCCGGAGCGCCAGCGGGCGGCGCGGCTGGCGACAGACATTCCCGGGGCCGTGGCTGCGCCTCCCCTGGACATCCCGGGCCTGGCCGGACTGCTGGCGGGCGCGGCGGCGGTGATCGGCGTGGATACCGGGCTCACCCATCTGGCCGTGGCCCTGGGCCGGCCCACCGTCGCCCTGTTCTGCGCCTCGGACCCGGAGCTGACCGGGGTCTACGGCGGGGCGCAGGCGCGCAACCTCGGCCGCCACGGGCAGCCGCCGCGGCCGGAGGAAGTGATGGACGTGCTGGCCGGGTGGGGCCTGTGATGGCGCGCCTGCTCTACAGCCTGGCGCTGCACGGCCTGCTGCCCTACGTGGGCCTGCGCCTGCTGTGGCGCGCGCGGCGCCAGCCGGCTTATCTCCAGCACGTGGGGGAGCGGTTTGGCCTTTATCCCTCTCCCCCGGCCCCTCTCCCCCGGGGGGAGAGGGGAGTGATCTGGCTGCATGCGGTGTCGGTGGGCGAGACGCGGGCGGCGCAGCCGCTGGTGACGGCGCTGCGCGCCGCCTATCCCGGGCAGCGCATCCTGCTGACCCACATGACGCCCACGGGCCGGGACACCTCCGAAGTGCTGTTCGGAGAGGGTGTGGAGCGGGCCTACCTGCCCTATGACTACCCCTGGGCGGTGCGCCGCTTCCTGCGCCATTTCCGCCCCCGCCTGGGGGTGTTCATGGAAACGGAGATCTGGCCCAACCTGATCGCCGCCTGCGGCGCGGCGGGGGTGCCGCTGCTGCTGTTGAACGCGCGCCTGTCGGCCAGGTCGGCCCGGGGCTATGCCCGCTTCCGGCGCCTGACGCGCCCGGCCCTGGCGGGCTTCCGGGCCATCGCCGCCCAGACGCAGGACGATGCCGCGCGCCTGCGGCAACTGGGCGCCGCCCACGTGAGCGTGACCGGCAGCATGAAGTTCGATGTCCTGCCGCCCGCGGCCCAGCTTGCCGCAGGCCGCGCGCTGCGCCGGCGCTTCGGAAGCCGCCCGGTGCTGCTGGCGGCAAGCACCCGCGATGGCGAGGAGGCCCTGCTGCTCGACGCCTTCGCGCGGGCCAGGCTGCCGGAGGCGCTGCTGGTGCTGGTGCCGCGCCATCCCCAGCGCTTCGACGAGGTGGCAGCGCTGGCCCGGACGCGCGGTCTTAGGCTCGCGCGGCGCAGCAGCGACGAGGACATCGCCCCCGACAGCCGGGTGGTGCTGGGCGACAGCATGGGCGAGATGTTCGCCTACTATGCCGCCTGCGACGTGGCCTTCATCGGCGGCAGCCTGCTGCCCTACGGCAGCCAGAACCTGATCGAGGCTTGCGCCGTGGGCGTGCCGGTGCTGGTGGGGCCTTCCACCTACAACTTCGCGGAAGCCGCGGACAAGGCCGTGGCGGCCGGCGCCGCGCTGCGCGTCGCCGACGCGGACGAGGTGATGCGCCGCGCCGGCGAGCTGCTGGCGGACGAAGCAGCGCGCCGCCGGATGGGGGAAGCGGGGAAGGCGTTCACGGCCCAGCACCGGGGGGCGACGGCGCGGGCGCTGGGCCTGGTAGAGGAGATCCTGGGAAGGCCTGAAGAGGCTACTGCCCCAGCAGCGCGTTGATCTGCTGCACGTCGTCCTCGCCCAGGGCGGCGGCGGCGGCCTTCAGGCGCAACTGGGCCAGCAGGGTGTCGTAACGCGCCTTGGCCAGGTCGCGCTGGGTGGCGTACACCTGTTGCTGGGCGTTGAGCACGTCGATGTTGATGCGCACGCCCACTTCGTAGCCCAGGCGGTTGGACTCCAGGGCGCTCTGGCTGGACACCAGGGCCTGCTCCAGGGCCTTGACCTGGGCCAGGCCGCTGGTCACGCCCAGATAGGCCTGGCGCGCGCCCTGGGCGGCAGTGCGGCGGCTGTTCTCCAGGTCGGCCAGGGCTTTCTCCCGCAGGGCGGCCGCCTCGTCGGTGCGCGACACGGTGGCGAAGCCGGCGAACAAGGGCAGGTTGAGCTGCACGCCGATGGTGTTGCTCTCGGTCACGCTGCCGCCGAACGAAACCCCCGAAAACACGCTTCCCGACGTGGCGCTGCGGCTGCGCGTGGCCACCACGTCGACGCTGGGATAGTGGCCGGCGCGCTGTTTTTCCACTTCTTTCGCCGCTATTTCCAGGCCGGCCTGGGCGACCTGCACCAGGAAATTGTCCTGTTCCGCCGCCTTCACCCACTGGCCCATGTCGCCGGGTTGCGGCGGCTGTAGCCGCACCTCGGGACGCAGCGGCCGCAGTGGTTCGGGCTCTTTGCCGGTGATCTGGCGCAGCGCATGGCGCTTGACGTCCAGGTCGTTTTGCGCCGCCAGTTCCTGGGCGACGGCCAGGTCGTAGCGTGCCTGGGCCTCATGGGTGTCGGTGATGGTGGCGGTACCCACTTCGAAGTTGCGCCTGGCCTGTTCCAGTTGCTCGGAAATGGCCTTCTTCTGGGCCTGGGCCAGTTGCAGGCTGTCCTGGGCCAGCAGCACGTCGAAATAAGCCTGGGCGACGCGCAGGATCAGATCCTGGCGGGCCTGGGCGAACTGGGCCTCGACTTGCGCCACCTGCAACTTCGACTGGCCGTACTGGACGATGTTCTGCCAGCGGAACAGCGGCTGGGTCAGCGTCAGGGTGTATCCGTTGGTGTTGTATTTACTCGCCGTCGTGGTGGGCGGTTCGCTCTTGCGGGTGCTGGTCACATCGTTCCAGACCGTATTGGCCGTAAGCCCCAGGCTGGGCAGCAGCCCGGCGCGGGCCTGAGGCAGCTTCTCCCGTCCCGCCTCCAGGCTGGCCTTGGCCGAGGCGAACTGGGCGTCGTTGGATAGCGCATCGCGATAGACGCTCAACAGGTCCGCGGCTTCAGCCCTGCCGCCGAACAGGGCCACCAGCATGAGGGGAAGAATCGCCTTTTTCATTCCGTTTCTCCGTCGCGCTCAGTATCTGCGCATGGTTGGTTCGACCGAATTGGCCCACGCATCCACTCCGCTGCCCAGGTTGTACAGGCGCCCGAAGCCCCGGCGCTCGAGAAACATGGCCACCTGGCTCTCCTAGAAGACGAAGCGCTCGGGCTGCGGGGCGTTGAGCAGCGGAGCGACGTTGCTCTCGAACAGGCTCACCGCCTGGTAGTCGCCCTCGGCCACGCAGGTGACCAGGCGCGCCGCCATCACCGGCACCTCGCCGACGAAGGCGAACAGGCGTCCGCCCACCTTGAGCTGGCGCAGGAATTCCTCGGGCAGCACCGGCACGGAGCCGGTAATGACGATGACGTCATAAGGCGCATGGGCGCTCCAGCCGCGCGCGCCGTCGCCCTGCTCCACCGTGGCGTTGTTCACGCCGGCGCGCGCCAAGTTGGCGCGCGCCATCTGCGCCAGCTCGGGGATGATCTCCACCGTATAGACCTGGTCGGCGCGGGCGGCGAGCAGGGCCGCCATATGGCCGGAGCCGGAGCCGATTTCCAGCACCCGGTCGGACTTGCGCACCTGCAGCTCCTGCAGCACCCTGGCCTCGATCTTGGGCGCCCACATGGACTGGCCGTGACCCAGGGGAATCTCCAGGTCGGCGAAAGCCAGGCTGCGGTAGGCGGGCGGCACGAACTCCTCGCGCTTGACCACGAACAGCAGATCGAGCACCTCCTGGTCGAGAACCTCCCAGGGACGGATCTGCTGCTCCACCATGTTGAAACGTGCCTGCTCGATGTTCATGGCCTGACTCCGATAGAATATTAGCACAATCTAATATATGTGCGGTTCAAAAAGGTCAGTATTTTAGCTTGCTTAGCAAGGGCCACAGGGTAATTGATCAAGCTCGAGCGGTTTCCTTCACCCGATACCATGCCGCATACAGTGCCGGCAGGAACAGCAGGGTCAGCGCCGTGGCGACGATCAGACCGCCCATGATGGCCACCGCCATGGGGCCGAAGAAAGTGCTGCGCGTGAGGGGAATCATGGCCAGCACCGCGGCGGCGGCGGTGAGCACGATGGGGCGAAAGCGGCGCACCGTGGAATCGACGATGGCCTCCCAGGCCGGCTTGCCCGCCTGCAGGTCCTGCTGGATCTGGTCCACCAGGATCACCGAGTTGCGCATGATCATGCCGGTGAGCGCGATGGTACCCAGCATGGCGACGAAGCCGAAGGGCACTTTGAACACCAGCAGGAACAGGGTGACGCCGATCAGTCCCAGGGGCGCAGTCAGCACCACCATCAGGGTGCGCTGGAAGCTTTGCAATTGCAGCATCAGCACCGTCAGCACCACGAAAATGAACAGGGGCACGCCGGCGGCCACCGACTTCTGGCCCTTGGCCGAATCCTCCACGGCGCCGCCGGTGGCGAGCAGATAGCCTTCCGGCAGGGTGGCGCGCACGGTGGCGAGCTGCGGCTCGATCTGGGCCGTGACCACCGGCGCCTGGATGTCGCCGTAGATGTTGGCGCGCACCGTCACCGTGGGCAGGCGGTCGCGCCGCCAGATGACGCCGTCCTCGAAGCCGTACTCCAGCCGCGCGATCTGTGACAGAGGCACGCTCTTGCCGCTGCGGTTGGGCACCGCCAGGTCCTGCAGGAAGGACAGGCGCGCACGCTCGTCGGCGGCACCGCGAATCAGCACCTCGATCAGTTTGTCCTTCTCCCGGTAATAGGTGGCGGTCAGCCCGTTGAGCGAGGTGTTGATGAAAGCGGACAGCTCCTGGCTGGACAGCCCCAGCAGCCGCACCTTCTCCTGGTCGATGGCGAGCTTCACCACCTTGGGCTTCTCCTCCCAGTCGAACTGCACGTTGGACACGTGGGGGTTGGCGCGCATGACCTCGGCCACCCGGTCGGCAATGCGCCGCACCGTCGGGATGTCTTCCCCGGAGACCCGGAACTGCACCGGGAATCCCACGGGAGGGCCGTTCTCCAGGCGCGTGATGTTGGCGCGCAGATGGGTGAAGTCGGCGTCGAACAGGCGGATCAGCCGGGCGCGCAGCGCCTCGCGCTCCTGCACCCCCTTGGTCAGGATGACGAACTGGGCGAAGTTGAGACTGGCGAGCTGCTGGTCCAGGGGCAGGTAGAAGCGCGGGCTGCCGGTGCCGATCCACGACACGTAGTTGTCGATGCCCTCCTCCCTGGCCAGGATCGCCTCCAGCTTCTTCGCCTCGGCCAGGGTGGCGGCGAACGATGAGCCCTCCGGCAGGCGCAGGTCCACCAGCAGCTCGGGCCGGGTGGACGCCGGGAAGAACTGCTGCTGCACGAAACGGAAGCCGAACACCGAAGCCACGAACAGGGCCACGGTGACGCCAATGACCGTCTTGCGGTAGCGCACGCACCAATCCACCAGTTTGCGGAAGCGCCGGTAGAAGGGCGTGTCGTACACGTCGTGCTCGCCGTGGTGCTCGGCGTTGTGGCCGGCTTGCCTCGCCAGGTCCGGCAGCAGCTTGTAGCCCAGGTAGGGAATGAACACCACCGCCGCGAACCAGGAGATGAGCAGCGCGATCACCGACACCTGGAAGATGGAGCGGGTGTACTCGCCGGTGCTGGAAGCCGCCGTGGCGATGGGCAGGAAGCCCGCCGCGGTGACCAGGGTGCCGGAAAGCATGGGCATGGCGGTGCTGGTGTAGGCGAAACTGGCGGCCTTGATGCGGCCCCAGCCCTGCTCCATCTTGGTCGCCATCATCTCCACTGCGATGATGGCGTCATCGACCAGCAGGCCCAGGGCGAGCACCAGCGCGCCCAGGGAAATCTTGTGCAGGCCGATGTCGAACAGCCACATGAGGAAGAAGGTGCCGGCCAGCACCAGGGGGATGGACAAGGCCACCACCACGCCGGTGCGCAGGCCCAGGCTGGCGAAGCTCACCAGCAGCACCACGCCCACGGCCTCGGCCAGCACGCGTACGAACTCGTTCACCGAGCGCTTCACCGCCGCCGGCTGGTCCGACACCTTGGCGAGCTCCAGGCCCACGGGCAGCTCGGACCGGATGCGGCTCACCGCCCGGTCCAGGTCCTTGCCCAGTTGGATGATGTCGCCGCCCTTGGCCATGGTGACGCCTATGCCCAAGGCTTCCTGCCCCATGAAGCGCATCTGGGTGACGGGCGGATCGGTATAGCCGCGCCAGACGCGGGCGATGTCGCCGATGCGCAGGCTGCGCCCGCCGGCGCGGATGACCGTGTCCCGGATCTGGTCCACGGTCTCGTAGCGGCCTTCGGCGCGCAGGTAGATCCTGTCGCTGGCGGTATCGAAGCTGCCGCCGGGCGCCACGGCGTTTTGCTGCTGCAGCGCCTGGACGACGACGTTCAGATCCAGCCCCAGGGTGGCGAGCTTGGCGTTGGACACCTCGATATAGACCTTCTCCTCCTGCTCGCCGAAGAACTCCACCTTGGCGACGTTGGGCACGCGCAGCAGGCTGCGGCGCACCCGGTCGGCGTGATCCCTGAGCTGCGCATAGCCGTAGCCCTCGCCCGTCAGGGCATAGATGTTGCCGAACACGTCGCCGAACTCGTCGTTGAAGAACGGCCCCTGGATGCCGGCGGGCAGGGTGTGGCGCATGTCGCCCACGCGCTTGCGCACCTGGTACCAGGTGTCGGGAATCTGGCCGGGCGGGGTCGAGTCCTTGGCGAAGAAGAACACCGTGGACTCGCCCGGCTTGGAGTAACTGCGGATGTGGTCCACGTTGGGCGCCTCCTGCAGCTTGCGCTCGATCTTGTCGGTGATCTGCTGCTCCACTTCCTTGGCCGTGGCGCCCGGCCACAAGGTGCGCACCACCATGATCTTGAAGGTGAAGGGCGGGTCCTCCGACTGCCCCAGGCGGCCGTAGGACAGGGTGCCGATGACCGCCAGGGCCACCATCAGGTAGAGCACCAGGCTGCGGTGCTCCAGGGCCCAGGTGGACAGGTTGAAGCGCCTCACTTGGCCGCTCCAGCGGGTTGGTCGGCGGCGAGCGTGCCCGCCGCCTCATACAGGCGCACCGCCTGCCCCGGCAGCAGCTTGTGGGCGCCGCGCACCACCACCAGGTCGCCGTCCTTGACGCCGGCCGACACCACGGCGCCGTCCTCGCGCCAGGCCGCCACCTCCACCGGCCGCGGCGTCACCTGCCGGCTGGCGGGATCGACCAGCCACACCACCGGCTTGCCGTCCTTCTGCACCACGGCGGTGAGCGGCAGCAGGGCCGCCCCCGCCTCCCACCCGGCGCCGAACAGCACGTGGGCGGTCATGCCCAGGCGCACGTCCTGGTCGGCGTCGACGATGGCCACGCGCACGGCGAAGGTGCGCGTGGCGGCGTCGGCCGCGGGGGCGATCTCGCGTACCCGGCCGGCATAGCGCCGCCCGGCCTGCGCCCACAGGGTGACCACCGCCTGGCCGGTGTTGCGCACTTCGCCGATGCGGCTCTCCGGCACGTGGATGAGCACTTCCTTCTCCTCGGGACGGGCCAGCCGCATGACCGGCTGGCCGGCCGCCACCACCTGCCCGGCCTCGACGTTCACCGCGGTGATGATACCGTCGCCCTCGGCGCGCAGCTCGGTGTAGGCCGCCTGGTTGCCCGACACCGCCGCCTGGGCGCGCGCCTGGTCCAGCCTGGCACGCGCCGCCTGGTAGGCGGTCTCGCGCGCGTCCAGCACGGCGCGGCTGACGAAGCGCTGCTGGTACAACCGGCGATAGCGTTCCAGCTCGGCCTGGGCCAGGGCGTGGTCGGCCTCGGCCGCCGCCACCTGGGCGCGCGCCGCCTGGGCCGCCAGGGCCGCGTCCCGGGGATCGAGGCGCGCCAGCACCTGTCCTTTTTTCACCGCCACACCCACGTCCACGTGCCGCTCGGTCACCTTGCCGCCGATGCGGAAGGCGAGATCCGCCTCGTGGCGCGCCCTCACCTCGCCGGCGAAGCCGCTCATGCCGGCAGCCGCTCCGGTCTTGACCACCACGGTCTCCACGGGACGCACCGCCAGCGCCTGCTCCTGCCTGTCGCTGCAGCCGGCGAGCAGCGGCACGGCCAGCGCCAGGGCAGCCAGGGCATGTATCGGTCTCGTCGAGGGGGACGGGGTCTTCATGATCGCTCTCCGATGGGGGTTCCGGTCAGGTGTTACGCAGACCCCTGACCACCAGTTCCAGGTATTCCTTGAGATAAACGTCGGCCGGCACCGCCGCCACGCCGCACACGTCTATCGAGTGGCGCCACACGGCGCGCATGAGCAGGGGCGCGAAGACGATGCGCACCATGACGTCCGGGTCGAAAGGGCGGAACTCGCCGCGCTCGATGCCCCGGCGCAGCACCTTGCACAGCAGGGCCTGGCCGCGCGCAATGACTTCATCATAGTAGAAGCGCGCGATCTCGGGAAAATTGCGCGCCTCGGCGATGATCAGCTTGGGGATGCCGCCGACCGGCCTGGAGCCGATGGTGTCCCACCAGCCGTGCACGATCTCCCGCAGCAGGCCTTCCGTGTCGCCCGGGTAGCCGCTCACCAGTTCCTCGCCCTGGGCCAGGGCGGGCAGCAGGCTGTCGCGGATCACCGCCTTGAACAGTTCTTCCTTGCTGTCGAAGTACAGGTACAGCGTGCCCTTCGATACGCCGGCACGGGCGGCGATCTCGTCCAGCCTGGTCGCTGCGAAGCCCTTCTCCACGAACAGTTCGAGGGCGGCCGCCGTCAGCTCCGACGGCCGGGTTTCCTTGCGCCGCTCCCAGCGGGGCGATTTCTTCGTTGTTGCCATGGACTACTCGCTCCAGGAAACGGCTTGGGTGGCACCGCCCACGCGCAGGCGCCTCCTCGCCCAGTGCGCAAGATCGTCGAAATAGGTGTACACCACCGGCACCACCACCAGGGTCAGCAGGCCCGAGGCGATGACGCCGCCCACCACCGCCTGGCCCATGGGCGCGCGCTGCTCGCCGCCGTCGCCCAGGCCGAGGGCCAGCGGCATCATGCCGAAGATCATGGCGAGCGTCGTCATCAGGATGGGGCGCAGGCGCACCCGGCCCGCATCCAGCACCGCCTGGCGCCGCGGCTTGCCCTGGCGCACGCCCTGGTTGATGAAGTCCACCAGCAGGATGGCGTTCTTGGTCACCAGTCCCATGAGCATGACGAAACCGATGATGGAGAAGATGTTGAGGGTGCTGCGCGCCAGGAGCAGTGCCAGGACCACGCCGATCAGCGACAGGGGCAGGGACACCATGATGGCCACCGGCTGCAGGAAGCTGCCGAACTGGGAAGCCAGGATGAGATAGATGAAAACCACGGCCAGCGCCAGGGCGACGCCGGCGAAGTGCATGGATTCCTGCATGTCCTTGGTGGAGCCGCCCATGGCATAGCGGTAGCCGGGCGGCAGTTCCAGCCGCTCCAGGCGGGCGCGGATGTCCCTGCCCACGTCGCCGGCCGGACGGCCGTAGGCGTTGGCCGACACCAGCACTTCGCGCAACTGCTCCTTGCGGTTCACCTGGGTGGGGCCCAGGGCAGGACGGATGTCGACGATCTCGCGCAGCGCCACCATGCGCGGGTTGCCGTTGGCATCGTTGCGGCTGGCGGCCAAGGGCACGCGCCCCAAGTCGGCCGCCGACTCGCGCTGGGCCTTGGGCAGTTGCACCGTCACGTCGTAGAACTGGCCGTCGGGGGCGCGCCAGTTGCCCACCGCCTCGCCCGCCAGCAGGGGACGCAGGGTCCTGGCCAACTGGCCCACGCCCAGGCCCAGGTCGCTCGCCAGCTCGCGTTTCACGTCCAGGGCCAGTTGCGGCCTGGCGGCCTTGCTGCTGGTTTCCAGATCCACCAGCCCCGGCACGTCGACGATGGCGCGCATCACGTCCCGGGCCAGCCGGTCCAGCACCTCCCGGTCAGGCCCCAGCAGGCTCACCTGCAGCAGTTTGCCGCTGGACACGGCCTTGTAGGCGCCGACCTGGGTGATCTCGATGCCGGCGATGCGCGCCAGGCGCTCGCGCACGGGCTGGGCGAGCTGCTGCTGGGAGCGGGCGCGGCTGCGGCGCGGCGTGAGCTGGACGAAGATGTTGACGCTGTTCTTGCCCCGGGAGAAGCCGGTATTGACCGTGGCATAGGTGTACTTCACCTCGGGGAACTCGCGCAGGGCGGCATCCGCCTGGCGCGCCTTGGCCTCGGTCAGCTCCAGGGAGGCACCCACGGGGGTGTTGAACTGGACCTGCAGCTCGTCCAGGTCGGCCTCGGGCACGAATTCGGAGCCGAGGAAGGGCAGCAGGGCGAGGGCGCCGACGAAGCTGCCGAGCGCGATGGCCAGCACGCTCTTGCGCTGCTCCAGGCTCCAGGCGAGCAGGCGCTGGTAGCCCTGCTCCAGCCGCCCGTTCAGGCGCGCGAACCAGGCCAGCAGGCGCCCCAGCGCACCGCGGCCGTAATGGCCCTCGGCCTGGGGATCGTGCCACAGGCTGGACAGCATGGGGTCGAGGGTGAAGCTGACGAACATGGAGATCAGCACCGCCGCCACCACGGTGATGCCGAACTGGTGGAAGAAGCGGCCGATGATGCCGCCCATGAAGCCCACCGGCAGGAACACGGCGACGATGCTGAAGGTGGTGGCCAGCACCGCCAGGCCGATCTCGGCCGTGCCGTCCAGGGCCGCCTGGCGGTGGCCCTTGCCCATGGCCACGTGGCGCACGATGTTCTCGCGCACCACGATGGCGTCGTCGATGAGCAGGCCCACCGACAGGGACAGGGCCATGAGGGTCAGCACGTTGAGGGTGAAGCCGAAGGCGTACACGAACAGGAAAGTGCCGATCAGGGCGATGGGCAGGGTCAGCCCGGTGATCACCGTGCTGCGCCAGGAGGCGAGGAACAGGAAGACGATGGCGATGGTGAGCAGCGCCCCTTCCACCAGGGTGCTGCGCACGTCGCGCACCGAGTTGCGGATGCCCACGGAGGCGTCGCGCACCACCTCCAGGCGCACGTCGGCGGGCAGTTGCCCGGGCAGCTCCGCCACCACCCGGCGCACCGCGTCCACCACGGCAATGGTGTTCTCGCCCTGGGCCTTGACGATGTCCACCGACAGGGCACGGCGGCCGTTGATGAGGGCCACCGACTCCTCCTCCGCCTGGCCGTCGATCACGTCGGCCACCTGGCCGAGGGTGACCGGGCGGGCGCCGCGGCGCGCCACGATGAGGTTGCGGAAATCCTCGGCGCTCTCGAGCCGGCCCATGACCTGCACCACCCGGTCCTGGCCGCCGCCGCTCACGGGGCCGGCCGGCACCTCCTGGTTCTCGGCGCGCAGGGCGGCGATCACCTGGTCGGCGCCCACCTGATGGGCCTCCAGGTCGGCCAGGCGCAGGTGCACGCGCATCTCGCGCTTGACGCCGCCCACCAGGGTGGCCTGGCCCACGCCGCGCACGTTCTCCAGGCGCTTCTTGACGATTTGATCGGCCAGCGTGGTGAGGCTGCGCAGGTCGCGCGTGTCGGACATCACGGCCACCGAGACGATGGGGAAGTCGTCCGGGTTGAAGCGCGTGACCGTGGGCTCCTTCACTTCGTCGCGCAGGGAGGAGCGGATGGCGGCGATCTTCTCGCGCACGTCCTGGGCGGCGACCTTGGCATCGACGGAAAGGTCGAACTCGATCACCACCACCGACTGGCCCTCGTAGGAGCGCGAGGACAGGGTCTTGATGCCGCTGACGGTGTTGACCGCCTCCTCGATCTTGCGCGTGACCTCTTCCTCGACCGCTTCGGGTGCCGCACCCGGGTAGCCGGTCTGCACCACCACCACGGGGAAGGACACGTCCGGGAACTGATCCACCGACAGGCGCTGATAGGAGAACAGCCCCAGCACCAGCAGCGCCAGCATCATCATGGTGGCGAAGACGGGATTGCCGACACTGACGCGCGTGAGCCACATGGCGGACGCCCTTCTTTAGCGGCTGGCTTGGACGGCATCGGCGCTGCGGATCTGCGCCTGCGCCCCCTCGTTCAGGGTGCCCAGGTTGTGGCGCACCACCCGCTCGCCCGCCCGCAGGCCCGAGAGGACCTGCACCTGGTCGGCGTCGCGCAGCCCCAGGGTGACGGCGCGGCGCGCCAGCCGCCCCTGGTCCAGGACGTAGACGAAGCGCTCGCCGCGCTCTTCGCGCACCGCGCCCGCCGGCACCACCAGGGCCTGGTCGCTGCGGCCCACGATCAGCCGCCCTTCGGCGAACAGGCCGCCGCGCAGCAGGTGGTCCGGGTTGTCGATCACCCCATAGACCTCGATGGAGCGGGACCCGGCCGCGGCGGCCGGGTTGATGCGCTCGACCCGGCCGGTGAACACGCGCCCGTCGAAGCCGTCCACGCGGAACTCGATGTCCTGTCCCACCTGCACCGCGGCGATTTCGGCGGCCGGCAGCGGCGCCGACAGCTCCAGGCGGCGCACGTCCACCAGGGTCACCACGCGCGCGTCCACCGCCACGCGCTCGCCGCGCTGGGCATTGCGCGCCGCCACCACGCCGTCGATGGGGGCCACCAGGGCCGTGTCGCGCAGCACCTTGGCCGCCACCGCCACCGCCGCCTCGGCCGCCTTGAGCCGGGCGACGGCCACCTGGTAGTTGCCCCGGGTGGAGTCGAAGGCCGTCTGGGAGATGAAGTTGCGCTCCAGCAGGGCACGCTGGGTCGCCAGATTCCTGGTCGCCACATCCAACTGCGCCCGGGCCGCTTCCAGATCCGCCTTCTTTTCGGCGAGCTGGGCCGAGGCCTCGGTGGGATCGATGCGGCCGATCACCTGGCCGGCGCGCACCGCGTCGCCCTCGCGCACGGTGAGTTCCTTGATCTCTCCGGCAACCTTGGCCTTGACCGCCGCCTCGGCGTAAGGTCTCAGCGTGCCGGTCATCGGCAGGGTGCGGGCCAGCGGCCGCGACTGGACCTCGGTTAAGTCAGAGGCGTCGAACTCGAGCACCGGCTGCGCCTTGCGCGCCGGCTGCTCCGGCCTGGAACGGGTGAGGGCAAGGGCACCGGCCGCCAGGACGAACAGGGCGAGTACGGCTGCCGAGATTCGAACGGCCCTTCTGGCCGTGTGTTTTGCCATGGTGATTCAGTCCCGCCCCGAGTTAATGACTGACCGGTCAGTAATATAATTCTTCCCTGTCGGAAGGGTCAAGCATTTAAAAACAGGCGATCGCCGACTACCAGAACGGCACGCTCGCCTCACAGTGAGAACCAGGAAATCGCTCTCGACGCAAAGAACGCAAAGACGCCAAGGCCGCAAAGGAAGATCCTGAACAAATATTCTTATCTTTGGGTGCTTTGCGCCTTTGCGTTCTTTGCGTTGGAAGAGGTTTTTCCACACTTTCCGAGGGTGTAGAGTGGGTTACCCTTCACTCTTCACACCTCACGTCTCACTCCCCATGGACCCTCGAGAATTCCTGTTGCGCCTGTTCCGGGCGGCGGTCCAGGCCGCCGCTCCCGCCCGCTGCCTGCCGGCCCATCTGCCGCCGCCGCCCAGGGGCCGCACCCTCGTGGTGGGCGCCGGCAAGGCCGCCGCGGCCATGGCCCAGGCGGTGGAAGAGCATTGGGACGGTCCCCTGTCCGGCCTGGTGGTGACACGCTACGGCCATGGCGCACCGTGCCGGCGCATCGAGGTGGTGGAGGCGGCCCATCCGGTGCCGGACGCCGCCGGGCGCGCAGCGGCGGCGCGCATTCTCGGCTCCGTGCGCGGACTCTCGGCCGACGACCTGGTGCTGTGCCTGATCTCCGGCGGCGGTTCGGCCCTGCTGTCCCTGCCCGCCCCCGGCCTCACCCTGGAGGACAAGCAGGCCATCAACCGGGCGCTGCTCAGGAGCGGCGCCAACATCGCCGAGATGAACTGCGTGCGCAAGCATCTCTCGGCCATCAAGGGCGGCCGCCTGGCGGCGGCCTGCGCCCCGGCGCGGGTGGTGACCCTGGTGATTTCCGACGTCCCCGGCGACGATCCTTCCGTGGTGGCTTCGGGGCCCACCGTGGCGGACCCCACCACCTGCGCCGACGCCCTGGCCATCCTGGAGAAATACGGCATCCGCGAGCCGCGCGCGGCCCTGGAGCATCTGCATGCCGGGCAGGACGAGACGCCCAAGCCGGGCGACCCGCGCCTGGCCGGAGCCGAAACGATCATCATCGCCAGCGCCCAGGCGTCGCTGGAAGCGGCCGCCCGGTTGGCGCGAGAAGCCGGCATCACGCCGGTGATCCTGGGCGACAGCATCGAAGGGGAGGCGCGGGAAGTGGCACTGGTGCACGCGGGCATCGCCCGCCAGGTGGCGCGCTACGGCCAGCCGGCGGCGACGCCCTGCGTGCTGCTGTCCGGCGGCGAGACCACCGTGACGGTGCACGGCCACGGCCGCGGCGGCCGCAACGCCGAGTTCCTGCTGGCCCTGGGGCTGGCCCTGGACGGCCATCCGGGCATCCACGCCCTCGCCGCCGATACCGACGGCATAGACGGCAGCGAGGACAATGCCGGCGCCTGGCTTGCGCCCGACAGCCTGGCCCGCGCCGCCGCCTTAGGGGTAGACGCCAAGCAGCGCCTGGCGGACAACGACGGCTACGGCTTCTTCGCCCCCTTGGGCGACCTGGTGGTCACGGGCCCGACCCGCACCAATGTGAACGACTTCCGCGCCATCCTGGTGGGCGCCGAGGCGGGCCGGCGCTAGTTGCTAGACGAGGGTATTAAGGTGGTCGCGGAAGAGGTCGGTAACGCTTTACTAGGCGTCACTGTGTATATACAATGTTTGTCACGAGGAAACAACAAGAAAAACCATGGCGCTCAAAATATCCGCGGCCGTCCTTGAAAAGCTGGCTCATAAGCACCAAGTGGCCAAGGACGAGATTCTAGAATGCTTTGCCAACAAGGAAGGCGGCGATCTCATTGATTCAAGGGCAGATCACAACACCAACCCACCAACGCGGTGGTTCATTGCTTCGACCGACTTCGGTCGCGTGCTGAAGGTCGTTTTCATGAGGCATGAGAACGGCGACATCGTGATCAAGACGGCGTACCCGCCGAACCAGGAAGAAATTCGTATATACCGCAAGTACGGCATCCAAGGAGATGAACATGAGTAAGCAGATCAAGATTCCCGACACCGAGGAGGCCTGGGAGTCTGGGGATCTGGGAAGGGACGAAGCCCATGTCCAGCGCTATGAGGGCAACGATGAGCGTCAGATCAACGAATCTCTAGGGCTGCAGCCCATCTCCATCCGCCTGGAGAAGGAGCTGTTGAACGATCTCAAGTTCATCGCCCAGTATCATGGCATGGGCTACCAGCCGCTGATCCGCCAGCAACTGAAGCGATTCGTCAATGCGGAAATGAAGCAGATCGCCATGGCCCTGGCCTCTGAAGCCAAAAAGAACCGCGAGGCCAAGAAGACCGCAAAGGCAGGGCCAGACGATCCACCCAAGCAGAAGAAGGCAGCGTGAGGTGCAGGCGGCCCCGGGCGATCCGAGGCCGCTACGTTAGCCAACTCAGGGAGGAAGGCCATGCCGGGGGCTCGCCGGGAAGATGAAGACACTGCCCGAGGCGATCGAGGCCGTGGTCTTCAAGGACCGGACCAGCGCGCGGCGCAGCAACCCTAACGTCCAAGCCTATCTTCTGAAAGACTACGCGCGGCAAAAGGGCCTGCTGGGCGCCCGCCAGATTGAGGAGGTGAACGTCACCACCCTGACCCGGTACCTCTCCAACCCGCTGTTCCGGGCGACCCTTGGCCTCGTCGACCACAAGACGCTTACGATCACCGTTCCCGCGGAGGAGTTCGATCGGGCTGTGACACGCTTCTTGGTGGATTCGCTGGATGCGGCCTCGGGCGTCAATTCACGCTCGGATGCGGCCTCCCGCAGGGCCTATGCGGAGAGACTGCGCAGCGAGGCCATCGCGCCGCGCACCCGCAATCTGGAACCGTTCGACGTCGCTAAAGGCCCCCGGCCGGCGGAAAAGGGGGGGAACGAAAGCCGGAAAGCGCAACAACCGCAGCCCCGATGCTCGCAGGACGGTCATCCCCAGATCCTACAGCGCCCACATTGGGGACAAGATCCTGAAGCGGCTGTACGACGAGTTGCGGGAGCTGGACGCCGAGACGTTCTCGTTCGCCGCCACCTACTTGCTGCGGGCGGTAATCGAGCGGGCAGCCACCCTGTATCTCCAATCCAAGGGCAAAGCGCTCGAAGGCGAGCTGCACAAGAAGCTCGAGCGGGTTGCCAGCCTGCTCGCCGCCGGCGGCATAAGCGACCGGGATTTGAAGATGCTGCGCACGATGGCAAGCGACAAGGACAACCATTACTCGCCTGACACCATCGGCCACTTCGTGCATGGCGGCGCGGTCCCGACCCGCACCCAGGCCATCAGGCTATGGGATTCGATCGAACCGGTCATGACCGCGATCTTCAATCAATTGTAGTCCATGCGGGTTGGCCAAACGGGCGGATCTTCGTTAACATCTGCCCCCATGCCCGTGACCGACAGCCCGCTTCGTTATCCTGGCGGCAAGAGCCAGCTGGTTCCGTTCGTTGTCGAGCTTTTACGCGAGAACGGTCTCTTTTACGGCGAATACGCCGAGCCCTTCGCCGGAGGCGCTGGCATTGCCATGACGCTGCTGCTCAACGGCTATGTCGACCGCATCTTCGTCAACGACACCGACCCCGCCATCCACGCATTCTGGTTTTGCGTGCTGCACCGGACCGATGAACTGTGCGGCCTGATCGAGCGCACGCCGGTCACGATCGATGAATGGCATGCCCAGCGGCAGATTCAGCTTGCGGGCGACACCCGCCAGGAGCTGCGACTATTGATCCTTACGTAACCATGTGACGAAAGCGAGCCAGATCGAAAATCTCCC
>DYIB01000051.1 GCA_020723855.1 Uliginosibacterium gangwonense
TCGCGCCGCACCGGCTCGATGGGAAGGTCGTCGAAGTCGGAATCGTTGTAAATGGCGTGCTGGTTGCCCTCGCTGTCTATGGTCTGAAGGAAATAGCCCTGGCGGTAGAGCAGACCGACGCCGACGAAAGGCAGGCCCAGGTCGCTCGCCGCCTTGAGGTGGTCTCCCGCCAGGATGCCGAGGCCGCCGGAATAGATCGGCAGGCTCTCGTGAAATCCGAACTCGAAGCAGAAGTAGGCCACCAGATCGGTGTTGCGCAGGTGCTGCATGCCATTGCTGCGCGTTGCTTCCTCCATGTAAGTGTCGAAGGCCGACAGCACGCGATTGAAGCTGCCGAGAAACACCGGGTCTTCGGCGGCGTCCATCAGCCGCTGCTGGTCCACGCGCTTGAGGAAGGCTTTGGGGCTGTGGCCCACGGCATGCCACAGGGCGAGATGGAGCCGGGCAAACAGGCTGCGCGTGGGGCGGTCCCAGCTGTACCAGAGATTGTTGGCGAGCTCCTCCAGGCGCTTCAGGCGCGGCGGGAGCTGCGGATTGACTTCCAGGTAGTAGGCGGTGCCGGGCATAGGGTTCCTGTGGGGCTATTGTTGGACGCGGACGGCCATCAGGCGATGGAGATGTCCTCGGACAGGTACACGTCCTGGATGGCGTTGAGCAATTCGACGCCTTCCCTGAAAGGCTTCTGGAAGGCCTTGCGACCCGAGATGAGTCCCATGCCGCCGGCACGCTTGTTGATCACCGCCGTGCGCACCGCCTGCTGCAGATCGTTCTTGCCCGATTCGCCACCCGAGTTGATCATGCCGGCACGTCCCATGTAGCAGCAGGCCACCTGGTAACGCACCAGGTCGATGGGGTGGTCGCTGGTCAGCTCGCCGTATACCTTGGGGCTGGTCTTGCCGAACTTGAGGGCGTTGTAGCCGCCGTTGTTCTCGGCCATCTTCTGTTTGACGATATCGGCCTCGATGGTGACGGCGAGATGGTTGGCCTGCCCGGTCAGGTCGGCCGAGACATGGTAGTCGGTGCCTTCATGCTTGAAGGCGGGGTTGCGCGTGTAGGCCCACAGTATGGTGGCCATGCCCAGCTCGTGGGCGCGGGCGAAAGCCCGGGAGATCTCCCAGATCTGGCGGCGCGATTCCTCCGAGCCGAAGAATACCGTGGCGCCCACGGCCACGGCCCCCATGTCGAAGGCCTGCTCCACGCCGGCATACAGGGTCTGGTCGTACCTGTTGGGGTAGCTCAGCAGCTCGTTGTGATTGATCTTGACGATGAATGGAATGCGGTGGGCAAACTTGCGCGCCATCGCCCCCAGCACCCCCAGGGTCGACGCCACGGCATTGCAGCCGCCCTCGACGGCAAGCCGGACGATGGCCTCCGGATCGAAGAAATCGGGATTGGGCGCGAAGGAGGCGCCGGCCGAGTGCTCCACGCCCTGGTCCACGGGCAGGATGGAGAGATAGCCGGTTCCCGCCAGGCGTCCGTGATTGAACAGGGCGGCCAGGCTGCGCAGCACGGCGGGCTTGCGGTCCGACGAGGCGTGCACCCGGTCCACGAAGTCGGGGCCGGGGAGGTGCAGGCGTTCCTTGGGAATGCCTCTGCACACATGGCTCAGCAGCGTCTCCGCTTCTTCGCCCAGGAGCTTGATGATATCGGTCATGGCCGTCTCCTTCTCACAATCGCATCTTACTCGGCTGCCCGCCGCATGGTGCCGCCGGACTCGGGCGAGCCGTGGCCCTGGCTGATGGGCATGTCCACCTGGGGCGGCGCCGGCAGTTGCATGAGGCGATACAGGCGCGCCAGGTTGCGGCGGAACAGGCGGTCGAAGCTCGCCACCGTGGCCGGCGGGTTGTAGTCGCCGAACCACCAGAACCAGTCGGAGCCTTCGCACACGGCGAGCTGGGCTTGCGCCGCCGCGGCCGCGCCCTCGTCCAGGCGCCGGCTGGCGCTGACCAGGTCATAGCTTTGTTTCGCCGCGCACAGCAGCTCCCAGGCGCGGTTCTTGTCCGGGTCGCCGATCCAGGTGGACAGGGTGCCATAGACCCAGCTTCCCGCCACCAGCGCCGGCAGGGTGCCCACGTCATTCTGGTCCTCTGCCAGGCGCCCGGCGAAGGTGGTGCAGCGTATGCCCTCCCGGGCAGCCAGCAGTGAATACAGGTCGTCGAAGAAGTAGTAGGCGTTGTAGGGATAGTATTCCCAGGCGTTCTCGCCATCGAGGATCACCGACACGACGGGTGTTTGGCCCGGTGGCGCCGCTTCCCGTATCTTGTCCAATTCATCCACGAAATGCCGCGCGGCGTCGCGGCCATGCCATTTGCTGTATTCAAAGCCGATCAGGTCCGACAGGCGTTCGTCGCGGAAGAACAGGGTGAGGCCGCCCGCCTCGGGCAGGCGCCAGGGACGGTACAGGTATTCGTTGCGCGGCGGCGGGTGGGCGCCGTGGCGCTTCAGGCTGTTGAGCAACACGGTCTCGCTGGAGGCGGTCCACTTGACGCCCTGGGCCGCGACCAACTGCAGAAACGGCGCGGACACTGCCCCTTCGGCCGGCCACAGGCCCCCCGGCGGCGCACCGAAGCGCCGGCGGTGGCTGTCGATGGCGGCGCTCAACTGGGCGGCGGCGCGCATGCGCCCGCCCGGGTAGCCCCTGCCCAGGGGCAAGACCACGTCCGGCATGGCCTCGCGTGCGCAGGCGAAATCGATCAGCAGCGGCCCGATCGGGTGGGTGTGGGGCGTGGTGGACAGCTCGATCTGGCCGCGCTCGGCCAGCGCCCGGTAGCGCGGTATCAGATTGCGCAGGGTATCGCCGATATAGCCGAGCAGGCGGCGCCGGTCGTCAAGCGTGAAGCCCTCACCCTTGCTCATCAGTTCCGCCAGCAGGGGGATGCGCCGCCTTTCCGTCTCGCCGGTCCACGCCAGGTGATACCAGGTGACCAGGTCGGCGAAGTAGCGTCCCGACAGATAGCTGACGCCGAAGCCCGCCTCGTCGCGGCTCAGGCGGCACAGCTCGAACAGGCGCTGGTAGCGCGGATAGGGCGCGAGTATGCGCATATGGTTGCCGGTGAAGCAGGTGGTGAGCAGCCAATGGCGCTCTTCCTGGGTGAGGTCGTCATGGTGTTCCCGCACCAGCATGCGCAGCAGGGGGTCGCGCAGCGAGCCGGCGTCGAGCTGGGCGACGTAGTCCTCGATCTGGTCCAGCAGCACCGGGACGAAATTCACGACGGCGCGGATCGACGGGTGGCGCTCCAGGTGGGCAGCCATATCCGTGTAGTCCTTGAGGCCGTGCAGATAGACCCAGGGCAACAGGAACTCGCCGCTGTCGTGGTCGCGGTAATCCGGCTGGTGCATGTGCCAGAGGAAGACCACGTCCAGTTTCTTCTCGTTCATCGACTTGTCGGCAACCGGGGCGTGACGGAGACAGACGCCCGTCCTCGGTTGGTCCTCGCGGACCGGCATTGGTTCAGTCTAGACCTGGGGCGGCGCCACCGCTAGCGTACCCGGTGCACGTGTTGTCCCAGCATCTCGGGCGTGACCAGGGTGATGCCCCGCTCGGTGACATGGAAACGCTCCCGGTCCGCTTTGCGGTTCACACCGATGCGCATGCCGGCGGGAATGCGGCAGCGCTTGTCCACTACCGCACGCCGTATGACAACGTCCTCGCCAATCTCCACCTTGGGGAGGATCACCGAGTCCTCCACGATGCCACCGGCGTTCACGCGCACACCCGTGAACAGAAGCGAGCGGCGCACGGCGGCGCCGCTGATGATGCAGCCTCCCGACACCAGCGAGTCGATGGCCGTGCCGCGCCGGTTCTCGTCGTCGAACACGAACTTGGCCGGCGGCTGCTGCTCCTGATAGGTCCAGATGGGCCACACCTCGTCGTAGAGGTTGAGCTCCGGCACCACCTTGCACAACTCCATGTTGGCTTCCCAGTAGGCGTCCACCGTGCCCACGTCGCGCCAGTAGGGTTCGCCCTGCTCGCTGCCGACGCTGCTGTCGGCGAAGCGATGGGCATATACCCGGTAGCGCGGGATGAGGTAGGGGATGAGATCCTTGCCGAAGTCGTGGGAAGAATCCGGATCGTCGTGGTCGCGGATCAACTGCTCGAACAGGAAGGCCGCGTTGAACACATAGATTCCCATGCTGGCCAGGGCTGTCGCCGGATTGCCCGGCACGGGCTCCGGGTGCTCGGGCTTTTCCTCGAAGCGCTGCACCCGCCCGTCCTCGCCCACGGACATCACGCCGAAGGCGCGCGCTTGCGCCACGGGCACCTCGACGCAGGCCACGGTCAGGTCGGCGCGGCGCGTGACATGGAAGGCGAGCAGCTTGCCGTAGTCCATCTTGTACACCTGGTCGCCGGACAACACCAGCACGTAGGCCGGCCGGTTGCGCCTCAGCATGTCCAGATTCTGGAACACGGCGTCGGCCGTTCCCCGGTACCAGCTTTCCTCCACCTGCTGCTGGGCGGGCAGCAGGTCGATGAACTCGTTCAGGCGGCCGTCGAGAAAGCTCCAGCCGCGCTGCAGGTGATGGATCAGGCTCTGGGATTTGTACTGGGTGGCCACCCCTATGCGGCGAATGCCGGAGTTCACGCAGTTGGACAACGTGAAATCGATGATGCGGAACTTGCCGCCGAAGGGCACCGCCGGCTTGGCGCGCCAGTCGGTGAGCTGCATCAACCGGCTGCCGCGGCCGCCGGCCAGCACCAGGGCGAAGGTATCGCGCGTCAGTTGCATGACGGAGCGCGGATCCAGACCTTCGTGCATGAAGTATTCCCGATGTTCTTGCGTGCCGTGTGCCCTGTCTCGAAAGTGGTGGAGTATTGCGCGCACCCGGCGCCGCAGGCTGGCGGGGCGCGCGAGCGAGAAAGGCGTGACGGGACTGCCGGACCCGGCGGTCAGTTGATGCTGCGGCGCGCCAGCCGGCTGTCCACTTCGGCTTCCGCCTCGAGCCAGTCGTCGAGCTCTCCGCCGGGCGCGAAACCACGCTTCTCGGCGCGGTAATAAGCGGCCTCGGCGATGTACCGCAAGCGTTCTTCCGCATTGACCGCATCGTCGTCGCGCGGGCGCACGGGACTGGTGCGGCGCGCTCTGGTGGTCTTGGCAGGTGCGTCGGCGTTGGCGGCCGATTTGGGCGCCGCACGCTTCTTCGGCTTGTCTGCCTCGGTCTCGGTACGGGCGGGCATGGCTACCTCCTCGTTTGCGTGGTGGGCAATGGTCGTTGCCACACTTTTATGCTACACCGGATGCGCGTCCCGTTGTTGATATTTGTCAATTGTGAAATTTACAATCCGATCAATGGGATGTGAGCGGTCTAGACAGCCACCGGCGCGGCGATGTGCGGATGCGGGTCGTAGCCTTCGAGGGTGAAGTCTTCGAAACGAAAGGCGAAAATGTCCCGCACCTCGGGGTTTACGCGCATGCGCGGCAGCGGCCGCGGTTCGCGCGCGAGCTGCAGGCGCGCCTGTTCCAGGTGGTTGAGGTAGAGGTGGGCGTCCCCCAGGGTATGCACGAACTCGCCCGGGCGGTAGCCGCATACCTGGGCCACCATCAGGGTCAGCAGGGCGTAGGAAGCGATGTTGAACGGCACGCCCAGGAAGATGTCGGCGCTGCGCTGGTAGAGCTGGCAGGATAGCCTGCCGCCCGCCACGTAGAACTGGAACAGGGCATGGCAGGGCGGCAGCTTCATACGTTCCACCTCGCCCGGATTCCAGGCCGACACGATGTGGCGGCGCGAATCGGGGTTGCGCTTCAAGCCGTCCACGAGCTGGGCGATCTGGTCGATGCTGCGCCCGTCGGCCGTCTCCCAGCGCCGCCATTGCTTGCCGTAGATCGGGCCCAGCTCGCCGTCCGCGTCGGCCCACTCGTCCCAGATGGAGACGCCGTGGTCCTTCAGATAGCGGATGTTGGTGTCGCCGCGCAGGAACCACAGCAGCTCGTGGATGATGGATTTGGTGTGCAGCTTCTTGGTGGTGAGCAGGGGGAAGCCCTCGCTCAGGTCGAAGCGCATCTGCCAGCCGAATACCGACAGGGTGCCGGTGCCGGTGCGGTCGCTTTTTTCGTGCCCGTGTTCCAGCACGTGGCGCATCAGGTCCAGGTATTGCCGCATGGATAAGAAGTGGGCGGTGCGTTGCTATAATCGGCCGTCGAATCGCGCATTTTAAACCCATGCTGGCCAAACTCGTACAAATCGCCAAACCGCTCGATGAGGCGGCGCTGGCCAAGAGCCTTCATTCGCTGATCGTGCTGCCCCTGGCGAAGAAACTGGAAAGCATTGCCGGCGTGCCGCAGCGCGAGCGGCTCGCGGCCGTCCTGAAGCGGCGCGACATGAAGGCGGAGGAACTGGCGAAGTCCCCCGCGGCGGTGCACCTGGAGCACGGCGGGCTGTGCGTGTTCGTGATGATGGACGCGGCCAAGACTCCTTTCGAGCGCTACACGGTGCTGCGCAAGGCCGTGGCGCTGCTGCTGGAAGAGCAGCCGCGGGAACTGGCCATCGGCGTGCTGGGCAACGACGACGAACGCGCCGAGTTCGCGCGCCAGGCCCTCTACGTGGCCTGGGCGAACGGCGCGCGCCTGCCGGTGCGCAAGAAGAAGGATGGCGTCAAGCCGCTGCAGACCCTGCGCCTGCACGGCCGCCTGGCGGCGGCCGAGGCGGAACGGGTGGCGGCGATGGCGCGCGCCAATTTCCTGGCACGCGAGCTGACGGCGCTACCCCCCAACGAGCTGACGCCGGCGCGCTACCGCGAGCGCCTGCGGCGTCTGGCGCGCAGCCGCGGCTGGCGCTGCGAAGAGTACGACATGAAGCGCCTGCGGCGCATGGGCGCCGGTGCCTTCGTCGCCGTGGCCCAGGGCAGCGCCGATCAGGACGCGGCCGTGGTGCATCTCTCCTACCGCCCGCGCACCGCGCGCGGGCGCATCGCCCTGGTGGGCAAGGGCATCTGCTTTGACACCGGCGGCCACAATCTGAAGCCGGCCAAGTACATGCACGGCATGCACGAGGACATGAACGGCTCGGCGGTCGCCCTGGGCCTGATGCAGGCCCTGGCGGAGTGCGGTGCGCCGGTGGCGGTGGATGCCTGGCTCGCCATCGCCCAGAATCACATCTCGCCCCAGGCCTACAAGCAGAATGACATCGTCACGGCCCTGGACGGCACTACCATCGAAGTGGTGCACACCGACGCCGAGGGGCGCATGGTCCTGGCGGACACCCTGACCCTGGCCGCCCGCGGCGCCGGCGAGCCCCCCGACCTCATCGTGGACTTCGCCACCCTCACCGGCAGCATGATCTACGCCCTGGGCAGCCGCTACGCCGGCGTGTTCGCGAGCAATCCAGAACTGGCGCGCCTGGCCGTGGCCGCCGGCGAGGCGAGCGGCGAGCGGGTGTGTCCCTTCCCCCTCGATGCCGACTACGAGGCGGCGCTGGAGAGCAAGGTGGCGGACATCAAGCAATGTACCCTCGACGGCGAGGCCGACCACATCCTGGCGGCGCGTTTCCTCAAGCGCTTCACGGGGGAACGTCCCTGGCTGCATGTGGACCTGTCCGCCGCCAACTGCAGCGGCGGGCTGGGTGCCATCGGCAGCGACATCACCGGCTTCGGCGTTGCCTGGGGTGTGGAGCTGGTCGAGCAATGGAGCGCCGTCAATCTGCCCCTGGCCGCCCGCCCGCGGCGACGCGCGGCGTGACAGGCCGGCGAAGTTCGACTATGCTTGTTCGGTCGTCATAATGATCGGCATGCGCCGCTCGTGCGCCGACCGATGGATCAGGGACCGCGATATGCTCGGAATCTTCGGCGCCAAGCCGGACCATCCTCTTGCGGACGCAAGGGAAGCGCGCCGCGTGTTCGAAAGCTTCGTGGGGATGGCGCCGGCCACGGCGCTGGACGAGGCGGCCGGCTGGCTGGAATCAATCGGCGCGGAAGACAAGTTCAAGCTCGAGCAGCGTTTCAGCCTGATCTCCCGATTCGACGAAGCCGTCCAGGCCCATGCGCGCCGCGCCGGGCGCGACTACCTGACCTCCCCCCGCCTGGGCCGCGCCCAGGAGATGAGGCTGTGGAGTAGCATCTGCGGCTTCTGGGCGCAACTGGCCCGCGCCTACGAGGATTGCCTGGATCGCTACGCCGCCCAGGAAAAAAAGGGCGCGGAAGAGATCCGGGCGCAGTTGCCGCTGCTGACGGTGCGCCTGCTGCGCGCCTACGGCACGCAACTGAAATGGGAGCAGTTCCGTTACGGACCCCTGTCCGTGGAAATCTGGCGCCGGCTGGGCAAGGCCTACCTGGCCGCCGAGCACGGCAAGTTTTCCCAGCGCCGGCTGGCGCCTTATCCGACCGCGCCGGGCGAGACCACGGCCGAGCGGGAGTACCTCAAGGCGCTGGTCTTCCACGCCTCGTCCATGGACAGTCTGATGCCCCTGGAAATCGAGCTGGCCGAACGGCTGATCCAGCATTTTCTCGGCCGCATCGCGCTTACCGCCGAGGTGCGCCCGGACAACGTCTATTGGGTGGACTGCGCCCAGGCGCTGCCGCCGACGCGGCTCGCCAAGCTGCCGCAGCCGTCGCCGACGCTGCGTTTCTTCAACACCAGCACCGCCCTCGATGAAGTCGCCGCCCTGGGCAAAGTGCTGGAGGGCGGCGAAGTGCCGGGCGACTTGAATCTGGGCGGGCAATACTCGCCCAAGATCGTGCTGTCGGTGCTGCGCCACTTGGCCTTGTACTGGGCAGCCAGGCCGCCCACGCGCTCTTCAGTGCGCCATCGCGTCAAGTCGCGGCTGGCGGTGATCCACGGTCTGGGGCGCATCCACGCGCGGTTGCTGGGCCGGGATGGCGGGGAAGCCGAGGCCTGGATCGTGGAAGACGTCAGCCTGGGCGGCATGGGTGCCCAGTTGCCCCTGGCGAACAACGACTGGATCCGCATCGGTGCGCTGCTGGGCCTGCAGCCGGAAGGCGGCGACAACTGGCTGGTGGGTGTGGTGCGCCGCTTGCGCCGCAGCACCGAGAGCCTGGGCGCGGTGGGCATCGAGACCCTGTCGAAGACGCCGCGCGCCGTGGAGGCTGACCTGGGCGGCATGGCCTGCGAAGCGATCCTGCTCGATGGGGCGGCGCCGGGCGAGACGCTGCGGGTGGTGTTGCCGGCGCGGGCGTTCGAGACGGATATGCCCCTGGAGTTTGCCGTGGACGGCCGCCGGGTCAGCCTGCAGCCCCTGGAGCTGCTGGAGAGCGGCATGGAGTTCGACATCGGCCGCTACCGCGCGGCCTCCGCCTGAAGCTGCGCTACTTCTTCGGCCGCAGGGCCGATTTCGGCCGGAAGGCCTTCACCACCGCCTCGTGGGTCTCGATATAAGGCCCGCCGATGAGATCGATGCAATAGGGCACGGCGGCGAAGATGCCGGGCACGACCTGGCTCCCGTCCGCGGCCTTGACGCCTTCCAGGGTTTCCTTGATGGACTTGGGCTGGCCCGGCAGGTTGATGATGAGGGACTTGCCGCGGATGACGGCCACCTGGCGCGACAGGATGGCGGTGGGCACGAAATGCAGGCTGATCCTGCGCATCTCCTCGCCGAAGCCCGGCATGACCTTGTGCGCCACCGCCAGGGTAGCCTCGGGCGTGACGTCGCGCGGCGCCGGACCGGTGCCGCCGGTGGTGAGGATGAGATGGCAGCCGATGGTATCCGCCAGCTCGATCAAGGTGCGTTCGATCACCGGCTGCTCGTCGGGAATCAGGCGCGTCTCCATGCGCCAGGGGGAGGCGAGCGCGGCGGCAAACCAGTCGCGCAGGGCCGGCACGCCCTGGTCCTGGTAGACGCCTTGGGAGGCGCGGTCGGATATCGACACCAGGCCGATCAGCAGTTCCTCGTCCATGTCCTCATTCCCCCAATAATTGCCGCAGCTCGCGGAACAACTCGCGGTAACTCCTGGGCGGCCTGCCCGCCTCCTGCTCCTTGAGCGCGTTGCGCCTGAGTCGGCGCAGGTGCTGCAGATCGGCGCCGGGTGCCTGGGCCGCGATCTCGCCCAGCACCTCCTCGTCCTCCAGCAGACGGCTGCGCAGCCGCTCCAAGCGGTGCTGCAGGGCCGCCTGGCTGCGCGAGCTGCCATTGAGCGCATCGAGGGCGTCCCGTATCGGCTGCGGATCCACGACGCGCATCAGGCGGCCGATGTATTGCATCTGGCGGCGGCGCGCTTCATGCTTGGTCATGCGCTGGGCTGCGCGCACCGCCTCGCGCAAATCCTCCGGCAGCTCCATGCGCGCCAGCCGCTCCGGCGACAGCTCGACCAGGGAAGCGCCGAGCTCCTGCAGGGCATGCATGTCGCGCTTGCGCCGGGACTTGCTGGGGCGGTCGAATTCTTGAGAGTCGTCCATGGGAAGCGGGGGCGAATTGGTATCATTATATCTTCCGACGCGCCGCCGCCCTCTTCACTATTTCCACTATGGCCAATCAAGAATTCAGCTACGCCCAGGACACGCTGCGCCAGATGGCGCAGGACATTCTCGACTATGCCCGCTTGCGCGGCGCGGATGCCTGTGAAACCGACGTCTCGGAAGGCTTCGGCCAGTCCGTCACCGTGCGCCGCGGCGAGGTGGAGACCATCGAATACAACCGCGACAAGGGCGTGGGTGTCACGGTGTACGTGGGCAAGCAGCGCGGCCATGCCAGCACCTCCGACTTCAACCCGGACGCCCTGCGCGCCGCGGTGGACGCGGCCCTGTCCATCGCACGCTTCACCGCGCCGGACGATTGTGCCGGCCTGCCGGAAGCCGACTGGCTGGCGCGGGAGACGCCCGATCTGGATCTCTACCACCCCTGGGACCTGCCGGTGGAGCAGGCCATCGAGCTGGCGCGGCGCTGCGAGGACGCCGCCTTTGCCGTGAGCCCCCTGGTGCGCAACTCCGAGGGTGCCAGCGTTTCCACCCAGCAGTCCCATTTCGTCTCCGCCAACAGCCTCGGTTTCATGGGCGGCTATGCCTCGTCGCGCTACTATCTGTCCTGCTCGGTGATCGCCGGCGAGGGCGACGGCATGCAGCGGGACGACTGGTACGTGACCCGGCGCGACGCCGCCGAACTGGCGCAGCCGGAGGCGGTGGGCGAATACGCCGCGCGCCGTGCCCTGTCGCGCCTGGAAGCGCGCCGGATCCCGACCTGCGACGTGCCGGTGCTGTTCGAAGCGCCCCTGGCGGCGGCGCTGCTGGGCAACTTCGTCTATGCGGCGAGCGGCGGCAGCCTGTACCGCAAGGCTTCCTTCCTGATGGATAGCCTCGGCAAGCAGATCTTCTCGCCCCTGGTGCGCCTCAGCGAACGCCCCCATATCGCCAAGGGACTGGCCAGCGCGCCCTTCGACGACGACGGCGTGGCCACCGCCGACCGGGAGGTGGTGGAGGACGGCGTGCTTGCCGGCTACTTCCTCAGCACCTATACGGCGCGCAAGCTGGGGCTGCGCAGCACCGGCAACGCCGGCGGCTGCCACAACCTGCTGCTGGCGCCGGGCGGCCACGATCTCGAGGGGCTCATTCGCCAGATGGACCGGGGCCTGCTGGTCACCGAGCTGCTCGGACATGGCGTCAACTACGTCACCGGCGACTACTCCCGCGGTGCCGCCGGGTATTGGGTGGAAAACGGGGCCATCCAGTATCCGGTCCAGGAAATCACCATCGCCTCCAACCTGCGCGACATGTTCCGCGGCATCGTCGCCGTCGGCAACGACGTGCTGGTGCGCGGGTCGAAACACACCGGCTCCATCCTGGTCGAGCGCATGACCGTGGCGGGGGCCTGAAGCTCCCGTTCCATAAGGGTTTTCCCCAACCAGGTTAACCCCTTATTGCTCCTTGTAGGCGGATCGATCGCATGTAATATCTGGCGCGCAGTCCCGAGCCGCAGGGGGCTGAGGTATTCCTGCCGCAAAACGGCCACCGCATCACAAGCCAGAACCTAAAAGGAGACCTGAATGGAACGTCGTTCGTTTCTGAAGAAAGCCGGCGCGGGCCTTGCCGCTACCACGCTCGCCGCCCCGGCCATCGTGCATGCCCAGTCCCCACAGATCAAGTGGCGTCTCGCGTCGAGCTTCCCCAAGAGCCTCGACACCATCTACGGCGCCGCCGAGACGGTTGCCAAGCGCGTGGCCGCCGCCACCGGCGGCAGGTTCCAGATCCAGGTGTTCGCCGGCGGCGAGCTCGTGCCGCCCTTCCAGGTGCTGGATGCGGTGAAGGACGGCACCGTCGAGCTGGGCCATTCCGCCAGCTACTACTACGTCGGCAAGGATCCCGCCTTCGCCTTCGACACGGCGGTGCCCTTCGGCCTGAACAGCCGCCAGCAGACCGCCTGGATGTACGAGGGCGGCGGCCTGGAGCTGATGCGCGAGTTTTTCAAGGAGTACAACATCGTCAACATCCCCTGCGGCAACACGGGTGCCCAGATGGGCGGCTGGTATCGCAAGGAGATCAAGAGCGTCGAGGACCTCAAGGGCCTGAAGATGCGCATCGGCGGCTTTGCCGGCCAGGTGCTGACCCGCCTGGGCCTGGTGCCCCAGCAGATTCCCGGTGGCGACATCTATCCCTCCCTGGAGAAGGGCACCATCGACGCCGCCGAGTGGGTCGGTCCCTACGATGACGAGAAGCTGGGCTTCAACAAGGTCGCCAAATACTACTACTACCCCGGCTGGTGGGAAGGCGGCCCGCAGTTGTCCATCTATGTGAACCAGAAGCAGTGGGACGGCCTGCCCAAGGACTACCAGAACATCCTGGAAGCCGCCTGCGCCGAGGCCCACGTGGAAATGCAGGCCCGCTACGATGTGCGCAACCCCGCTGCGTTGAAGAGGCTGGTGGCCAGCGGCACGCAACTGCGCCCCTTCTCGCGCGAGGTGATGGCCGCCTGCTACAAGGAGGCCTTCGCCCTGTACGAGGAAACCGCGGCCAAGAATCCCAAGTTCAAGAAAATCTACGAACCTTGGAAGAAATTCCGCGACGACCAGTACCTGTGGTTCCGCGTGGCGGAAAACGCGTTCGACAACTTCGTGTATTCCGGCGGCGGCCAAAAGAAGTAAGCCGGCGCGCCGCATACCCGGTATGCGGCTATCCGTCAGGTCGATCCCTGCAGGCCCGGTCTGCAGGGATTTTTTTGACCCCGCGCTTTGCGGAATCGCCCGTTGTCGTCGTAAGCTTGTCAGCGTACGGACGATTCCTCCCCGGTTCGGCGGGCATCGCAGTTTCCATTTCGCGCCTCGATGGTATCCCGCCGGAGGTCTCGTTCTTCGAGCAAGCGCGAGAGTCCCAATGAAAGGAGATGACCTGATGGAAAGACGGACGTTCTTGAGAAATGCCGGCGCCGGGCTCGCCGCCGGTGCTCTTGCCGCTCCGGCCATTGTTCACGCCCAGGCGCCGCAAATCAAATGGCGCCTGGCTTCCAGCTTCCCGAAGAGCCTTGACACGCTGTTCGGTGCCACCGAGACGCTCGTCCGGCGGGTGGCGGCGGCGACCAACGGCAGATTCCAGATCCAGCTCTTTGCCGCAGGCGAGATCGTCCCGGGTTTCCAGGTGCTCGATGCGGTCAAGGAAGGGACGGTGGAAATGGGGCACTCGGCGAGCTACTACTTCGTCGGCAAGGACCCCACCTTCGCTTTCGACTGCGCCGTGCCTTTCGGCCTGAACAGCCGCCAGCAGAGCGCCTGGATGTACGAGGGGGGCGGCCTGGAGCTGATGCGCGAGTTCTTCCGTGACTACAACATTTACAACATCCCCTGCGGCAACACCGGTACCCAGATGGGCGGCTGGTTCCGCAAGGAGATCAAGACGCTGGCCGATCTCAAGGGCCTCAAAATGCGTATCGCGGGCTTTGCCGGCGAGGTGATGGCCAAGCTTGGCGCCGTGCCGCAGCAGTTGCCCGGCGCCGACGTATACCCGGCCCTGGAGAAGGGCACCATCGACGCCGCCGAGTGGGTCGGCCCTTATGACGACGAGAAGCTGGGCTTCAACAAGGTGGCCAAGTATTACTACTACCCGGCATGGTGGGAGGGCGGTCCCCAGGTGTCCCTCTACATCAACCAGAAGCACTGGGACAGCCTGCCCAAGGATTACCAGAACATACTGGAGGCTGCGGCTGCGGAAGCCCATGTGGTGATGCAGGCTCGCTACGACGCCAAGAACCCCGCGGCGCTCAAGCGCCTGGTGGCGAGCGGCACGCAGTTGCGCCCCTTCTCGCGCGAGATCATGGCCGCCGCCTACAAGACCACGTTCGAGATCTATGAGGAGACTGCGGCCAAGAATCCCCGCTTCAGGAAAGTCTACGAGCACTGGAAGAAATTCCGCGAAGATCAGAACCTGTGGTTCCGCGTGGCGGAGAACGCGTACGACAACTTCGTGTTCTCCGCGGGCCAGCACAGATAACCCGGTCGGCAGGGCATCCCCGTGCGCGTCGCGGCGTGCGGGGAATAGCCCGCGCGGGAAAAGGTCCGCGGACGGTAAGCCGGCGGCGGGGGGCGGCAAAGGACGCTGTGATAAACTCGGCCAAAAAAACGGCAGGGAGCGGCCCGCTGCAGGGCTGGGGCCGCTCCCCGAGGCTTGCTGACGACTGCCAGCTCACCCCCTAGGACCGAGTAAAGGAGAACAGCGGAATAAAGGCTAATGGGGGAGCCTTACAAGATGCTTACAACCAGACCGTTTCCGTCATCTCCATCATGCGCATCCTTCTCGCTGAAGACGACCGCATCATCGCGGATGGCCTAGTACGGACCCTGCGCAAGTCCGGTTACGCCGTGGACCACGTCGCCACCGGCAGCGATGCCGACACCGCCCTGATGGGCCAGCAGTTCGACCTGTTGATCCTGGATCTGGGCCTGCCCAAGCTGTCCGGCATCGAGGTGCTGAAACGCTTGCGGGCGCGCAAGTCGCCCCTGCCGGTGCTGATCCTCACCGCCCAGGACGCGGTCGAGGAGCGGGTGCGCGGCCTGGACGCCGGCGCCGACGATTACCTCACCAAGCCCTTCGCCCTGCCCGAGCTGGAGGCGCGCGTACGCGCACTCACCCGCCGCGGCACGGGCAACTCCACCCGGGTCGATTTCGGCCCGCTGCTCTATGATCAGGTGGACCGGGTGGCCAGGCTCAACGGCCAGGTCGTGGACCTTTCCGCCCGGGAACTGGGTCTGCTGGAGATTCTTCTGCTGCGTGCCGGCCGCCTGGTGGGCAAGGAGCAACTGGTGGACCATCTGTGCGGCTGGGGCGAGGAGGTCAGCACCAATGCCATCGAAGTCTATGTGCATCGCCTGCGCAAGAAGCTCGAGCCGGGCGGCGTGAAGATCACCACGGTACGGGGGCTGGGCTACTGTCTGGAAAAGCCCGATGGCGGTCACTGAGTGGTATAAGCGCAAGCCCCGGGAGGAGCGCACCGAGTTCAACTCGGTATTCGGCGAGATCCTCGACTGGATGCTGGTGCCCCTGCTGCTCATCTGGCCGGTCAGCATCGTCCTCACCCAGAGCGTGGCGAGCCACATCGCCGACCAGCCTTACGACCAGGATCTGGCCAAGCGCCTCGACGCCGTCGCGCGCCTGATCTGGATGAGCAACGGCGAGGTGGTCATCAACCTGCCCGGCGCGGCGCGCGACGTGCTGCGCGCCGACGAGCACGACACGGTCTATTACCAAGTTCTCGGCCTGCGCGGCGAGCTGATCGCCGGCGACCGGGAGCTTCCCCGGGCGGAGCCGCCCGGGGAGCGGCAGACCAATACCGCCTATTTTCGCGACGACACGCTCCACGGCGAGGACGTGCGCGTCGCCTACATGTACCTGCAGCCCCGGCCGGATTCTCCCCACATCACCATCCAGGTGGCCGAGACGCGCAACAAGCGCAGCGCCCTGGCCAACCGCATTCTGGGCGGCGTGACCCTGCCCCAATTCTACATGATCCCGCTGGCCGCCATCCTCGTGTGGATAGGCCTGGGGCGCGGCGTCGAGCCCCTCAACCGGCTGGGCCGCATGATCCGGCGACGGCGTCCCAGCGACCTGTCGCCCATTCCCACGGCGGGCATACCCGAGGAGGTGCGCCCGGTGGTACTGGCCTTCAACGAAATGATGGCGCGGCTGGAGCAGAACCTGGAGGCGCAGCAACGCTTCATCGCCGATGCCGCCCACCAGATGCGCACGCCGCTCGCCGGGCTGAAAATGCAGACCGAGCTGGCATTGTCGGAAACCGATCCGGAGCAGATACGCGCCTCGCTGCGCAACATCGCCGAGAGCGCGGAACGCGCGACGCATCTGATCAACCAGTTGCTGGCGCTGGCGCGCGCCGAGTCGAGCCACGAAAAGGTCCACGCGGTCGAGCCCTTGGATCTGGAGCAGTTGGCGCGCGAGGCCACGCTGGCATGGGTGGCGCGCGCGCGCGACAAGAAGATCGACATCGGCTTCGAGGGCACCGACTGGCCGGTGATGATCGACGGCAACGCGATTCTGCTGGGCGAGCTCGTCAAGAATCTCATCGACAACGCCATCAAATACACCGCGGCCGGCGGCCGCGTGACGGTGCGGGTGCGCGCCGCCGAGTTCGCCGTGCTCGAAGTCGAGGACAACGGCATCGGAATCCCCGAGACGGACCGCGACCTGGTGTTCGAGCGCTTCTACCGGGTTCTGGGCAGCGATGCCGACGGCAGCGGCCTCGGGCTCGCCATCGTGCGCGAGATCGCCGAGCTGCACCGCGCCAACGTGCTGCTCAAGCCCAATCCCAACGAGCATGGAACGCTGGTGCAGGTGGTGTTCCGGCGCCATGCCATCCGCCAGGCCGAGCCGCAGCCGGCCTGAGTCCGGGTCTTTCCTGTAAGCCCTCCGTAAGGGGCGCGTAAGCCGAGCGTCAGCAAGCCGTAAGAGCCGCGTCAGCGCCGACCCGTACAGTGCCATCCGTGCCCGAGGCAGTTGCTTCGGCATCATTGGATGGAGGGCATATGGCAAAAACGGCAATCAACTGGGCGGCGATCGACGCCGATCCTCGGTTCCAGGAACTGCATCGCCGCAAGGTGGGCTTCCTCATGGGGCTGATGGTGTTCTCGATCGCCTATTACTTCCTGCTTCCCGTCGGCGCGGCCTACTTCCCGGATCTGTTCAAGATCAAGGTGTGGGGGGCGGTGAACGTCGGCCTGGTATTCGCGCTGTCCGAGTTCATCGTTGCCTGGGGCATCGCGTTCTACTACTCGCGCCACGCCAACAAGGTGTTCGACGAGATGGCGAAGGAACTCATCCGCGACGCGGAGAAAATCGGCAGGAGATAATCGATGGATTCCATGCGCAACAAGATGCTGCTCGGCCTGTTCGCCGTGGCCATGCCGCTGGTGTCGGCTCCGGCATTCGCCCGGGGCGCGGTCGCCGACAAGTGGAAGTTCCTGACCTTCGCGGTGTTCGCCGCGATCATTTCGCTGACGATGTTCGTCACCTACGTCGCCGCCAAGCGCGTGAAGACGGCCTCCGACTTCTACACCGCCGGCGGCGGCGTGTCGGGACTGCAGAACGGCTGGGCCATCGCCGGCGATTACCTGTCGGCGGCCTCCTTCCTCGGTATCGCCGGCCTGATCTCCCAGTACGGCTACGACGGCTTCATGTACTCGGTGGGCTGGCTGGTGGCCTACATCACGGTGCTGCTGGTGATCGCCGAGCCCTGCCGCAACATCGGCAAGTACACCCTGGCCGACATCCTGGCTTACCGCAACGACCCGAAGAAGGTGCGCGTGGTCGGCGCCCTGTCCACCATCACCGTGTCCACCTTCTACCTGACGGCCCAGATGGTGGGCGGCGGCGTACTGGTGAAAACGCTGATCGGCATCGATTACGAAGTCTCGGTGATCGTCGTCGGCATCCTGATGCTCGCCTACGTGCTGTTCGGCGGCATGGTTGCCACGACCTGGGTGCAGATCATCAAGGCCATCCTGCTGGTGACGGCCTCCATTCTCCTGGTCATGTTCGTGTGGACGCCCTATGGCTTCTCGCTGCCCGGCTTCCTCGAGGCGGCCGTCGGCGATCCCAAGATCCAGGCGAAGGTGGCGAGCCTGCTGGGTGATGCGGCGAAGAACATGTCGGCGCAAGAACTGGGTCAGCGCTTCCTCGAGCCCGGCCTGCTATTCAAGGCGCCGATCGACCAGATCTCGCTGGGCATGGCGCTGGTGTTCGGCACCGCGGGGCTACCCCACATCCTGATGCGCTTTTTCACCGTGCCCACGGCACAGGAAGCGCGCAAGTCGGTGATCTGGGCCATGGCCATCATCGGCGGCTTCTATGTGCTGACGCTGTTCCTGGGTCTGGGCGCCGCGATGAAAGTCGGCCCGGCCAACATCGCCGCGGTGGACGCCGGCGGCAACATGGCCGCACCGCTGCTTGCCCAGTTCGTCGGCGGCGGCCCGGATTCCTTCCTCGGCAACTTCTTCCTGGCCTTCGTCGCCGCCGTCGCCTTCGCCACCATCGTGGCGGTCGTCGCCGGCCTGGTGCTGGCTGCGGCGTCCGCCATGGCCCACGACCTCTACGTCGGCGTCATCCGCGAAGACCACGTGACCGCCGCAGAGCAGGTGAAAGCCGCGCGTGTCGCCACCGTGATCGTCGGGGCGCTCGCCATCACCATCGGTATTCTCGCCAAGGGCCAGAACGTTGCCCACCTGGTTGCGCTGGCCTTTGCCGTCGCCGCCTCGGCCAACTTCCCCTGCGTGCTGATGACGCTCTACTGGAAGCGTTGCAACACCGGCGGCATCATGGCCGGCATGGTGGTCGGTACGCTGACGGCCATCGGCCTGGTGATGGTGTCTCCCAACATGACCTATCCGAAGGCCGTCAAGGCCGCCGCGCAGAAGGTCATCGACGGTGAGCCCGCCAAGCGCGCCGCCATCGAGGATGGCCTCGCTTCCGCGGACGCCGCCGTCAGGGCGAAGGCCGAAAAGGACAAGGCTGCCCTCGACAAGGCGGTGGCCAAGGCCAAGGGCGACCTGGACAAGTTCAGGGGCGAAGAGACTTCCATCGTCGGTCTGGAGAAGCCGCTGTTCGAGCTCAAGAACCCCGGCCTGATCTCCATTCCCCTCGGCTTCCTGGCGGTGTTCCTCGGCTCGCTGCTCTACCGCGACAAGCGCGCCGACGAGATGTGGGACGAGCTCTACGTGCGCCAGAACACGGGCATCCTCGCCGCCAAGGCGACCGCCCACTGACGCCGGGACCCGGGCGCAAGCTTGTTATAATCAAGGCCTGCCGGCGCTCCGCCGGCAGGCCTTTTCTTCTTGCCCGCCATGACCGACGACGCCCGAATAATGTTCACCGTTTTCCAGCTCCTCATGCTGGTGGACGGCTTCTTCATGTGGTCGCTGATCGGGCAGGGGGTGCTCGCCCTGCTCGCCGGGCAGCGCCGCCACAACAACATCGTTTACAAGTTCCTGGCCCAGATCAACAAGCCGGTGATCGCAGCGACACGGGCCATCATGCCCAGGTTCGTTCTCGACCAGCATATCGGTTTCATTGCCGTGGCGCTGCTGTTCATCTTGCGCTTTCCCATCTACTTCATCTGGTACGCCAACGGCTGGATTCCCCAGGGCGTGGGAGGCGCACTCCCGCAGTAGGAGAACAAAGCGATCCCCGAGGGCGCATCGAGTACCTGGCCTTGCACGACACCCTCACCGGACTGGCCAACCGCATGCTGCTGATGGACCGGCTGCGCGCCGCCGTGGCCGTCGCCCGGCGCAAGCACAAGCGCTTCGGCGTGTTCTTCCTCGACCTGGACGGCCTCAAGCCCAGCAACGACGAGTTCGGCAACAAGGGCGGCGACCTGGTGCGCGAGTCGGACACTGTGGCACGCATCGGCGGCGACGAGTTCGTCATGCTGCTGGACGACCTGGAGGACGACCGGGCCATTGCCTCCGTGGCGGAGAGGCTGCCGACCGTGCCATGTACGAGGCCAAGCGCCGCGGCAAGAACCGCTACTGCCTGGCGGGGGCTCCGCCGTCGCGCTAATCTCGGACCGTGCGGCGGCTTTGACGAAATTTCGAGCCGCGGCTATAATCCGCCGCTTTGCGGAATTGCACCTTGTGGGTGCTGCTGCGAAAACGGCCAAGTAGCTCAGTTGGTAGAGCAGAGGACTGAAAATCCTTGTGTCGGTGGTTCGATTCCGCCCTTGGCCACCAAAATTCAGCGCCCAACTGTTCTCAGTTGGGCGTTTTCATTTGTGCTTCCCGCATGACACGCGGGGTTCCCGGTCATTCTGCGTGTGCCGACGGTTTGCGGACAGGGGGCGATCACGCACCCGGTTCGCCCCTGTTCCGCCCTATTTTCTCTCGAAACCTGCGCCAACTTCTTCGTCGTGGCACACGCACGCGGCCTTGTGTGCCCACAACTTGCGCGCGTGCCATTGCCATCGGTTGTCCAGCGAACTTGGAGCAGCAATCCATCACGCCAACGCGCCCGCCGCGCAGGGCATCGAATACAAGCCTGCGCGTTGCTGCGTGACCACGAGGGCAACGTAGGCGGCGTGCTGCGCCGCAGGCTCCGGCTTGCCCTTGTCCTTCGCCTTGATCTTGAACAGGTCGCTCGGTTTCGCGCTGTCCAACCCGGCGCGTTGCATGATCCGTTCCGCCGTCGTGGCCTCGCTCTTGAACGACCACAGCGCCTCGAACACCTTGGCCTGACCAACGGTGAATCGGATCGGTGTGCTGCTGATGTCAGGCAGCGTCGCCCATTTGAAGTCTGCCGAGAACGGCCCGTTTACTGGTGCGGCCGGATCGGCGGCCGCCGGTTGCGCGGACGGTGCTGTCGCGCCGACGAGTGTGATCCCGCCGCCATAGAAGGCGAAGCGCTCCTCCAGCGCCAACCATTCCACACCCGCGCCGAAAGGCGATCCGCGCGCCGTGCGTGGCCTTGGCGCGATCACCCGGATGTCGCCGCCAGCCACGCGCACGCGATCCAACAGCGCAGGTTCTTGCTGCACCCGCGCCAGATCGCGGGCGAGCAGCACGGGCGAGCGTCGAGCATCGCCGAGCCGCCACACGCCGTCGCCGAGATCATCGATGCCGTCCCGGCTTTCGATGTCGAGCGCGAGACGCAGCTTCTGGCGCAACCAGTCCTCGTCCAAGGCCAAGGCCGCACCATCGCTCGCTTCGACGGCCACCGGCCCGCGGTCCGGACAGCGGCACATACGCCCGCCGCGACCATCGCCCCAGACCTGCGCCCGATGCTGCTGGCAGTGAGGACAGAGGACGAACGACTGATCGACGACCGTCGGCCTGACCGCCTTGCCGAGGACGAACAGTGCGGCGGCCTCGCGCGGCGACAGCATGTTGCGCAGCACGGGCGTGCCGCCCGCGAACAGACAGCAGACCAAGGCCCAGGCATCGTGCGCCGCCACCGATCAATCCTCGAACGTCGAAGAGGAACTGATCGCGTCCGCTTCCGGCGGAAGTTCCTGCGCGCTCAGGGTCTGGCCCTTCTGCAAGATGCCCACCGAGACCAGATAGCCTTCCAGCTGCGCCTGCAGCTTGGCGTCGAACTTGTGTAGGTTGAGCCGCCCCTTGCTGGTCACTTCGATGGTGACCACCTTCGCGCGCGTGCGGCCCGGCTCGGGCGGATAGTAGAGATTGACCTGCGCCGCCGTCACCGCCCATTGGCCTTCCAGCGGGCCGGGCAGTTTCTCCTTCAGCAGCTCGTGCACCGAGCGTTGCTGGCTGGACTGCATCGCGGTGCATTCGATCTTCAGCGCGGCGTCCGGGCTGAGGAGCGTGAGCGCCTTCAGTTGCACCATCGAAAAACCGTCCTCGAACGCTTCCGGCACGTCGAAGCCGGTGCGCAGCATCGACAAATTCAGCGTCGGCGACTTGATCCGCTGCGCGTTCGCCTTGACGCCCAGCACATGCTCGGCGAAGGCCTCGACCAGCATCTGCTGGTATTTCTGGCCGCCGCGCACCAGCGTGCGCACCACGCCGGTGGACTTGGCGTACTCCAGCACCATGTGGATGTTGGGATTGCCGACGCGGCGCTTCAGGGTCGAACCCTCGAACTCCAGCCTCAGCATGGCCATGTCCTTGACATGGACGGTCAGCAGGAACACGCCGGGGCTGCGCTCGACCAGATGCGCCACGCTGCTGTCGCCGCACTGCATCTCGCGCTTGTAGAACGCCGAGATGGCGTGGCGCAGTGCGGCCAGGTGGGTGTCCGAACCGTTCGGCTGGCGCTTCAGGCCCAGATCGTATTGCTGGGTCTGCGGCCCGTGGTGCTCCCAGAAGCTGAAGTCGTAGGCGCGGTCGAACAGCGCCGGATGGTGGACGTAGAGCCAGAACGAGCGGTGGATGTCACTGCCGCACAGGGTCAGGCCCGCCAGTGCGGCACCGTCTGCCACCACGGCCTCGAACATTGCTTGCTTGCCTGCCGCGTCGCCCAGTTGGATGGCGGCCATGAGGTTGGCGGTCATCCGGTCGCGGGCGTCGGTATCGGACCACACCTTGACCGCCTCCACCAAAAACTGGCTGGTCTCCGGCGTGTCGTCCCACGCGAACCCATCGGGCACCGGCAGGCCATGCGTGGTCAGGAAGTCGCGCAGCGTGGCATCCACCGGCAGCTCGAGCATCACGTCGACAAAGGTTTTTTTCATCTTGTTCGTCCTTTCTGGATCGGCGTCGGAGGTCTGCGACCGATGTACGGGCTGCCAGCGACAGGGTTACTGAACACGCATCTCGCGTAAGTAAAGTAAAGAGATACAAGCGCGATTCTGAACCGCAGATTTCCGCTTGTCAATCAATGGGGCACATCTAGACCTTTTATGTATCTCGGGGCTATACTGTGAGTCTTGTTTTCATTGATTGACCGTTTACCTACTACAGGAGCATCGCCATGGCTTCGGCGTTTGGAGTACGCCTGCGACGCTTACGTGAGGCGAAGAAGTTGACCCTGCAGCAGGTCGCCGACGCGGTCGGCTGCACCAAGGCCTACATCTGGGA
>DYIB01000052.1 GCA_020723855.1 Uliginosibacterium gangwonense
AGATGATGCGCAAGATGCCGCAGATGCAGCATGCCAAACCGAACATGGTGACGCTCCAGCCCGGGCAGCGCGGCGGGCTGGTTTGGCAGTTCGATCAGGCGGCGGGTACTGTGGACTTCGCCTGCCTCGTTCCCGGCCATATGGAAGCTGGCATGGTAGGCAAGATCGTCGTCCAGGAGTGACGCGGCCAGCCGTCTTCTTCCAGGGGTCCGATCCATTCGTCAGGAATTGCCTCGCGCGAACGGAAGAGGACGGCTGGCACGGTCATCCGGCAACACACCCTTGTTTCCGCCTCTTTTTTAATTTCGAATGGGTGCCAATGGCATAAATGGCTTGAAGCCGGGGTCAAGGGCGGGCGAAGCCTGGCGCAGCGAACCCTTGAGGCCGGGTTCAAGTCGATACGCTGAGCCAAGGCTGAAACAGCCGGTCATCGACCCAGCGCTCGAGCGTCACGAGCACGACGTCGGAGTGGACGTGCTGCCCAAGGAGGGGGATGCGGAGGTGTCGGCATTTCCCTGAGCGCTCGCCGTCTTGGTGCCCGTGCCCGAATCCCTACAGGAAGCGATCCAGCAGGCGCCGGCTGGTCTTGTCCAGCGCCGTGAGGTCGCGGACCAGGAACTGGATGCCGTGGCTGTCGGCGATCAGCAGGCCGTTGGCGCCCAGGCGGCGGATGTCCTCCTCGCCCTTGAGCACGAAGGAAGTGTCGCCCCGGTCGGTTTCCACCTCCCAGGTGCTGGGCGTGGCGAAGCTGGAGACGCGGCGCAGGCGCAGGATCTCGGGCACGAACTCGCGGCTTGCCAGTTCCTCCTCCACCAGGGCACGCATCTCCGCCGGCAGGTCCGCCAATCGGTCTATCCAGGCCAGCTCATGGCCCTCGGCGCTCACCAGGGAAATGCCCTCCTCCGGCGCAGCGACGGGGAAGGCACGCACCGGCACCACGCCTTCATGCACCGTGCCGTCGGCGGCTACCAATACCAAGCGCCCGAAGGCATTGCGGCTGAGGCGCAAATGGGCGTTCATTCCTCCAGCACCTCCTCCTTCTCTTCCTCCCGGTCATCCAGGTCGGTATCGACATTGCGCGCCTGGGCCTGATAGAGGCGGAAATAGGCGCCCTCCCGCGCCATGAGCTCGTCATGATTGCCGACCTCGACGATTCTCCCGCGGTCCATCACCACCAGCCGGTCGGCGCGGCGCAGGGTGGACAGGCGGTGGGCGATGGCGATGGTGGTGCGCCCGCGCACCAGGTTGTCCAGGGCCTTCTGGATCTCCTTTTCGGTCTCCGTATCCACCGACGAGGTGGCCTCGTCCAGGATGAGGATACGCGGATCGATGAGCAGCGCCCGGGCAATCGAGATACGCTGGCGTTCGCCGCCCGAGAGCCCCTGGCCGCGCTCGCCGACCAGTGAATCATAGCCCTGGGGCAGGCGCAGGATGAATTCGTGGGCGTGCGCCGCCCGCGCCGCGGCGACGATCTCTTCGCGCGTGGCATGGGGCTTGCCATAGGCGATGTTCTCGGCGATGGTGCCGAAGAACAGGAAGGGCTCCTGCAGCACCAGGCCGATGTTGCGCCGGTACTCGGCCAGCGGCAGGGAGCGGATGTCCACGCCGTCCACCCGGATCGCGCCCTCCGAGACGTCGTAGAAGCGGCAGATGAGGTTCACCAGCGTGCTCTTGCCCGAGCCGCTGTGGCCCACCAGGCCGATCATCTCGCCCGGGGCGATGGTCAGGTCGACACCGCGCAGCACCGCCCGGTTGCCGTAGCGGAAACCCACGTCGCGGACCTCGATCCGCCCCTTGACCTCCTTCAGGTGTACCGGGTTGGCCGGCTCGGGCACGCTGGAGACATGGTCGAGAATGTCGAAGATGCGCTTGGCCCCCGCCGCCGCCTTCTGGGTGACGGAAACGATGCGGCTCATGGAATCGAGGCGGGTGTAGAAACGGCTGATGTAAGCCAGGAAAGCGGTCAGCACGCCCACCGTGATGTCGCTGCGCGACACCTGCCAGATGCCGAAAGCCCATACCACCAGCAGGCCCACTTCCGTCAGCAGGGAAACCGTGGGCGAGAACAGGGACCACACCTTGTTCAGCCGGTCATTGACCGCCAGGTTGTGGCGGTTGGCCTCCCGGAAACGGGCCGCCTCGCGACTCTCCTGGGCGAAGGCCTTGACCACCCGGATGCCGGGAATGGTGTCGGCCAGCACGTTGGTGACCTCCGACCAGACCCGGTCGATCTTCTCGAAGCCGGTGCGCAGGCGGTCGCGCACCACGTGGATCATCCAGGCGATGAAGGGCAGCGGCAGCAGGGTCACCAGGGCCAGCCAGGGATTGATGGAGAACAGGATCACCGCGGTCATGCCGATCATCAGCACGTCGGTGGCGAAGTCCAGCAGGTGCAGGGACAGGAACACGCAGATGCGGTCGGTCTCCGAGCCGATGCGCGCGATCAGGTCGCCCGTGCGTTTTCCCCCGAAGTACTCCAGCGATAGCCGCAGCAGGTGCTCGTAGGTGGTGGTGCGCAGGTCGGCGCCGATGCGCTCGCTCACCAGCGCCAGGATGTAGGTGCGAGCCCAACCGAGGCCCCAGGCCAGCAGGGCGGCGCCGAGCAGCCCCAGCAGGTAGAGGGCCACCAGCCCGGGATCGATGGCCACGCCGTTCTGGTAAGGAATCAGCACGTTGTCCATCAGGGGCATGGTGAGGTAAGGCGGCACCAGGGTGGCGGCGGTGGAGGCCAGGGTCAGCAGGAAACCCGCCAGTAATTGCCTGTTGTAAGGTTTGGCGAAGCGCCACAGGCGCAGCAGCGTCCAGGTGGATGGCGGGGTATGGAGTTCCCGGGTGCACACCGGGCATTCGTCCTGGTCCGGGCGCAGGGGCGACCCGCACTTCGGACAAACCTCCTCGGCTTCGCTTAAAATCGCCTCCCCCGTAACGCGACTCGCCAAGCGCCGCTGAAACTGGTCAACCAAACGCAGGGCTGCGACGTTGTGGCCCAGGGTGTAGCGCCAGCAGGCCAGACGCGCGTGCTCGTCGTGCAGCTCGAGCGTGCCCACGCCGGCATGGTCATGGTGGCGCAGCACCAGCCCCTGCCGATAGGGCCAGTCGCGCCAGGCGGTTTCGCCCGGCGCCTTAGCGAGCAGGCGCCGGTCGGTGACGATCAGGAATCCGCACCCGAACCGCAGCCGGGTGTCGAGATCGAGTTCCAGCACCGATACGACCTCTTCGTGTTCGGTCAGGAGGGGGGCAAGTGCAGTCTGCCAGGCCTCGGGAAGCAAGCCGGGCGCGAAAGCTGGAAGGGGGAGTTGCAATTTCATGTCGTGAGTACTGTGCGGTCTCGAGGCCCTGCCCTTCGGCTTGCCGCGGGAGGTTCGCAAGGGGACTTCGGCCGAACGGATGGAGGGACTAACGGCTGCCGTGCGCCTGGGATGACACGGCTCGGCAGCGATGAAGCGGCGCATTATACCCGTACCGGGCGGCAGAGCCCGTTTTTGATATTAAATGACCACAAAAGACATCAAGTTTCTCCGCGTGACTCCTCTGCGCGGACCCAATATCTGGACCTACCGCCCAGTCATCGAGGCCTGGGTCGACATCGGGGATCTGGAAGACTCCCCCTCCAACACCCTGCCGGGGTTCATCGAGCGCCTGGTTTCCTGGCTGCCCTCGCTGGTCGAGCACCGCTGCAGCGTCGGCAAGCGGGGCGGCTTCCTGGAACGGCTGCGGGAAGGCACCTGGCCGGCCCACATCATGGAGCATGTGGCCATCGAGCTGCAGAACCTGGCGGGCCTGCAGACCGGCTTCGGCAAGGCGCGCCAGACTTCCGTGCGCGGGGTGTACAAGGTGGCCGTGCGCGCGCGCAACGCCGAGGTGGGGCGGGCGGCGGTGGAAGCGGCGCGCGATCTGGTCATGGCGGCCATCGACAACCGCCCTTTCGACGTGCCCGCCACCGTCGCCCGGTTGAAGGAGATGGTGGACTCCCGCCACCTGGGACCGAGCACGTCGGCCATCGTCGACGCCGCAACCAAGAGGCGCATTCCCTGGTTGCGCCTGAACGACGGCAATCTGGTGCAATTCGGCTACGGCGCGCGCCAGCGGCGCATCTGGACGGCGGAAACCGACAGGACCAGCGCCATCGCCGAGAGCATTTCCCGCGACAAGGATCTCACCAAGCGGCTGCTCGCCGCCTGCGGGGTGCCCATTCCGGAGGGCCGCATCGTCGCCAGCGCCGAAGACGCCTGGGAGGCGGCCCAGGCAATCGGCTTACCGGTGGTGGTGAAACCGGTCGACGCCAACCACGGACGCGGCGTGTCCCTGGATTTGACCACACGCGAGGACGTGGAGGCCGCGTTCCACGTGGCGCTGCGGGAAGGCAGCGAGGTGATGGTGGAGCGCTTCGTGCGCGGCAACGAGCATCGCCTCCTGGTGGTGGGCGACCGGGTCGTAGCCGCCGCCAAAGGGGAAGAGGCTTGGGTGACGGGCGACGGGCGCTCCACCATTGCCGAGCTCATCGACGCCCAGCTCAACACCGATCCCCGGCGCGGCACGACCGAGGATTTTCCCCTCAACAAGATTCTCCTGAATGAAGATCCGGCGGTGGTGCTCGAACTGGAGCGCCAGGGCTTCGAGCCGGCATCCGTGCCCGCAGCGGGCCAGGCGGTGCTAATCCAGCGCAACGGCAACGTGGCCTTCGACGTCACCGACGAGATGCATCCGGAGGTGGCCGCCGCCGCCTGCCTGGCCGCCCGCGTCGTCGGGCTGGACATCGCCGGGGTTGACCTGGTGGCCAAGGATATTGCCCGGCCGCTGGAGGAACAGGGGGGAGCCATCGTCGAGGTCAACGCGGGGCCCGGGCTGCTGATGCACCTGAAGCCGGCGGCGGGGAAGCCGCGCCCCGTCGGCCAAGCCATTGTGGACCATCTTTTCCCGCCCGGTGACGACGGCCGCATCCCCATTGTCGGAGTGACGGGCAGAGACGGCGCCTGCCTCGTGGCACACCTGATCGCATGGGGAGTGCACCTGTCCGGTAGCCGCGTCGGCCTTGCCTGCAGCGACGGCCTCTACCTGGACCGGCGGCGCATCGAGAAGGGCAACTGCGCGACCTGGGAAGCCGGCGAGCGCCTGCTCATGAACCGGACCGTCGAGGCGGTCGTCCTGGAGAACGGTGCCGAAACGATTCTGAGCCAGGGCCTCGCCTACGACCGCTGCCGGGTCGGCGTGGTGACCGGCGTCGGCGGCGAAGATCGGCTCGGCGAATACTACATCCACGATGCCGAACAGGTCTTCAACGTGTTGCGCACCCAGGTGGATGTGGTCCTGCCGAACGGCGCTGCCGTGCTCAATGCCGACGACCCGCTGGCCGCGCGCATGGCGCCGTTGTGCGACGGCGAGGTCATCTTCTTCAGCCTGGACGAAGCCTCGCCCGTGGTCGCCCGGCACAGGGCACAGGGCGGGCGGGCGGTGCTCGCGTGCGGCGCCCGCATCGTGCTCGCCGCCGGCCAGGAAGACACGTCGCTGGTGCGCTTGGCGGTCTGCCCCTGGATTCGAGCCGCAGGGCTGCCCGCGCCCCTGCCGGCGGCGCTCGCCGCCATCGGCGCGCTGTGGGCCCTGGATGTTGCCGCGGATGTCATCGCCGCGGGCCTTGAAACGTTTGAACCGGATCAGACTGGTGCCTTGGGTGCCGGTATGAGCAACCAGAAGACATAACCTCCTCACTCACGCCGTAAGCACACGGGATGACCAACCATGGACATATCACGTATCCGGGCCCTGCGGGGCCCTAACCTCTGGAGCCGCCACACCGCGATCGAGGCCGTGGTGGCCTGCAGCGCCGCCGAGCGATCCATCCGGAACCTCCCCGGTTTCGAAGCCCGGCTGCGGGCGCGATTCCCGGAGATCGGCATCCTGCAGCCGACCCGCCAGGCGGAAGAACTGTCCCTGGCTCACGCCCTGGAGTCCGCCACCCTGGGCCTCCAGGCGCAGGCCGGCTGCCCCGTGACCTTCAGCCGCACGCACCAGACCGTCGAACCGGGGGTCTATCTGGTGGTGGTCGAATACACCGAGGAAGCGGTTGGCCGCCTGGCCCTGGATCTCGCTCAGGAGTTGTGCCGCGCGGCTCTGGAGGACCAGCCCTTCGATCTCTCCGCCGCGCTGGCGCGTTTGCGCGAATTGGACGAGGACGTGCGCCTGGGCCCCAGTACCGGAGCCATCGTCCGGGCAGCGCTCGCACGCGGCATCCCCTATCGACGGCTGACCGACGGCAGCCTGGTACAGTTCGGCTGGGGCAGCCGGCAGCGCCGCATTCAGGCCGCCGAAACCGACCGCTCCAGCGCCATCGCCGAATCCATCGCCCAGGACAAGGAGCTGACCAAGAGGCTCCTGCGCTCGGCCGGCATCCCGGTGCCCTGCGGGCGCACCGTATGGGATGCGGAAGACGCCTGGGCGGCCATGCAGGAAATCGGCGCCCCGGTCGTCGTCAAGCCGCGCGACGGCAACCAGGGCAAGGGAGTCACGGTCAATGTCACCAGCCGTGAGCAATTGACCAAGGCCTACGTCGTAGCCGCCGAATACGGCGACGAAGTCATCGTCGAACGCTACCTGCCCGGCCATGACTTCCGGCTGCTGGTAGTGGGCAAGCACTTGGTGGCGGCGGCCCGCCGCGACCCGCCCCATGTCATCGGCGACGGCATCCACACCGTGCGTGAATTGGTCGAGCAGATCAATCGCGATCCGCGCCGCGGCGAAGGACACGCCACATCCCTCACCAAGATCCGCCTCGACGACATCGCCTTGGCGACGCTCGCCAGGCAGGGCTACACCGTGGACTCGGTGCCCGCAACCGGCGAACGGGTCATCCTGCGCAACAACGCCAATCTGAGCACCGGCGGCATCGCCACCGACGTGACCGACGACGTACACCCGGAAGTGGCGGCCCGCGCCGTGGAAGCCGCCCAGACCATCGGGCTGGACATTTGCGGCGTGGACGTGGTGTGCGAGAGCGTGCTGCGCCCGCTGGAGGAACAGGGCGGCGGCATCGTGGAAGTCAACGCCGCCCCGGGCCTGCGCATGCACCTGTCCCCTTCCTACGGCAAGGAGCGGCCGGTGGGCGAGGCCATCATCTCCCAGATGTTCCCGGACGGCGATGACGGCCGTATCCCGGTCGTGGCGGTCACCGGCACCAATGGCAAGACCACCACGGTGCGTCTCATCGCCCACCTCATGGCGCGCAGCGGCCTGCGCGTGGGCATGACCAATACGGACGGCGTCTACATCGACGGCAAGCGTATCGACACGGGAGACTGCAGCGGCCCGCGCAGCGCGCGCAACGTGCTGCTGCATCCCGAGGTAGACGCCGCCGTATTCGAAACGGCGCGCGGCGGGCTGCTGCGGGAAGGATTGGCGTTCGACCGCTGCGACGTGGCGGTAGTGACCAATATCGGCAAGGGCGACCACCTGGGCCTGAACTACATCACTACGGTGGAAGACTTGGCCGCACTCAAGCGCGTGATCGTCAAGAACGTCGCACCCGACGGGGTCGCCGTCCTCAATGCGGCCGACCCCGTCGTCGTCGCCATGGCGGCGGAGTGCCCGGGCGCGGTCATTTTCTTCGCCGCCGACAGCCACCACCCGGTCATGGCCGCGCACCGTGCCCAAGGCCACGGGGTGGTGTACGCGGAAGGCGGCGCCATCGTCGCCGCCGCGGGCGACTGGCGCCATGCCATTCCTCTGGCGCAGATCCCGCTCACGCGCCACGGCACCATCGCTTTCCAGGTGGAAAACGTCATGGCCGCCGTCGCCGCCGCCTGGGCGGCGGGCATCGACTGGGAAAGCATACGCGCCGGGCTGGCGAGCTTCTCCAACGACGCCGGCACCGCCCCCGGGCGCTTCAACCTGTTCACCCACAATGGCGCCACCGTCATCGCCGACTACGGCCACAATCCGGACGCCATCGCCGCCCTGGTCCAGGCGGTGGAGGCCATCCCGGCCAAGCGCCGCAGCGTGGTGATCAGCGGCGCCGGCGACCGGCGCGACGAGGACATCCGCGAGCAGACCCGCATACTGGGCAACGCCTTCGACGAGGTCATCCTCTACCAGGACCAGTGCCAGCGCGGCCGCGCCGACGGCGAGGTGCTGGCCCTGCTGCGCCAGGGGCTGTCCGACGCCAAGCGCACCACCTCGGTCACGGAGATTCGAGGCGAGTTCCTCGCCATCGACACCGCCCTGGCGCGACTGACCCCGGGCGACCTGTGCCTGATTCTGATCGACCAGGTCGAGGAAGCCCTGGAGCACATCACCCGGCGCATCGCGGAGGTCGAGACCCTGTCGATCGCCGCCTAAACGGAGCGGGCCGACTGGGCCCAGTTGCGGATCAGCTCGGCGATGGCGGCGAACTCGCGGCCGCGCGGCGAGGTGGGGCGGGCGACGAGGGCCACCTCCCGTACCGGCGGGCGCGGCGCAAAGGGCCGCGCCTTGAGCGTGGTGCGGGTGAGTGCCCCGGCGCGGATGGCCATGTGCGGCAGCAGGGCGAGCCCCAGGCCGCTGGCGACCATTTCGATCAACGTATAGAGGCTGTTGGCCTCGATGTTGCCGCGTGTCTGGGCGCCGCTGCAAGCGGCGAGGGTGTGGCCGCGCAGGCAATGCCCTTCCTCCAGCAGCACCAGGCGTTGCGGATCGATGGCGTCGGGCGACAGGGCGGGCGCGGCCATGAGCGGGTGAGCGGCGGGCGCGACGAGCTGCAGCTCGTCGTCGAACAGCCGCTGCACCACCAGCGACCCGGTGTCGTAGGGCAGTGCGATCAGGGCGAAATCCAGTTCCCCGCGCCGCAGCCGGGCCAGCAGGTTGTCCGTGAAATCCTCGCGCAGTATGAGGGTCAGGGCCGGGTAGCCGGCGCGAATGGCCGGCAGCACCTCCGGCAGCAGGAAGGGGGCGATGGTGGGAATGGCGCCCAGGCGCAGCGTGCCGCCGAAGGGTTCCGCCGCCGCCCGCGCCACCTGGGTCAGGTCCTCGGCCGCCGCCAGCAGGCTGCGGGCGCGGGCGACGATTTCCTTCCCCGCGTCGGTCAGCACCACGCGGCTGCGGTCCCGCTCCACCAGGGTCACGCCCAGTTGCTCCTCCAGTTCCTTGATGCCGGCCGAAAGCGTCGATTGAGTGACGCGGCAATCCTCGGCCGCCCGCGTAAAGTTGAGGCGGTCGGCGAGCGCCACCAGGTAGCGCAGATTGCGCAGGGAGGGAAGTGCGGCCATAAACCTGTTTCGTTGAATTCGCTTATTACCATAACACGAAATCTTTTCCTGCCGATTCCGAGACTTGCCGAGAGCTATCGACAAAATCGATAAGCAGCTTCGATAAAACTCATTGGCCCTTCCGCCCCGAAACTTCCAGAATATGGACGCAGCCCTTCCCGCAGCCGCGGGCAGGAGCTTCCGTATTCCCCGGCGCAGCCGCGCCGATGCCCCGCATGTAAAGGAGGAAATGCCATGCAACTCAAGGGATCCAAGACTGAAGCGAACCTCAAGGCCGCCTTTGCCGGCGAATCCCAGGCCAATCGCCGCTATCTCTATTTCGCCGCCAAGGCCGACGTGGAAGGCTACAACGACGTCTCCGCCGTCTTCCGCTCCACCGCCGAAGGCGAGACGGGCCACGCCCACGGCCACCTGGAGTACCTGGAAACCTGTGGTGACCCGGCCACGGGACTACCCATCGGCAAGACCGCCGATAACCTGAAGGCCGCCATCGCCGGCGAGACCCACGAATACACCGACATGTACCCGGGCATGGCCAAGACGGCGCGTGAGGAAGGCTTCGACGAAATCGCCGACTGGTTCGAGACCCTGGCGAAAGCCGAGCGCAGCCACGCCAACAAGTTCTCCAAGACGCTGGAACAACTGCAGGCAATGAGCTGAGCACCCTGCCCTCTCCCCGTCCGGGGAGAGGGCGCACCCCTGCCCCACAAGAGAGACCGACAAGACATCATGAGCAGCGTGATCGGCAAGATCCGCGAAGGCAGCCTGGAGGCGCCCACGCGCCATCCCCTGGACTGGCGCAGCCCGGACTTCCACGACCAGGACAAGCTGTTCGCCGAGCTGCACCGGGTGTTCGACATCTGCCACGGCTGCCGCCGCTGCGTCAGCCTGTGCGGCGCCTTTCCGACGCTGTTCGACCTCATCGACGAAGGCCGCACGGGCGAGCTGGACGGCGTGGACAAGGCCGACTACTGGAGGGTGGTGGACCACTGCTACCTGTGCGACATGTGCTACATGACCAAGTGCCCGTACGTGCCGCCGCACGAGTGGAACGTGGACTTCCCCCATCTCATGCTGCGCGCCAAGGCGGTCAAGTTCAGGAAGGGCGAGGTGCGCCTGCGCGACAAGCTGCTGTCTTCCACCGACGCCCTGGGCAAGTTCGCCGGCATCCCCATCGTCACCCGGGCGGTCAACACGGTGAACCATACCCGGCCGGCGCGGGCCGCCCTGGAGCAGTCCCTGGGCGTGGATGCCCGGGCCTGGCTGCCGGATTTCGCCACAAAGAAGTTCCGCTCCGCCGCCCGGCCGGCCACCGCCCCGGAGGTGCGCGACGGCGAGCGCACGCCGGGCAAGGTGGCGCTGTTCGCCACCTGCTACATCAACTACAACGAGCCGGGCATCGGCCACGACCTGGTCGCCGTGCTCGAGCACAACGGCATCCCGTGGACCCTGGTGGAGAAGGAATCCTGTTGCGGCATGCCCAAGCTGGAACAGGGCGACCTGGAGAGCGTGGCCCGGCTCAAGGAGACCAACATCCCGCGCCTGGCCAGGCTGGCGCGCGAGGGCTATGCCATCCTCACCGGCGTTCCCTCGTGCACCCTCATGTTCAAGCAGGAGCTGCCGCTGATGTTCCCCGAGGACGCCGACGTGCAGGCGGTGAAGGCGGCCATGTGGGACCCCTTCGACTACCTGGCGGCGCGGCGCAGGGACGGCCTGCTCAGGACGGACTTCCGCAATGCGCTGGGCAAGGTGAGCTACCACGTGCCCTGCCACGCACGCGTGCAGAACATCGGCCGCAAGACGGAGGAATTGCTCAAGAGCATACCGGGCACCGAGGTCACCACGATCGAGCGCTGCTCCGGGCACGCGGGCACCTATGGCGTGAAGAAGGAGTTCCACGCCATGTCCATGAAGATCGGCAAGCCGGTGTTCAAGCAGATGCATGAGGCCGGCCCGGACGTGATCAGCAGCGACTGCCCGCTGGGCGGCCACCACATCGCCCAGGGCATCGCCGAGAACCACCGGGCGACGCCGCCGCTGGCCCATCCCCTCACGCTCTTGCGCAAGGCCTACGGCATTTGACCAGGGAGAACGACATGCCCCAACTGACACTCGATAATCTGTGGTCACTGGAGCAATACGCCAAGAAGCGCGAAGAGTTCCGCGCCCAGGTCATCGCCCACAAGAAGCGCCGCACGGTGCACGTGGGTCCCCACGTCACCCTGCTGTTCGAGGACGAGACGACCATCCGTTACCAGGTGCAGGAGATGCTGCGCATCGAGCGCACCTTCGAGGAGGAAGGCATCCTCGACGAGCTGGAGGCCTACAATCCCCTGATCCCCGACGGTACGAACCTCAAGGCGACCATGCTCATCGAGTACCCCGACGCGGCCGAGCGCGCTGCCCGCCTGCGCGAGCTGAAGGGCATAGAAGACGCGACCTATGTGCAGGTGGAGGGCTTCGATCGGGTCTATGCCATTGCCGACGAAGACCTTGAGCGGGAGAACGAGGAGAAGACCTCGTCGGTGCACTTCCTGCGCTTCGAGCTTACGCCGGACATGATCGCGGCGCTGAAGAAGGGCGCGGCGCTGGGCGTGGGCATCGAGCATCCGCGCTATTCCGCCCGGGTGGATGCGCTGCCCCCTGACACCCGTGCTGCGCTGGTGGCGGACCTCGCGTGAGCTGGCTCGAGAAGCTGGAGTATTTGCTTGGGCTCTTATCTTGATATATCTTGATGTATCAAGATGAAGGATACCATGGGTAACCGGGAAAAATTCTCCTCCCAAGCGGCGCCGGAAGTGCTGGCCGCCCTGCGCAAGATCGCCGAGCAGGAAGGGCGCCAATTCCAGGCGGTACTGGACGAGGCGTTAAGGGAATACATAGAGCGCAGGGAGCAGGGGAGGCCGCGCCGGCATGTCATGACGGCTTTCGCCGAAAGTGTGCGGGAGTTCGACGCGCTCTATCGTGAGCTCGCCAAGTGAGTGGGCGGGATTACCTGACCGTCGCCGACGTTCTTGCCATCCATGCAGTCCTGATCGAGCGCTACGGCGGCGCTTCGGGCGTCCGCGATCTTGGCGCCCTGGAGGCAGCCTTGTTCCGGCCCAGACCGGCTATTACGAAGACATCATAGCCGAGGCCGCCGCCCTCCTTGAAAGCCTTGCCGTCAATCATCCCTTCGTCGACGGCAACAAACGGGTGGCCTTTGCCGCGACGGATGTCTTCCTGCGCATCAACGGCTATCGCATCGTCCGGCCGTCCTTGCAGATCTACGCCGAGCTGATGGACTTGTTCGACAAAGGCAGCTTCGACCTGGCTCATCTCGAGCCATGGCTGCGTGGTTTCGTAACGCACGTGGAGTGAAGAATGCGAATCCCAACCACGCCCCCTGATCGAAGTCCACCACCACCCGGTCGGTCACCGGGTAGCTCTGGCAGCTCAGGATGAAGCCGCGCGCCACTTCGTAGTCTTCCAGGGCGAAATTGGCGTCCATGTCCACCTCGCCTTCCACCAGTTTGCAGCGGCAGGTGGCGCACACGCCGCCCTTGCAGGAGTAAGGCAGCTCGATGCCCTGGCGCAGGGCGGCGTCGAGCAGCGGCTCCTTGTCCTTTTCCACCGCGAAACTGCGGCGCACGCCGTCCTGGATCACCGTCACTTGGCACTCGCGCCCGCCCGGCAGCGGCTGGGCATGGGGCACGTGGGCGTGCCTGGGGATGCTGGCGGCGAACAGCTCGATCTTGATCCTGTCCTTGGGCACGCCGTGGGCCTGGAGCGACGCCGACACGTCTTCCATCATGCCCGCCGGGCCGCACACGAAGGCGGCGTCGATGTCGTCGTCGGCCAGGTAGCGCTCGATCAGGGCATCGCATTTCCTGCGGTCGATGCGGCCGTTGAGCAGCTCGATATCCTGGGGCTCGCGGCTCATGACGAACACCAGGTTGAGGCGGTCGAGCCAGACATCCTTCAGCTCCAGCAGCTCTTCGCGCAGCATGACCGTCGACGAGGCGCGGTTGCCGTAGAACAGGGTGAAGCGGCTGCGGGCTTCCGTGAGCAGCGTGGTCTTGAGTATGGAGAACACCGGCGTGATGCCGCTGCCGGCGGCGAAGGCGACGTAATGCTTGGCGTTGTCCGCGGCCAGGGGCACGTTGAAGTGGCCCATGGGCGGCATCACTTCGATCGTCTGCCCCGGCGCCAAGGCCTCGTTGGCCCAGGTGGAGAAGACGCCGCCGGGCACGCGCTTCACCGCCACGCGCAGGCAGCCGTCCTGCACCGCCGAGCAGATGGAGTAGGAGCGGCGCACGTCCTGCCCGCCGATATGCGCACGCAGCGTCAGGTGCTGCCCCTGGGTGAAACGGAAGGCCTCGCGCAAGTCCCCGGGCACGGCGAAGGTGAGCACCAAGGCGTCGCGCGTGTCGCGCCTGACGCTGTCTATGGTCAGCGGATGGAACCGGCTCATGTCAGTGGGATTTGAAGTAATCGAAGGGTTCGAGACAGGCGTTGCAGCGGTACTGGGCCTTGCAGGCGGTGGAACCGAACCGGCTGAGCAGCGCCGTGTCGGCGGAGCCGCAGCGCGGGCAGGCAATGCCATGCTCCGGGCGCCGGCGCCTGAGGCCGCTGATGTCCACCACGCGCGGGGCGGCGGGGCCCGCCGGCGGCGCGATGCCGAACTCGCGCAGGCGGCTGCGCCCTTTCTCCGTGAGCCAATCGGTGGTCCAGGCAGGCGACAGGCGCGTTTCCAGCCGCAGGCGCTCGATGCCGTGGTCCCTCAAGGCCTGTTCGATGGACTGGGCGATGACGTCCATCGCCGGGCAGCCCGAATAAGTGGGCGTGACCGTCACCACCAATTCTTCGCCGGCGGTACCTCGCTGCCAGCGCACGTCGCGTACCAGCCCCAAGTCCAACACCGACAGTACCGGGATCTCGGGATCGGTCACTTCCTCCAGCCACTGCCAGATCTGCGCCGTGTCCCGTGCGGCGGCTGCGGCCATGGCACTCACCATTGGGCGCCCGGATAGGCGCGCTGCAGGAACTGCATCTCGGCCAGGAGGTAGCTCAGGGCTTCCGTGTGGCGGCCCTGCTTGCCGCCGCTCTGCATCCAGCTCTCCCCGGGCACGGGCAGGGTGGCTTCGCCGAACACGCGCCGCACATGCTGCTGCCATGGCTCGCACAAACCCGACGGGTCCGGGGCGATGCCGGCCTCACACAGGGCGTGGTCCACCGCATCGGCCTGGAACAGCTCGCCCGTGTAGGTCCACAGCTCATCCACCGCCCGCAGCATGCGCCCGTGGCTTTCCTCGGTGCCGTCGCCCAGGCGCACCACCCAGTCCTCGCTGCGCTCCAGGTGGTAGGTGGCTTCCTTGAGGGATTTCTCGGCGATCCCGGCCATGCGCGCGTCGGCGGATTTCTTCAGTTCCGTCAGCAGCAGGCAGTGCCAGGCATCGAAGAAGAACTGGCGCACGATGGTATGGGCGTAGTCGCCGTTGGGACGCTCCACCAGCAGCACGTTGCGGAACTCGTGCTGGTGGCGCAGGAAGGCGAGCCGGTCCTCGTCGCGGCCCCTGCCTTCCACCTCGCCGGCATAGGTCAGCCACAGGCGCGCCTGGCCGATGAGATCCAGCGCCAGGTTGGCGTTGGCCATCTCCTCTTCCAGGGCCGGCCCGTGCCCGACCCACTCGCCCAGGCGCTGGCCGAGAATAAGGACGTTGTCGCCCAGGCGCAGCAGGTACTCGAACAGGGGCCGGCGCAGCTTCTCGTTCATAAATGCTTCACTTCCTCGGGCACCGCATAGAACGTCGGGTGCCGATACACTTTGTTGTTCGCCGGATCGAACAGGGCTTCCTTGTCGCCCGGGCTGCTGGCGGCGATGTCCGCCGACTTCACCACCCAGATGCTTACGCCCTCGTTGCGCCGCGTGTAGAGATCGCGCGCGTTCTTGATCGCCATTTCCGCATCCGCCGCGTGCAGGCTGCCCACGTGCTTGTGGGCCAGACCGTGCTGGCTGCGGATGAACACTTCCCAAAGGGGCCATTCTTTCATCGCGTCTTCTCCTCCTAGGCTGCGGCCTTGGCGCAGCGCGCCGCCTGCTTCTCGGCATGGGCAGCCGCCGCCTCGCGCACCCAGGCGCCCTCTTCCCAGGCTGTCTTGCGCGCCTGCAGGCGCTCCCGGTTGCAGGGACCGTTGCCCTTGATGACGTTGTAGAACTCGTCCCAGTCGATGGGGCCGATGTCGTAGTGCCCGCGCTCCTCGTTCCAGCGCAGTTGCGGGTCGGGGATGGTCAGCCCTAGGTACTCGGCCTGGGGCACGGTCTGGTCGATGAACTTCTGGCGCAGATCGTCGTTGGACACCAGCTTGATCTTCCAGCGCATGGACTGGGCGCTGTGCACGGATTCGGCATCGGGCGGGCCGAACATCATGACGGCGGGCCACCACCAGCGGTTCAAGGCATCCTGGGCCATCCGTTTCTGCTCGGGCGTGCCGCGGCACAGGGCCAGCATCAGATCGAAGCCCTGGCGCTGGTGGAAGCTCTCCTCCTTGCAGATGCGCACCATGGCGCGGGCATAGGGACCGTAGGAGCAGCGGCAGATGGGAATCTGGTTCATGATCGCGGCGCCGTCCACCAGCCAGCCGATGGCGCCCACGTCGGCCCAGGTCAGGGTCGGGTAGTTGAAGATGCTGGAATACTTGACCTTGCCCGTATGCAGGTCGTCGATCATGGTGTCGCGCGACACGCCCAAGGTCTCGGCGGCGCTGTAGAGATACAGGCCGTGCCCCGCCTCGTCCTGCACCTTGGCGATGAGGATGGCTTTGCGCTTGAGGGTGGGGGCGCGGGTGATCCAGTTGCCTTCCGGCAGCATGCCCACGATCTCGGAATGGGCATGCTGGGAGATCTGCCGGATCAGGGTGCGCCGGTAGGCCTCGGGCATCGGGTCCTTGGGCTCGATTTTCACGTCCGCGTCGATGCGTTCCTGGAACGCCCGCTCCTCCGGCGGCAGTTCCTCCAGCGCCGCCACGCGCTGAACGCCGGTATCGACCAATTGAGCGTACATGCGCCCTCCTTCACCCGTGAATCATTCAATCGTGAAATATTATTTGATACATTTAGTTCCATGTCAAGACGAATTCTTGTGTCACTTTAGTACACGCCGCCCGCGGCATCCTCCGGCGGCGGCACGATTTCCCACTGGGAAGCGGTTTCGGTGATGAGGTCGATGGGCACCTTGCGCAGGTACTTCTTCTCCACCAGCACGTCTTCGTCACGCACAGGGGCGAGGGCGGCGCCGAGCCGGTGGTGATGGGCGGCGCCGAGCCGACGCCGACGAGATCGGCCAGGCGCACCCGCGCAAAGATCTCATGGTCGGGCAGATCCAGCTTGAGCAGGTAGTACGCCGCCTCGGCCGGTCCCGCCAGGAACTTGCCGGGCCGGGGCGTTGGGGCGGGCGCGGGAGCCGCCCCGGCGGGAGCGGCGGCAGGCCCTTTAACCGCCATGCGCAGCATGGCCAGCATCTCGGCTTCGCGCCGGGCGCTCCGTTGGGCATGCTCGCGCTGCTTGCGCAGGCCGTAGTAGATTAGATCGCCCCGCCCAGCAGCGCGAACACCGCAAGCGCGAACAACCAGGACACCATGGCAGCGCTCCGTCGAAGGGATGGCCGATTATAGCGGCGGCGTTCCGCGCCCCTCGCCGCCCGTCAGTCCCCGGCTGCCTAAAGTAACCCCGAAAACTGCCGTTAAATCAGCTTGTTCCCCTAGAGCCTGTTCAGGCTCTAGGAAAGGGGGGCGGACATGCTGGACAAGCCGCTGTCGGATCTGGACGCCTGGGTCGCCTATGTGAGCCGGGCGGAGATTCCCGTGCTCAGGCGCACGGCGCGGGCGTTCGCCGTTCTGCGTGAACGGGAGGATGCCGTCACCGTGCGCGACCTGGCCTCGGTGATTGCTCACGATCCCCTGATGGCCCTCAGGCTGCTCGCCCACATCGAAGCCAACCGGCGCAGCACCCAGACCACCGACCTCACCACCATCGACCGGGCGGTGATGATGCTGGGCGTCACGCCCTTCTTCAGCACCTTCGAGCAACTGCCTCAGGTGGAGGATGTCCTGGGCGGCCAGCCCCAGGCGCTGCTGGGCCTGCTCAAGGTCATGGCACGCGCCCGCCAGGCCTCCCTCTACGCCCGCGACTGGGCGGTGGTGCGGCATGACGTGGACTGCGAGGAAATCGCCCTCGCCGCGCTGCTGCACGACACGGCGGAGATCCTCCTGTGGTGCCACGCGCCGGCGCTGATGCTGCGCGTCCGCGACCTGCAGGAAAGCCAGCGCGGCTTGCGCAGCGCCGCGGCCCAGCAACGCGTGCTGGGCATCAGGCTGCACGACCTGCAACTGGCCCTGGTCAAGGAGTGGCGCCTGCCCGCCCTGCTGCAGACGCTGATGAACGACAGCCAGGCGGAGCACCCGCGGGTGCGCAACGTGGTGTATGCGGTGAATCTGGCGCGCCATTCCCAGAAAGGCTGGGACGACCCGGCCCTGCCCGACGATTACGCCGCCGCCGAGAAGCTGCTGGGCATCACCCGGGAGATGCTGCTGGAGCGCATCGCCCGCGTTGCCCAGCAGCCGCCGGCCGCCGGGGACGCCCTGGCCGGCCCGCCGCCGTCATAAACGATGGCTGCCGGAATGTTTGTATCGCCAGCGTTTGGGATATGATGCATGCGCCGTTCCGGCGCAACACCAAGAAAAGGGGGGTACGCATGGCAATTTCTTCGCTGCTGCTGCTCGGCCTGATCGTCGTTGCCGTTCTCTACGGCGTCGTTCTCTACAACGGCCTGGTGCAGGTCAAGCACGCCGTCGCCAAAGCCTGGGCCGACATCGACGTGCTGCTCAAGCAGCGCCATGATGAACTGCCCAAGCTGGTGGAAGCCTGCAAGCAATACAGGCAGTTCGAGCAGGAGACCCTACAGCGCGTGATCGAGGCGCGCAGCCGCGTGCAGGCGGCGCGCGAGCACCGGGACGTGCCCGCCGTGGGTGCGGCGGAAGACTGGCTGCGCGCCAGCCTGGGCCGGCTGTTCGCCATCGCCGAAGCCTACCCCGAGCTCAAGGCCAACGAGAGCTTCATGCAACTGCAGGGACGCATCACGGCCCTGGAGAACGCCATCGCCGACCGGCGCGAGCTGTACAACGAGAGCGTCAACATCAACAACGTGAAGATCGAGCAGTTCCCCGATGCCCTCGTCGCGCGCCTGTTCAACTTCGAAGCCAAGCCGCTGCTGGAGTTCGCCAGCGCCGATCCAGCCTACGCCACTTCCACCCGCAACCCGGCGCGAGCGGCGGCGTCGCATTGACGAATGTCGCTGGAGACGAACACATCCGCCTTGAGCACCACCGCGCTGCCGACGTGAATGGCGTCCATGGCGCGCAGGGCGCAGTTTTCCAGACTGATCACCGTCTGGCGCAGCACCTGCGGCGTCAGGTCGCATATGGCGATGTCCTCGATATCGGCGAGCAGCACCGTCTTGAGCTGGCGATATTGCCCACCGGATAAGCGGCCCTCACGGCGCAGGCGACAAAAAGCGGAAATGATCTCGGGCAAGGCGATGCCTGAAAGGCCGATCTCCGTCGCCCGGTCGCACCAATCCTGTACCGCGTCGGTTCCGGCTTCACGGATATAGCGCTTGACGAAGGCTGAGGAGTCGAAGAAGACGCGCATCAGGCGCCGTCCTCTCGTTCCTCGAGAATCAGTCGGCTGACCGAAACGCTTCGAGCACCAGCGGCTGCGCCGCGCGGCGTTTCCACGAAGGAAGATCCGGCGCTACCGGCACGATATCGGCTATAGGCTTGCCGTTGCGCAGCACGCGCACGGACTCGCCGGATTCCACTAGATCGAAATACTGCTTGGCGTGGTTGCGTACTTCGGTGAAAGTGACTTGTTTCATGGCGACAAAAGAGGATGTACAAATTGATGTAATTATACATGTACATCAGGCCATCCGTAGCGCCAAAACCACCCTCAGCCGCTGCGCCCCTCCAGTTCCTCCCAGCGCACCATGGCCTGCTCGATCTCCGCCTCCAGCTTGCCCACGCGCTCGTGCAGGCTGCGCACTTCCTGGGGCGCTTCCCGGTACAGGGCGGGATCGGCCAGGCGCGCCGCAGCCACCGCCAGCTCCGCCTCCAGGGCGCCGATACGCTCGGGCAGGGCCTCCAGCTCGCGCTGCTCCTTGTAGGACAGCTTGCTGCGCGGCCGCTCGGGGCGGGCGGCGCGCGCCTCGGGCTCGGGCCGGGCGGCGGGCTTTGCCACCGGCTGCGGCGCCCGGCGCTGGCGCAGCCAGTCCTCGTAGCCGCCCACGTACTCGCGCCAGCGGCCATCGCCTTCCGCGGCGATCACCTGGGTCACCACGTTGTCCAGGAAGCTGCGGTCGTGGCTCACCAGGAACACGGTGCCGTCGTAGTCCGCCAGCAGGGCTTCCAGCAGCTCCAGGGTCTCGATGTCCAGGTCGTTGGTGGGCTCGTCCAGCACGATGGCATTGGCGGGCCGGCTGAACAGGCGCGCCAGCAGCAGGCGGTTGCGCTCGCCGCCCGACAGGGACTTCACCGGCGAGCGGGCGCGCGCGCCGGGAAACAGGAAGTCCTCCAGATAGCTCACCACGTGCCTCTTCTGGCCGCCCACCTCGATGTAGTCGCCGCCCGGGGAAATGACATCGGCAATGGCGGCCTCCGGGTCCAGGGCGGCGCGGAACTGGTCGAAATAGGCGACCGCCAGCCGGGCGCCCAGGCGCACCGTGCCGGCATCGGGCGCAAGCTCCCCGAGGATCAGCTTGAGCAGCGTAGTCTTGCCGGCGCCGTTGGGGCCGATGATGCCGATCCTGTCGCCGCGCAGGATGCGGCAGGAGAAATCCCGCACCACAGTCTTGTCGCCGAAGGCTTTGGACACGTGCTCCAGCTCCGCCACCAGCCGGCCCGACAGCTCGCCGCGGCTAAGGGTGAAGTTCACCGTGCCCTGGCGGCTGCGCCGCGCCGCCCGCTCGCGCCGCAGGGCTTCCAGGCGCCGCACCCGGCCCTCGTTGCGGGTGCGCCGCGCCTCGATGCCCTTGCGGATCCACACTTCCTCCTGGGCCAGCAGCTTGTCGAACCTCTCGTTGTGCTGCGCCTCGGCAGCGAGCATCTCCGCCTTGCGCTCCTGGTAGGCGGCGAAGCGGCCGGAAAAACTCGTGAGCCGCCCCCGGTCCAGCTCCACCACGCGCGTGGCGATCGAATCGAGGAAGCGCCGGTCATGGGTGATGACGACGACCGATCCCCTGTAGTCGGCGATCAGCTTCTCCAGCCACAGGATGCCGTCGATATCCAGATGGTTGGTGGGCTCGTCCAGCAGCAGCAGGTCCGGCTCGCTCACCAGGGCCTGGGCCAGGGCCACGCGCTTGATGCCGCCGCCCGAAAGGGTATCGACTGCCGCCGCGCCGTCCAGGCCGAGCTGGGACAGGGTCTGCTCCACGCGCGTGTTGAGGCGCCAGCCGTCGTGCCTCTCCAGGCGCGCCTGCAGCTCGCTCAGCCGCTCCAGCAGCGCCTGGGACGGATGCTGCGCCAGCTCCCGAGACACCTCGTGGTAGGCCAGCAGCAGCCGGCTCAGCTCGCCCAGGCCCGCGGCCACCGCCTGGAACACGTCCTGCCCCGGCGCAAACGACGGCTCCTGGGGCACGTAGGCGACGCGCAAGCCGGGGGCGCGCCATACCGTGCCGTCGTCCAATTGCCCCTGGCCGGCAAGGATGCGCAGCAGGCTCGACTTGCCGCTGCCGTTGCGCCCGATCAGGGCCACCCGTTCGGCCGCGTCGATCTGCAGCTCGGCGTGGTCCAGCAGGGCCACGTGGCCGTAGGCAAGGCAGGCGTTTTCCAGGGTGAGTATGGGCATGTCATGACCGGGCGCGCGCCGCGCGCCGCAATACCAATCCGTTCATCAAGGCGGCCGAAAGCCAGGCCAGCGCCGCCGCCATGGCGAAAGCCGCGGCGGCGCCGAAAGCCTGCCACACGGCACCGAACAGCAGTCCGGCGGGAATGGCGGCCAGGCCCAGCACCATGTTGTACCAGCCGAAGGCGGTGCCACGCTCCGGCGGCGCGGCCATCTCGCCCACCGCCGCGCGCTCGGCGCCTTCCGCCGCGCCGGTGAGCAGGCCGTAGCCCAGCGCCGCCAGCCACAGGCCGGCCGGAGAGCCGACCAGGGCCAGGCCGGCGAAGGCGGCACCGTGGGCCAGCCAGCCGTACATCACCAGCACCCGGTGGCCGTAGCGGTCGGCCCAGCCGCCGCCCAGCCAGGCCGACAGGGATTTGGCGAAGCTCAAGCCCGACCACATGAGCAGCAGTTCCACCACGCCCATCCCCATCTGGTGGCCGCGCAGCACGACGAAGGTCTCGGAGGCGCGGGCGAAGGTGAACAGCGCCAGCACCAGCATGTAGGCGCGCATCGCCGGCGACAGGGCCGCCCAGGCGGGCCGCGCAGGAAGCTCCATGGTGCGCGCCGGCGCCGGACGCCGCGCCTCGCGCACGCCCAGCAGCACCAGCAGCACGCCGGCGAAACCGGGGATGGCCGAAGCCAGGATGATCTGGGTGAGGGACAGGGGCGTCCATGCCAGCACCGCCGCGGCCAGCAGCGCGCCGCCCATGGCGCCACCGTTGTCCATGGCGCGATGGAAGCCGTAGGCCAGGCCGCGTATCGCCACCGGCGTGGCATCGGCCACCAAGGCGTCGCGCGGCGCGCTGCGTATGCCCTTGCCCACCCGGTCGATGGCGCGCAGCGCCACGATCTGGGGCCAGCTTGCCGCCAGCCCCATGAGCGGCCGCACCAGGTTCGACAGCAGATAGCCTGCCAGGGTCAGCCCCTTGCGCCGCCCGCCCAGCATATCGGAATGGCGCCCGGACCACAGGCGCAGGAAGGCCGACACCATGTCGGCGACGCCCTCCACCAGCCCCAGCACCACCGGCCCCGCGCCCAGCACCGCCGCGAGCAGGATGGGAATCAGCGGCGTCACCATCTCGGAAGCGAGATCGTTGCAGAAGCTGACGAAGCCGAGGACGACGACGGTGGCGGGAAGCTGTCTGAGGGAGGCCATGGCCGCGGCGGGGACGGCACGAATGGCGGGATTATACCGAACGGGCTAAAATACGCGCCCCCAATGGCCTCCTCGTAGTTCAACGGATAGAACGGCCGCCTCCTAAGCGGCAAATCTGGGTTCGATTCCCGGCGAGGGGACCAGTAAATAAAATCCAGCAAGTTGCGTCCACACCCATTCATTAGATTTCACTAACTTTCCCCCATTTGCCACAGTTCAGTGTGGCAATAGTGTGGCAAAAGGAGATTCGTCACGCATCCGGGGCGGCCGTGGTTGCCGAGGCGGCCTGTGCTTTCGTC
>DYIB01000053.1 GCA_020723855.1 Uliginosibacterium gangwonense
CATGCCGGACAGCTCACAGGAAAGGTTTCGACTTTGGTGACCACGGATTCAGGGTATAGACTATCCAGTATGATAGACTAGACAGTCTAGTAAATCCCAAGTCCGTGTGCCATTCACCAAGACATGAGGAAACCCATGGTTCGTCCGGCAGCCGAAATTGCGCACTCCGACAGCCGTCAACGCCTGATTGACGCTGCGCTTGAAGCTTTTGGGAAAGAAGGTTATCGCGCCAGCATCGACCACATTGCGCAGGCGGCCGGCGTGTGCAGGCAGACCGTGTATAACAATTTCGCCAGCAAGGAAGACTTGTTCAGCGAGGTTGCCCAGCGGGCCGCCCAGGAGATACAGACCTCGCTGGAGGGCGATGGCGGCGATGTGCGCGAGCGCCTGCTCGGTTTCGCCACGCTCTTTCAACAGCGGGTGCTGAGCCGGGAAGGTTTGGCCTTGTTCCGTACGCTGAGCGCGGAGGCTCCCCGTTTTCCGGCGCTGGGCCAGGTGTTTTATGACAAGGGGCCCAAAAGAACCCTCGATGGACTGGCGGCGTTTCTCGCCCGCGCGATGGAGGAGGGGCGACTGCGACGGGATGCCCCGCAGTTTGCCGCCGAACTGCTGATGGGCATGCTGGTCGGTTTCGAAAAAACCCGCCGCCTGTTTTGCGCCGAGGCAGCCCGGGCGCAGGTCGAATCCGGCCGCGCCGAACGCATCGTCGATTGTTTTCTTCGCATCTATTCGCTTTAAGGACCGTTTCCATGAATCTGCTCAAGCTCGCCGCCGTCAGCATGTCCCTGATCTCTCTTGCCGCTTGCGGACCCGGCGGAAAACCACCGGGCGGCGGGCCTGGCGGGGGCATGCCGCAGGTCTCGGTGGTGACTCTCCAGTCGCAGAAGGTGACCCTCACCACCCAGTTGCCAGGGCGTGCCTCCGCTTATCGCGTTGCCGAGATTCGGCCCCAGGTCAGCGGGCTGATCCAGAAGCGGCTGTTTACCGAGGGTGCCCTGGTCAAGGCAGGCGATGTCCTCTACCAGATCGATCCGGCGCCTTTCCAGGCGGCGCTGGACAACGCCCGAGCCGCACTGGGACGAGCCGAGGCCAACTTGCCGTCGGTCAGGGCCAGGGCGGAAAGATTCCAGGAATTGCTGGCGGACAAGGCGGTCAGCCAGCAGGACTACGACGATGCCTCCGGCGCCTTGAAGCAGGCGGAGGCGGACGTCGCTTCATGGCAGGCGCAGGTGGAATCGGCGCGTATCAACCTCGGCTATACCCGCATCACTGCGCCGATCTCCGGACGCATCGGTAAATCGAACGTCACCGAGGGGGCCATCGTCACCGCCTACCAGCCGATGGCGCTGGCGACGATCCAGCAGCTCGACCCGGTCTATGTCGATGTCCCGCAGTCGAGCAGCGATTTCCTGCGCCTGCGGCATCGGCTGGAGCAGGGCGGGCTCAAGCATGGCGGCAAGGAGCAGAACAAGGTCGGGATGCTGCTGGAGGACGGTCGCCCCTACCCCCGGCAGGGAGTCCTGGAGTTTCGCGATGTGACGGTCGATCCCAGCACCGGGTCGATGACCTTGCGCATGGTCTTCCCCAATCCGGACGGCGTGCTGCTGCCTGGCATGTTCGTGCGGGCGACGGTGGAGGAAGGCGCCCTCGATGAGGCGATCCTTGTCCCGCAGCAAGGGGTGCTGCGCAACCCGAAAGGCGAGCCCTATGCCTTTGTCGTCGATAACGAAGGCAAGGTCGGCATGCGGACGCTCACCCTCGAACGCGAGATCGGCGACCAGTGGCTGGTCACCACGGGGCTCGCTGCCGGCGATCGGGTGATCGTCGAGGGCGTGCAGGTCTTGCAGAGGCTGCGGCCGGGTACGCAGGTGACCGTCAAGGCAGAGCCCTTCCAGGCCGGCGCCACGCCGGCAGCGGGCGCGCAGCAGGCCAACGCCGCCGCCCCGAACGGCGCGGCGAAATAAGGGAGCGGCCCGATGCTATCGAAATTCTTCCTGGCCCGGCCGGTGTTCGCCTGGGTCGTCGCCATTGCGATGATGGCGGCGGGCGCCCTGGCCATCCACAACCTGCCCATCGCCCAATACCCGCCGATCGCGCCGCCGGCCATCGCAGTCGATGCCTTCTTCCCGGGAGCCTCGGCGGAAACCGTTGAAAACACGGTCACCCAGATCATCGAGCAGAAGATGACGGGGCTGGACGACATGCTTTATCTGTCAGGCACCAGTTCCTCCTCTGGTGCGTCGCGCATCGAGCTCACCTTCGCCCCCGGTACGGACCCAAACGTCGCCTGGTCGAAGGTGCAGAACAAACTTCAGCTCGCCATGGCCAGCCTGCCGGCCGTCGTCCAGCAGCAGGGCGTCAAGGTCAGCAAGTCGACCCGCAACTATCTGCTGATCGTCGGTCTGATCTCGGAGGACGGCAGCATGAGCGGCGACGACCTGCGCGACTATGCCCAGTCCAACCTGGAAAAAATTCTCTCGCGCGTGCCGGGCGTGGGCGAGGTGGAGAATTTCGGCAGCCAGTACGCCATGCGCGTCTGGGTGGATCCGGACCGACTCATTGGCTACCGCTTGACCGTCGAGGACGTGATCGCGGCGCTCAGAAGCTACAACGTAGAAGTCTCCGCCGGCCAGTTGGGCGGTTCGCCGGCCGTGCCAGGGCAGCGCATGAACGCCGCCATCGTCGTCCAGCACCTGCTGCAAACGCCCGAGCAGTTCGCCAACATTCCCATCCGCACCAACGCGGACGGCTCGGTGGTGCGCGTCAAGGACATCGGCCGCACGGAATTGGGCACCGAGCGCTACGACATCATCGCCAATTACATGGGCAAGCCCGCCGCCGCGCTGGCCATCCGTCAGGCCGCCGGCGCCAACGCCCTGGAAACGGCCGACAACGTCAAGAAGACGCTGGCGGAGATGAGCCGCTACTTCCCGCCGGGCATGAAGGTGATCTACCCCTACGACACCACGCCCTTCACCAAGGTGGCCATCGACGAAGTGGTCAAGACGCTCATCGAGGCCGTGGTGCTGGTGTTCCTGATCATGTGGCTGTTCATGGGCAACCTGCGCGCCACCCTGATTCCGACAATCGCCGTGCCGGTGGTGCTGCTGGGCACGTTCTTCGTGCTGATGCTGTTCGGTTTTTCGATCAACATGCTGACGATGTTCGCCATGGTGCTGGCCATCGGTCTGCTGGTGGACGATGCCATCGTGGTGGTGGAAAACGTCGAGCGCATCATGAGCGAGGAAGGTCTGTCGCCCCGCGAGGCCACCGCCAAGTCCATGGAGCAGATCACGCCCGCGCTGATCGGCATCGGCGTGGTGCTGGCAGCGGTGTTCCTGCCGATGGCCTTTTTCGGCGGTTCCACCGGCGTCATCTACCGGCAGTTTTCGGTGACGGTGGCCGCGGCGATGCTGTTGTCGGTTGTGGTGGCCCTGGTGCTGACACCGGTGCTGTGCGCCACCTTCCTCAAGCCCGTGCCCAAGGGGCACGAGCCGGCGGAGGCCGCCATCTGGTTCCTGCGCCCGTTCTTCGTGTGGTTCGACCACGTCTTCTTCCGCTTCCGCGACTGGTACGTGCGCGTCGTCGGCCATGTCCTGGCGCGGCGGCTGCGCTACGTGCTGGTCTACGCGCTGATTGTGGCCGGTCTGGGATTCCTGTTTGCGCGCATGCCCACCGCCTATCTGCCCGACGAAGACCAGGGCATCCTGTTTGTGCAGGCGGTGCTGCCTTCCGGCTCGACGCTGGAGCAAACCCAGGCGGTGATGAACCGGGTGCGCGATCATTTCGCGCAGAACGAGAAAGAGGCGGTGGATTCCTTCCTCGGCGTCGCGGGCGTCAGCTTCGCCGGCCAGGGGCAGAACGTCGGCATCGGCTTCGCCAAGCTCAAGGACTGGGATCTGCGCCAGCGGCCCGACCTCAAGGTCAAGGCCATCGCCGGGCGGGCGATGGGCGCCTTCTCGCAGATCAAGGGGGCGATGGTGTTCGCCTTTCCGCCGCCTTCGGTGATCGAACTGGGCAACGCCAGCGGCTTCGACTTCCAGTTGCAAGACCGGGGTGGCCTGGGGCACCAGCAACTGATGGACGCGCGCAACATGGTGCTCGGCATGGCGGCCCAGGATCCGCGTCTGATGCAGGTGCGTCCCAACGGGATGGAAGACTCGGCCGAATACCACGTCGACATCGACTGGGACAAGGCCGGCGCGATGGGCGTGCCGGTGAGCGCCATTCACAACACCATCGCGGCGGCGTTCGGGGGCGCCTACGTCAATGACTTCATCCAGGCCGGGCGGGTCAAGCGCGTCTTCCTCCAGGCCGACGCCCCCCTGCGCATGCTGCCCACGGATCTCGAAAGGCTCCAGGTGCGCAACAAGGAAGGCAAGATGGTGCCCTTCACCGCCTTCGCCTCCGGCCGCTGGGTGCAGGGTTCGCCGAAGCTGGAGCGTTTCAACGCCTTCCCGTCGATCAACATCTGGGGCAGCCCCGCCCCCGGCTACAGCACCGGCGATGCGATGCGCGCGATGGAGGAGATCGCCGCGCGCCTGCCGCAAGGGATTGGCTACGATTGGACCGGCCTTTCCTACCAGGAGCGCATGGCCAGCTCGCAGACCACCTTGCTGTACGCTTTCTCCTTCTTCGTCATCTTCCTGTGTCTGGCGGCGCTGTACGAGAGCTGGCCGATCCCGATCGCGATCCTGCTGACGCTGCCGCTGGGCATCATCGGCGGGGTGATTTCCTCCAGCCTGCGTTTCATGCCCAATGACGTGTACTTCCAGATCGGGATGCTGACCACGCTGGGTCTGACCACCAAGAACGCGATTCTGATCATCCAGTTCGCCAAGGCGCGGGTCGAGGCGGGTGCAGGTTTGATCGAAGCGACGCTCGAAGCGTCCAAGCTGCGGCTGCGCCCGATCGTCATGACCTCGCTGGCCTTCGGTTTCGGCGTGCTGCCCCTGGCGCTGGCGGGCGGAGCCGGTTCCGGGGCGCAAATGGCCATCGGCACCGCGGTGCTCGGAGGCATGGTGACCTCGACCCTGCTGGTGATCTTCTTCGCGCCGCTGTTCTACGTGATGATCTACAAGCTGTTCGCCCGGCGCGTCGGGACGGCTGCGCCCGCGGGCGCAGGCATGAGTGAAGGAATTGATCATGAATAAAACCCGCTTGCTCGCGTTTTCGGGTATCGGGCTGGTGCTGGCTGGCTGTTCGCTCGCGCCGACTTACGAGAAGCCGGAAACACCGGTGCCCGCTGTCTGGCCGGCTGGCTCCGCCTACCCGGTGCCCGACGCCTCGGCGCCACGCGCGGACGAAGTGAAATGGCAGGAATTCTTCACCGATGCGCGCCTCGAAAAGCTCATCGAGACGGCGCTGACGAACAACCGCGACCTGCGCCTTGCGGCGCTGAACGTCGAGCGGGCGCAAGCCTTGTATGGCATCCAGCGGGCGGAGATTTTCCCGAGCGTGGGCGCCCAGGGCAGGGGCGGCAAACAGCAGCGCTCGCTGGACCTGATCCAGCCCGGTCAGCCCCGCACCGTCGGCCAGTACAGCATCGATCTGGGCATCGCAGCCTGGGAGATCGACTTCTTCGGTCGCATCCGCAGCCTGTCCGATCAGGCGCTGGAGGACTACCTCGCCACCGACGAGGCGCGGCGCGCGGCGCAGATCGCCCTAGTCGCCGAAGTCGCGCGCGCCTGGCTCACCCTGGCCGCCGACCGGGAAAACCTGAAACTGGCGCAATCCACCTTTGAGAGCCAGACGCAGGCATACGCCCTGGTGAAGAAACGCTTCGAGGTCGGGATGGCCAACGAGTTGGACCTCAAGCGCGCGCAGGTGCCGCTCGATACGGCGCGCGGCGATGTCGCCCGCTACACTCAGCTCGTGGCGCAGGACAGGAATGCCCTCGACCTCCTGGCTGGCACGCCCGTTGCGGAAGACTTGCTGCCCTCCGATCTCTCCGGCGTCTCGCCACCGAAACCGGTCGGCGGGGGGCTCTCCTCCGAGGTGTTGCTGCGCCGGCCCGACGTGATGGCTGCCGAGCACCGCCTGAAGGGCGCCTATGCCAATATCGGCGCGGCGCGTGCGGCGCTGTTTCCGCGCATCTCGCTGACCACCACGATCGGCACGGCCAGCGACCAGCTCTCCGGATTGTTCGATTCCGGAAGGGGCACCTGGGCCTTTACGCCGCAGTTCGTCATGCCGATCTTCGACGCCCGTCTGTGGGCCGCCTTGCGGGTTAGCAAGACGGATCGGGAAATCGTCCAGATCCAGTATGAAAAGACGATCCAGACCGCATTCCGCGAGGTAGCCGATGCACTGGCCGTGAATGGCACCATCGACGATCAGCTTGCCGCCCAGCAGTCGCTTACGGCGGCCTTGGCGGACAGCTATCGCCTGGCCACGCGACGTTACGACAAAGGCATCGACGGCTACCTCTCCGTGCTGGACGCGCAACGCGCCCACTTCGCCGCGCAGCAGGGCCTGACTTCTTTGCGCCTGGCCAAAATGGCCAGCCAGGTAAGGCTGTATGCGGTATTGGGAGGAGGAGCGGACACGAAGGATGCCTTGTCTGACCAGACAAATTCCGCGTCGAGACCATGAACTTACACCCTTGCCGAGGCGCTCTTGGCCGGCGCGTGATTGACGGCATTTTTGACGCCTGGCGTTGTCTGCCGTTTCGCGCTGATGACCCTGGCGCTGTCAGGCGCGGAGCTACGGCGCTTCAGCCTGACCGTCCCCCCGGGGGGGTAGGCACATCGGCGGCTTAGATTACAGGCTGCTAGGCCCGGCCAGAGCCTTGCAAAGGGACAACATATGATGAAGAATATCGGCAAATACATCCTTACCGGCCTTGTCACCATGCTGCCGGTGATCCTCACGCTGTATTTGCTCTACTGGCTGGCGGTATCCGCCGAAACCCTGCTGGGCGAACTGATCCCGCAGGAGATCTATTTTCCCGGCATGGGCGTCGCTGTAGCGCTGCTGGCGATGTTCATCGTCGGCATGCTTATGCATACCCGACCGATCAGGCAGCTCTTTCTGCGCGGCGAGCGCATCTTCTACCGGCTGCCGGTGGTGAAATCGATCTATGCCGCTTTTCGCGATTTCATGGATTATTTTTCGCCGGGAAGGAAAAAGGATTTCGAACAGGTCGTCACGGTAACGTTCGGGGATACCGGCATGCGCCTGATCGCTTTCGTCACCCAAGCCGACGATCAGTTGCCGGAGGACTTTCAGCGCGATTACGTCATGGTCTACCTGCCCATGAGCTACATGATCGGAGGCTATGCCGTGCTGGTGCCGCGTGCGTCGGTGCAGCCCCTCAACATGAGCATGGAAGAAGCCATGCGCTACGTGCTGACCGCCGGCGTCACCCGCCTCTCGACACCGGTATAGCCGAGGGCAACCTCGTTTCCCGACGCCCAGCGCTGTTCTTCGCATCGCAATGCCTTCGCTCACGAGGTACGTGTGATGGCATCCGAAAAGCGAGTCGAAGGATGCCGCTCGGTATGGCGAGTATTGCCCAGGAAACCTCAGGGACAGGCCGCTGGTTTATCCCGCGCGGCGCGGCGCCACCAGCCCCGCCAGCGCCACCAGCGAGAACGCGGCACCGGCGTAGAACGTCATCGCAGGACCTGCCCACGTCCACAATCCGCCGGCGATGACGCTGGCGGCGAGCAGCGCAACCCCGCTCACCAGGTTGAACACGCCGAAGGCGGTGCCACGCAGATCGGCCGGCGCGGCGCCGGCGACGAGCGCCGAGAGCAGCCCTTGCGTTGCGCCCATGTGCAGGCCCCAGATCGCCGCGCCGAGGCCGACGGCCCAGGCGTTGGCGGCGAGCGCAAGAACAATGTCGGCGGCGAAGAGGAAAATCACACCCCAGACCAGCAGGGTACGGCGGCTGACCTTGTCGGAGAGCATGCCGAAGGGGTAGGCGCTGGCCGCGTAGACGACGTTCATCACGATCAGGATCAGCGGCACCCAGGTCGCGGCAAGGCCCACGCTTTCGGCGCGCAGGAGCAGAAAGGCTTCGGAGAAGCGCGCCAGCGTCAGCACCGCGGCAAAGGCCACCACCCACCAGAAACGGCTTCCAAGCCGCGCCAGACCGGCGCGCGTGATGGGAAACTGCACCCTGGCCGCAGAGCGCGCAGCTTCGGGTTCCTCGACAACGAAGGCGATGAGCAGCACGCACACGATGGCCGGAATGACCGCCACCCAGAACACCAGGCGGAAATCGTCGTGGCTCGCCGCCATCAGGCCCATGGCGGCGAGCGGCCCGGCGAACGCGCCCAACGTGTCCATCGCCTGGCGCAGGCCGTAGGCCGCGCCGCGCTGCGTCGCGGGCGTAATGTCGGCGATCAGGGCGTCGCGTGGGGCGCCGCGTATGCCCTTGCCGATGCGGTCGAGAAAGCGCGCGACGAGCACGGCCGAGACGCCCGTGGCGAGGGGGAACAACGGCTTGGTCAGCGCCGCCATGCCATAGCCGATGAGCACCAGCGGCTTGCGGCGCCCCACCCAGTCGGAGATCACGCCGGAGAATATCTTGGCGATCGAAGCGGTCGCCTCGGCGATGCCTTCGATGAAGCCGACCGACATGGCGGACGCGCCCAGCACCGTGACCAGGAACACCGGCAGGAGGCTATGGATCATCTCCGAGGAGAGGTCCATGGTGAGGCTCACCAGGCCGAGTGCGACGACGCCCCTGGGCAGTTTCATGCGCGCGCTCCTCCTTCTCGTTGGCCGCTGCATCACGCCATCTGGCTGATGCTCTTACGGAAATGCGCCAGGGCGGCGAGGAAGAATACCGCACCGATGATCGCCAGCGCGAGGATGTGCGGCCAGATGACATCAAGGCCCGCGCCGCGATAGAGGATTGCCTGGGCGGCGGCGACAAAATGCGTGGTGGGCGCGAGCTCCATCAGGTTTTGCGCCAGCACAGGCATGCTTTCGCGCGGCGTGGCGCCGCCGGAAAGCATCTGCATCGGCAACAATACCAACATCATGAGCAGTCCGAACTGCGGCATGCTGCGGGCGAGCGTAGCCATGAAAATCCCCATCGAGGTGGTGACAAACAGATGCAGGGTGGCCACCGCGAGGAACAGCGTCACCGAGCCTTCGATCGGCACCTTCAATACCCCCTGAACCATGAAGTGCAGGGAAAATGCGGTGGCCAGCAAAACCACCAGGCCCATCGACCAGATTTTGCCGAGCATGATCTCGGCCGGGGTGACGGGCATCACCAGCAGGTGTTCGATGGTGCCGTGCTCGCGCTCGCGGATCAGCGCGGCGCCCGCCAGCACGATGGACAGCATGGTGACGTTGTTGATGATCTCCATCAGCGAGCCGAACCAGGCCTGCGTCAGGGCCTGGTTGAAGCGCATGCGTATCGCGATATCCACCGGGGGCGTGGTGCCGCCGCGATAACGCTGGACGAATTCGTTGACTTCACCCATCACGATCTGCTGGATGTAGCCGCTGCCGGTGAACGCCTGGCTCATGCGCGTGGCGTCCACATTGAGTTGGATGGCGGGTGCGCGTCCGGCCAGCACGTCGCGCTGGAAGTTGGGCGGGATATTGAGTGAAAAAGTGTACAGCCCCGCATCCAGCCCGGCATCCACCTCGGGCAGGGTTACCTGTTTTGGGGGCATGAATTGGGGGGGATGGAGCGCCATGATAATGCGCGTCGACAGCGGCGAGCCGTCTTCATCGACCACCGCGATGGGTACTTTGCTCAGCCCCTCCGGCATGGCGGTGGCGGCGACATAGACCTGGAAGCTGAAGCTATAGGCAATCAACACCAGCATGATCGGGTCGCGCAGCAGGCTCCACAGCTCCTTGATGCCAAGGCGATAAATGTTGGATGCCCAGGCCCTGTTCATTGCTCCTGCTTTCTCAACATGGCGATGGACAAGCCGAGTATGAACAGGGCCGCCAGAATCATCGGCGTGAAGGCGGTGTGCAGGTCCGCCATGCCCAATGCCTTGTTGAATACGCCGCGGCTGATCGCGATGTAGTGCGTGGCCGGATAAGCCTGGCCAATGATCCGGCCGGCGCCTTCGAGTGAGGAGACGGGGTTGATCATGCCGGCAAACTGGATGGCCGGCAGCATGGAGCCGATCATGGCAAAGAACATCGCCGCGATCTGGCTGCGCGTGAAGGTCGAGGCGAACAGGCCAAAGCCGGTGGAGAAGCCGACATAGATCAATGTCGCCAGTGCCAGGGTCAGGAAGCTGCCCTTGACCGGCACGTCGAACAAGGTTGTGGCAAACAGGCTCATCAGCAGAAAGTTGAGCATGGCCAGCACGATATAGGGCAACTGCTTGCCGATCAGGAATTCGCTGCGGGTGACGGGCGTGACATAGAGGTTGATGATCGAGCCCAATTCCTTTTCGCGTACCACCGAGAGCGCGGTCAACATGGCGGGGATCATCAGCAGCAGCAAGGGAATCACGGCGGGCACCATGGCGGGCAGGCTCTTGACATCCGGGTTGTAGCGAAAGCGTGTCTCGACGGCCGCTGCACCACTCGACAGGTCCTGGCCGAACTGGCTCTTTGCCACATCCAGCAACCAGCTTTGGTGCATGCCCTGCACATAGCCGCGCACGGTTTCTGCCCGTTGCGGCATGGCGCCGTCGATCCAGGCACCAATCTGAACCGGCTTGCCGCGCGCCACATCGCGCGCGAAGCCGGGCGGAATTTCAATCGCCAGCGACAGTTCGCCACTCCTCATGCGCCGGTCGAGATCGGCATAGTCGGTGATCGGCGGACGCTCGATGAAGTAGCGCGAACCGGAAAGATTCAAGGCGTAGTTCTGGCTCAGCGTGGTCTGGTCCCGGTCGAGCACGGCATAGGGGAGGTCATTCACATCCTGGGTGATGCCAAAACCAAGAATGAGCATCAGGATCAGGCTGCCAAATAAGGCCATCACCAGGCGCACCGGGTCATGGCGCAATTCCAGCGCCTCGCGCAGCATGTATGCGGTCGCGCGCGCGACGCTGAAGGGGCGGGGGCGCGCATGCTGGTGAGACGATCTTCCTGCCGGGAGGTCTTGCGGTGGATTGGGCGCCGTGTTGGACGCCGTATCGCCAGCGCCGACTTTTACGCCATCCGGGTCGGCTTCCTTCAGGTAGGCGATGAAGGCTTCTTCCAGGTTTTTTGCGCCACGCTGCGCGACGATTTCCGCCGGCGTGTCGCTGGCCAGGACCTTGCCGTCATTCATCAGCGAAATGCGGTCGCAGCGCTCGGCCTCGTTCATGAAATGGGTCGAGATGAAGATCGTCACCTTGTCATTGCGCGACAGGTCGATCAGGAACTGCCAGAAGGCATCGCGTGCGACCGGATCGACGCCCGAGGTCGGCTCATCCAGGATCAGCAGCTCCGGCCCATGCACCAGCGCCACGGCGAGCGACAGGCGCTGGCGCATGCCCAGCGGCAAATTGTTGGGCATGGCATCAGGCGCGCCGTCCAGTCCGAAACGCGCCATCAGTCTCTTGACCCGTGCTGGAATGTCCGCCTCCGGCACGCTGAACAGGCGCGCGTGCAGCACCAGATTTTGCTCGACGCTAAGCTCGGAATACAGCGAAAACGCCTGCGACATGTAGCCGACCCGCCGCCGCGTGGCGATGTCATGGGCATTGACCTTATGTCCGAACAGCGAGGCTTCGCCCTCGCTCGGCGGCAACAGGCCGGTGAGCATCTTCATGGTGGTGGTCTTGCCACTGCCGTTGGAGCCAAGAAAGCCGAAAATCTCGCCGCGATGGATGCGAAAACTCACATGATCGACGGCCGTGAAGTCGCCGAAGCGCATGGTCAGATCGTGGGCTTCGATGGCGTAATCTTCGCCATCGGTAAACGGGGGCACCACAATCGCTTTGTGCCCGTGCTTTTCTTCTTCCGGCAACAGGGCGATGAAGGCCGCTTCCAGTGAAGTGGTGCCGGTGCGCTCGTGCAGTTCCTCGGGTGAGCCGGTGGCAAGAATCTTCCCCGCATCCATCGCCACCAGCCAGTCGAAGCGTTCGGCTTCTTCCATGTAGGCGGTGGCGACCAGCACGCTCATGCCCGGGCGATTCCGCCGGATGTGGTCGATCAGCGTCCAGAATTGGGTGCGCGCCAGCGGATCAACCCCCGTGGTGGGTTCATCCAGAATCAATAAATCCGGGTCGTGGATCAGCGCGCAACATAAGCCGAGTTTTTGCTTCATGCCGCCGGACAGCTTGCCTGCCGGACGGGAGAGGAAAGCATAGAGTCCCGTGGCCTGCGTTAACTCATCGATGCGGCGGCGGCGTTCTGCGGTGTCGTGGCCGAACAGGCGGCCGAAGAATTGCAGGTTGTCTTCGACCGACAAGGCCGGATAGAGGTTCTTGCCCAGCCCTTGCGGCATGTAGGCGATGGCGGGGCATACCCGGTTGCGGTGGTGTCTTGAGCGCATGTCGCCGCCGAGCACTTCCACCGTACCCTGTTGCACGATACGGGCACCGGCAACCAGGGCCAGCAGGCTGGACTTGCCGACGCCGTCCGGGCCGACCAGCCCTACCATGCGGCCGCCGGGAATGTCGAGGGCAACGCCGTCCAGCGCCATGGTTTTGCCATAGCGCAAACTGACGCCTTCGAGGCGGGCGACGGACGGGGCTATGGCTTGGGCGCCGGACGATCCGCCCTGTGTGGCCAGTGTCATTCAGGCATCTCCACCGCCAGATGCTGCGGCCACTGCGCCTGCGGGTCCAGCTTGAGCCAGGCCACGCCGGGCAGTCCGGTCTTGACCTGCTTCAGATGCTTTTGCAAAAGTTCCGGATCGATGCGTGCCTTGACCCGGAACATCAGCTTTTGCCGCTCGCTCTCGGTCTCCACGGTCTTGGGCGTGAACTGGGCCACGCTCGCGATGAACGACACCCGCGCCGGGATCACGTACTGGGGCGCGGCATCGAGCACGATGCGCGCCTCGCTGCCCAGGGCCACCCTGCCGACCACCGTTTCCGGCAGGAAGAAGGTCATGTAGGCATCGGACAGGTCGATCATGTTGAGCACCTTGCCGCCGGCGCCAAGCACTTCTCCGGGCTGGGCGACGCGGTATTGCACGCGCCCGTCGCGTGGTGCCTTGAGCGCGCTGTCGGCAATATCGGCATCGATGCGGGAGATGGTGGCGGCCAGGGCTGTGACGGTGGACTGGGCGCTGGTGACCTGCGCCTTTGCCGCCGCGATGGCCGACTGGGCCGCAGCCGCCTGAGCCCGCGCCGCGGTCAGCATGGCCTCCATGTTGCGCACCGCCGCCCGGTCGTCGTCGAGCTGCTGGGCGGAGGCCGCGCCCTCCTTGGCGAGGGTCTCCGAGCGCGCCTGGCGTCGCCTGGCGTTCTCCAGTTCGCTTTCACGCTGCACGACCACGGCCTGGGCCGCGGCCAGATCGCTCTCGCGCATCCTGACCTGCGCCTTGACGCTGGCCACCGCATGGAACGCCTGTTGTTGCTGGGCAAACGCCTCGTCGCGCTGGGCATTGAGCACTTCGGTCTGCATGCGCGCCAGCACCTGCCCGGCGATGACGAAGTCGCCCTCCTGCACCAGGATGTCGGCCAGCCGGCCGGCGTATTTGGTGGCCACGTCGATCTCGGTGGCCTCGATGCGGCCATTGCCGCTGATCAGGCCTGCGTCCCGACCGTCGGCGCGGAGCCAGTCCCAGGCAGCCCAGGCGGCCACGGCGATGAGGATGCCCGTCAGGGCAAATAACAAAGTCTTCTTGAGGTTCGTCGTCATGTGTCTTTTCGCATTTTCAGGGTTTCGGTCGAACGGGCGGCGCGGCGATGTCCTGGCTTCCCCCGCCCAGCGCGGCATACAGGCGCACCTTGCTGGAGAGCAGGGCACGGCGCGCCTGCACCCATTGCTGCTCGGCGGTGAGGAGGTCGCGCTGCGCGTCCAGCCATTCGAAATAAGGGGCGCTGCCGTTGTCATAGCGCAGCATCACTAGGCGGGCGCGTTCCGCCTGCGCCTTGAGCGTCGCTTCGGCAATGCGCACCTGCTCGCCCAGCCACCGGCGTGCCGACAAGGCGTCGGACACGTCGCGGAAGGCCGCCTGCACACTCTTTTCGTAATTCACCACGGCCAGATCACGACGCACTTCAGCCAGTTGTAGCGCCGCGCGATTGCGTCCGGCATCAAAAATCGGCAGCGACAGGCTGGGTGCAAAGCGCCAGGCCCGGCTGTCGGCATCGAACAGGCCGTCGAGTTCCGCGCTGGCGGTGCCGAAGAAGCCGGTCAGCGTGATGCGTGGAAAGAACGCGGCACGCGCAGCGCCAATGTTGGCGCCGGCGGCGCGCAATTGATGTTCGGCGACCATGATGTCAGGACGCTGCAACAGCACCTCGGCTGGCAGGCCGACGGGCAAGTCCTGCGGCACGGCCCGGTCGTCAAGCTTCGCCGTTTGCATACCTTCGGACAGGGGCGCGCCAAGGAGCAGCGTCAGCGCATGGGCCTGAGCGGCACGCGCCTGTTCGATCTGAGCCACCAGCGCGCGCGCCTGTTGCAGCAGGGTGTCCACCTGCACCACGTCCATGCGGGCAATCGCCCCCACTTCGAAGCGTCGGGTGAAGATGCCCAGGGATGTTTCGCGGTTGGCGACGGTCTGGCGCGCCAGTGCGAGGCGCTCGTCCAGTTCCAGCAGCCCGAAATAGGCATCCGCCACCTGGGCGATCAGGCTTACCGTGACGGCATGGCGCGCCGCATCCGTGGCAAGGTAGGCTTCCAGCGCCGCCTCCTTGAGATTGCGCACCCGCCCCCAGAAATCGAGTTCCCAGGCGGCCAGCCCCACACCGATCTGGTACTGGTCAGAGGTCAGCGCTCGACCTGTCGGGCTGAGGTCGCCCGGCACACGTGCCCGACTGCCATCGATGCCGGCTGCAATGGTCGGAAACTGGTCGGCCCGCTGGATGCCATAGGCCGCCTGCGCTTCGGCCACGCGCAGCACGGCGGTCCGCAAATCTCGGTTATGCGCCAACGCCTGGGCGATCAGGGCCTTGAGCTGCGGATCGGCGAAGTAGTCACGCCAGGCGATTTCTGGCGCGAGGAGACCTGCGGATGCCAGACCGGACGACTCCCCGGTATCCGCAGGGTACGCCGACGCGACCGGCAGTGGCGGAGCCTGGTGCGGCGGGGCGAGCGAGCAGCCGGCCACTGCCAGAACGCATGTCAGCACGCACAAGACAACGATGCCGGGCTGCTTGTCGTCTCGTGGCGCGCCGCTTGCCCTGTCGGAGCCTTTCTTCATGTTGTTATCCTCATTCATCAGCGAACCATTGAAAAACCGATTCGCACCTGTGTCCCGCGATCAAGGTTGTAGTCGAGCAGACTCTCGCCATACCCCTTGAACAGTTGGAAGTGCAAGAAGCCCCCGGTGCGGGCAAATAGTGGTCTTCTCAGCGGCCAGGACAGATCGAGCTGCGCGCTGCCATGCCCTGAAGTGCCTCTGCGCAGTTGCGTCGCCAGCACCCAGTCATCCTCCCGGCCATAGCGCAATTTCCAGTCGACGTAACCCCGATGTCGCTGGATGTCCGGATTATCTTCCTTGTCCAGATAGCCATAGAGTTTGGGCGCGAAAATCAGCGTGTGGCCATTCGAAAATTCGGTGCGCCAGACCGGTAGCACGAACAGGGTGTCGATGCTGCGCGAACTCGTACCGTCCTTGCCATTCGATTCATGCTCGTAGCCACCGCGCAGCAGGTCAGGCGTCAGGCCCCCCTTACCCAGGCTTGCGCTTTGCCAGAACAAGCTCGGCCGGTAGCTGGTATCGTGAAAGGGCGCCGAGTCCTCGCCGAGGTTCCACAGTGAGGTCTGCGTATAGCCAAAATGCAGACCTGACAGGGGCGAAAACCACTCGACGGGCAAACTGTCCGGATCGAAGAGCCGGTACTTGAAACTGAACTGGAAGCGGGCCGTAGTTCTGCTGCCGATGACGAAATACATTGGCTCGTTGACCGACAGCGCCGGTTCGTTCGCCGGGAACAACAGCTGGTTGCGGCCTTCGGGCTGTGGGGCAGGCGTCATGACGCCCGTCTCCATCGAGCGCATTCGTTCGATCGCATCAGGGGCGCCGACCAGCAGGGCCAGCCGGTTGGAAGCAACGCCGGCCATCTCTGCCCGGACCAGCCCTGTGAGATCGGCCGGCATTACCCCACGATAGGTCCGGCTCACATCCCCGGGAGCGACCGGGCCGACGGCGGTCAGCGTTACGTCCCGAGTGCTGTCGTCGCGCGTCAGGCTGAGTCGGATCGTTTCTGGCCAATCCTCTTGCGCTGCGGGCTTGACGACATCCAGCCGGATCGGTGCGTCTGCCTGCGCCGTCTCGTCGGGGGTGGCAATCAGCCATCCGGGTGCCGCAGCCGCAGGCAGCGCGGTAAAGCACAGCATGAGGGCCAGGAGACGGAGTCGTCTGAAGGAAGATGCGCGCGCGGCCATGAGCGGTTCCGGACGGGGCGGTGATGATAGATCGCATTTCACCTGCTTTGCACCGATGCTCACCGTGATCAGTTCAGCCGGTTCGAGCGGAAGTCCGTTGCCGGCGGCCCTAGCGATGGCTTGCGCTTCAACGCCCAGCAGCTGATCTGTCTTTGGCCCCTTCAATTTCTGCCCCCACCGCGCCAGATGGAGAACAGCACCCAGAGGCCGCCCAAAGCCGCAGCGATGAAGCCGAACCGCCCCAGGGCCGACTCGCGCTCGACGGTCATGACGATGGCCGAGCCGATGATGAGCGCCGCGGTGACGATGCTGATCGCCAGGCGGCTGGCGGCGCGGTCGAGCCGGTCGCCGAAAGGCTTGAGGGGCGGGACCTCGACCTGCAGCTGGAGCTTGCCGCGTCGCGCGGATCGCAGGAGCTGGCGCAGGTCTTGCGGCAGCCCGGCGAGGAGGGCGAGCGCGCTGCCCAGGGTGCGCCAGCCGCGCCGAACCAGGGCGCCGGGCGCGGCGTGGGCGAGCAATACCTGTTCGAGAAACGGCGCGGCCTCGCCCGCCATGTCGAAGTCGGGGTCGAGCTGGCGCCCCATGCCTTCCAGTGTGATGAAGGCCTTGATCAGCAGCGCCAGGTCGGGCGGCAGGGCGAGGCCATGTTCGCGCAGGATGGCAACCAGGTCGGAGAGCATGGCGCCCAGGTCGAGGTGTTTGAGCGGCACGCCGTGATACTGATCGACGAAGGCGTCGATCTCGGGCTGCAAGGTCTCGCTGTCGACCTCGGCGCCGCCGCTCCAGTCCAGCAGCACTTCGGCCACCTTCTCGGCATCGTGGCTGACGAGACCGTGCAGCAGCAGGGCCAGTTGATACCGGCGTTCCTCGGAGAGGCGCCCGGTCATGCCGAAGTCGATGAAGGCGATGCGGTTGTCCGGCAGGTAGAAGACGTTGCCGGGGTGCGGGTCGGCATGGAAGAAACCGTCCTCGAGCATCATTTTGAGCACGGCCCGGGCGCCGCGACGGGCCAGCAGCCTGCGGTCGAGGCCGGCCGCTGCCACGGCGGCCAGGTCGCGGCCGGGAATGCCCTCGATATAGTCCTGCACATTGAGCCGCTCGCCGGTCCACTGCCAGTGGATGCGCGGCACGACGATCTCGGGGTGGGCGGCGAGGTTGGCGGCGATGCGCTCGGCGCTGCGGCCCTCGGCGGAAAAATCCAGCTCGCGGCGCAGCGACAGGGTGAACTGGCGCACCACCTCCCGCGGCCGGTAGCGGCGCAACTCGGGCGCTTCCGCCTCGACGATCTCGGCCAGCCGCGCCAGCAGGCGCAGGTCGGCCTCGACGACCGGCCGGATGCCGGGGCGCCGCACCTTGAGGATGACGGCCGTGCCGTCCGCCAGCCAGGCGCGATGCACCTGGGCGAGCGACGCCGCCGCCAGCGCCTCCGGTTCCAGACGCGGAAAGACGGCCTCGGGCGGCTCGCCCAGGTCCTCCGTCAGCTGCGGCAGCAGCTCGGCGAAGGGGATGGTGGGTGCGGCGTCCTGCAGCTTGCTGAACTCGGCGATCCATTCCGCCGGAAACAGATCGATGCGGGTGGCGAGGATCTGACCCAGCTTGACGAAGCTCGGCCCCAGCTCCTCCAGCGCCCGGCGCACGCGGGCCGGCGGCTCCAGCCGCGCCAGCGCCTCCGGCTCGTGCCAGCGCAGGGCGCGGCCGGCACGCTCCAGGGCGCCCGCCATGCCGATCCGTCGCACCAGATCGCCGAAGCCATAACGGATCAGGACGGAGGCGATGTCATGCAGGCGACCCAGGTCGCGGACGGCGCCGATCGCTTGCCACAGCATCAAGCGTCCTTGTCGGTATCTTTCGATCCCAGGCGGGCAGCGATGCCCTGGAGCAGGCCGGCGGCCAGACCGGCAAGCAGGGCGGCTTCATGGCGCAGGACTTCCGTCCCTTTCCGGGCCTGTTCGCGAGCGCCTGAGGTAACGGCCTGGGTCAGTTGATCGAGCGCGATCTTTACCCGTTGGCCGAGGGCCGAGCCGCTGCTGCGGGCATGTTCGGCAAGCTCGGTAAAGGTGGCCTGGACGACGCCCTTGGCGTTCTGCGCGGCGTCTTGCAGCGTTTCGACGAACAGCGTCTGCAGCGTGGCGAGATCGTCCGCCGCCTGCTTCAGCCCCTGCCGGGAGAACTCGCCGGTGCGCCCCGCGGCTTCCTGAATGGCGAGCTGGGCGGCCTCCGCCGCCCCGGCCAGTGCTTCGTCCAGACCGCGCATCGCCTCTTTCAGCGCCTGCCCGCCGTGTTCCCCGAGCGGCGCGGCGCCTTCGCGGGCGCCTTTGACCACGGCCGCCGTCACGCGTTTGAGCGCGTCGGTGTCGAGGTGACCGCGCGTGAGCGCATCGAGCGTGATCGCGCGCACCTGGGCGGCGATCACGGCCGGATCGGTGGCGAGGGCGCCCTGTACGCGTTGCTCGATTTCCTCCGGCGTCATGGAGGGAAGGCGTCCATGCTCCCTGAGCATCCGGTCGATTTCGGCCTCGGCCTGTAGCCAGTCCTCTGCCACGTCGCCGCCCAGAAAGCCGCGCTTTTCCGCTCGAAAATAGGCGGCCTCCGTGATCATTCGATAACGTTCCTCCGCGGTGACGGGCGGATTCTCCTGCGCAATGGATTCCGGCGTCGCAGTCCGGGCGGAGGTGGATTTAGCTTTGGCCATGGTCGTTGCTCCTTTTCAAGGTAAGGGTGCGGAAAATCCGGCGTGTACGGGGCCGGGTATCGGTGTGAGCCTGTCCGGGAGCCCCATCGTCAGCGTGCCTCCCCATCGGCTGCGGCCAAGCCCCGTCGCAGCAGTTCGCATACGTGGCGTGCCAATACCTCGGGGTCGTCCTGGTGTGGCCGGTGTCCCGGCATGAACTTACGGGTTGCACCGGTCTGGAAATGGAAGATCACCAGGCCAAAGATCGACATCGCAAGCAGGTGGGCATCCTGATGCGGGTCCAGCTCGCAGGCCAGATCATGGACGGCAACGAACATGTCCCTGAATACCTGTTTGGCCAAGGTGCTCTGACGCGCCTCGTCGGTGTCCAGCAGTACCCACTGCACCAGCCGCAGGAAGTCCTTGTCCGTGGCCATCATCCGGGCGAGCCCGGCAACAAAGCGCTCAAGCCGCTCCCACGGGGTACCGTTGCCGGCCAGCATGGCCTTCAGCGCGGCCTCTTTTTCCCGGAATTCGTAGGCCACCGCATCCAGATAGAGCTGGTCCTTGTTTGAGAAATGGTAGTAGAGCGCCGCTTGGGTGAGGCCGACGGCGGCAGCGACATCGCGCATCGAAACGCCGTCATAACCGTGCCGGGCAAAGAGAGGCGCCGATAGCTCAAGAATCTCTTCCCGCGTTTTTCTCTTGGGAATGGTCTTGACCGTTTGACTGCTCATGGATGATTTGTACCATAAACCTAACGAGCGTTCAGTATGTACTGATTATTTCGGCAATTCAAGTGCTAACCGAAGATCGAGTTGACCTGATCGGGCTTGGCTCGTGAACAGAAATTGAAGGAGATTCTTGCCGTCAGGGTGCAAGGATGATGGGGTGATGGAACCCGGCATCAATCGTCTGACACGATAGGCCGAGGTGCTTGACGTGAGTGGTTGGGCTGAGCGATCCCACTACTCAGTTACCAGCCGTTGGAACCCCGAAGCATCGAATGGCGGGGCTCGATCAGTGAAGTTCAGGTTGAAAACTGAACATTGACTGCTCGGCCCAACTGCTGGGCCACGGGCGGCGCATCACCTGCTCCAGCACAATGTCGGGCGCACCCACCAACCGTTCGATGACCTCCGGGGCCAACAGGGTCAGCCGCATGACCCGGCGCACCTGCGTCACGTCCATACCCTCGGCTTTGGCGATCTCGGCCACCGACGCCGCCCGCTCTTCATCCAGCAGTCGCTGCCAATGGTGTGCCAGTCCGAGTGCCCGCATTAGCGCGCTGTCCTGCGCTGCCGCTTGAGCCGCTCGCTCCTGCTTGGCCTCTGCCACGAATTCCTGCGGTGCGTCCAATGGCGTGATGACCCGCTTTTTCAGCCCTCGTCTCACCAGTGTCCAGGGGACAAAGGTTTCCAGTCGTACCCCACCGGCGGGCGTAGGGAGTTCATGGGTGATGGAGCGGCCTGTCTGCTTGCCATAGTGCTTCTTGCTGGTCATTTCCCCTCCTACCTGAATCGTTCAAGCATCTGACGCTGGTCTGGCCAGAGTGCAGGGATGTCGTTACGCATCAGCCACAGCAGGGTCAGCCTTCGGGGCTGGCACCCCCTCATGAACTGCTCGACGATGTCGGGGGCCAGCCGCGCCAGTCGCAGCAGCCGGCCCACCGTGGTTGGCATCAATCCTTCGGCACGGGCGATCTCGACCACGCTCTTGAACGTACCGGAGTCGAGCAGGTTGTGCCAGTACATAGCCCGGGCAACGGCCTCGATGATGCGGACGTCGTGGGCAGATTCCCTCCCGTCGACCAGCAGCTTTCCCTTCTTCCGCTTGAACTGGAGGGGCACGAAAGTTTCCAGCGAGATGTTCATCAGGCCTCGACCTCCATCAGTTCCGCGCCGATCTCCCTTGGAGCGAATTCGCCAATCAGCTTGTCCCAACCCAATTCCCGCCACTTCACCTTGATACCCTGCACCTCACCGACGTGGACGAGGTCAATCCGTTCGATCATCAGGTTGGCGATGCGGTGGCGTTCGACCGGGAACAACTGATCCCACACGTCGTTGAGCCGTCCCATTGCCATTACCGTGGTGGCCTCGTCGACCTGTCCGCCGTTGCGCTGAATGTGGCGAACCACCGAGGCAATGGATTCCGGGCTGGTCAGCACTGTGCGGATTTGGGCGACTACCGCTGCCTCGATCTCCGGTGCAGGCAGGCGCTCGTAGCTCTTGCCTGGCGCGCCGAAGCGGCTTTCGGATTTCGACACGTAATAGTGATACTTGTGTCCCTTCTTGTTCGAGTAGGTCGGGTACATGCGTTCGCCCGAGGGGGCATATAGCAGGCCACGCAGCAAGGCGTCAGTGCGTGACCGGATCTTGGTTTCCACCGACCGGGCATGGCCGTCCCGGGCCAGCACCGCGTGAACCTTGTCCCAAAGCGCCTGGTCGATGATCGGCGGATGCGCGCCGGGGTACCAGTTTCCCTTGTGCGACAACTCGCCCAGGTAGATGCGGTTGCGCAGCAGCTTGTGCAGGTACTTCTTGTCGATGCGGGTGCCGCTGCGGGTCTGGCCCTCCTGTGTTGTCCAGGCTTTGGTGGTGATGCCCTCGGCGGTCAGGTTGGCGGCGATCTGGGTCGGCGAGCCGATGGTCAGCATTTCCTCGAAGATGCGGCGCACCACTGCCGCCTCGGCTTCGTTGATGACCAGTTGGCGGTTCACGACGTCGTAGCCGATGGATGGCACTCCACCCATCCACATTCCCTTGCGCTTGGCAGCCGCGATCTTGTCGCGGATGCGCTCGCCGGTGACCTCGCGCTCGAACTGGGCGAAGGACAGCAGGACGTTGAGCATCAGCCGCCCCATCGAAGTGGCCGAGTTGATCTGCTGCGTGACCGCGCTGAAGCTCACATTCCGGCGGTCGAACAGGTCCACCATCTTGGCGAAATCGGCGAGGCTGCGCGTCAGGCGGTCGATCTTGTAGACCACCACAATATCCACCTTGCCCGCATCGATATCGGCCAGCAATCGCTTGAGGGCCGGGCGGTCGGTGTTGCCGCCGGAGTAACCGGGGTCGTCATAGTCGTCCGCCACCGGAATCCAGCCCTCTGGGCGTTGGCTGGCGATGTAGGCGTGCCCCGCCTCCTTCTGCGCGTCGATGGAGTTAAATTCCTGATCGAGGCGTTCGTCCGTGGATACCCGGCAATAGACGGCACAGCGCTTGCGAGTCTTGGTGCTGGCGATCTCGTTCATCGCGCGCCTCCCTTGCCGAAGCCGAAGAACAGCGGCCCGCTCCAGTGCTGGCCGGTGATGTGCCGAGCCACCGCCGTCAAGCTCTTGAAGGTGTGGCCCTCGTACTCGAAACGGCCCTCGG
>DYIB01000054.1:0-526 GCA_020723855.1 Uliginosibacterium gangwonense
CTCCACGTCGTCGATGATGCGCCCCTGCTCCAGGTCGATGAGGAACATCTTGCCCGGCTGCAGGCGCCACTTCTTGACGATCTTCTCCTCGGGGATGGGCAGCACGCCGGTCTCCGAGGCCATCACCACCATGTCGTCGTCGGTCACCAGATAGCGCGCCGGGCGCAGGCCGTTGCGGTCGAGCGTCGCCCCGATCTGGCGGCCGTCGGTGAAGGCCACGGCGGCAGGGCCGTCCCAGGGCTCCATCATGGCCGCATAGTATTCGTAGAAGGCGCGGCGCTCCTCGTCCATGAGCGGATTGCCTGCCCAGGCCTCCGGAATCATGAGCATCATGGCGTGGGCGAGGGAATAGCCGCCCATCACCAGCAGCTCCAGCGCGTTGTCGAAGGAGGCCGAGTCCGACTGGCCGTCATAGATCAGCGGCCACACCTTCTTGAGATCCTCGCCCAGCACCGGGGAGGAGATGGCCTGCTGGCGTGCCCGGATCCAGTTCACGTTGCCGCGCAGGGTGTTGATCTCGCCGTTG
>DYIB01000054.1:536-22271 GCA_020723855.1 Uliginosibacterium gangwonense
GAAGGGGTGGGCCAGATCCCAGGTGGGGAAGGTGTTGGTGGAGAAGCGCTGGTGCACCAGGGCGAGCGCCGTCACCATGCGCTGGTCCTGCAGGTCCAGGTAATACTCGCCCACCTGGGCCGCCAGCAGCATGCCTTTGTAGACCACGGTGCGGGCCGACATGGACGGCACGTAGAAGGTCTTGCCTTCCTTCAGCTTGAGCGCCTGGATGGCGTGGCCCGAGGACTTGCGCACGATGTAGAGCTTGCGCTCCAGGGCGTCGGTGTCGCAGATGGCCGGGCCGCGGCCGATGAACACCTGGCGCACCACCGGCTCCAGGTCGCGGGCAGCCTGGGCCAGGCCGCGGTTGTCGCGCGGCACGTCGCGCCAGCCCAGCAGCATCAGGCCCTCCGTCTTGATGGCGCGCTCGATCTCCTGCTCACAGGCGCGGCGGTCGGCCTCGGAGCGGGGCAGGAAGACCATGCCCACGCCGTACTCGCCCGCGGCCGGCAGAGTCACGCCGTGCCCGGCCATTTCCTCGCGGAAGAAACGGTCGGGAATCTGGATGAGGATGCCGGCCCCGTCCCCCAGCAGCGGGTCGTAGCCGGTGGCGCCGCGGTGCTCGAGGTTTTTCAGGATCTGCAGACCCTGCTCGATAATGCTGTGGCTCTTCTTGTTCTTGATATGGGCCACAAAGCCGACGCCACAGGCGTCACGTTCGTTTGCGGGGTCGTAGAGACCCTGTCTTTGGGGGAGGTCCATCGCGACTTTCCTCAACTGCCAAACACTACCGGGAATCCGGCACCCTGCGCCCCGGCGGCCAATTCCCGGACACGGAATAAGTGTTTGAACGGCCGTCAAAAAAGCCGGGGCGCGAGAGCCGACCGGCTTTTGGAAAAACCTTCAGGGCGAATCGCGGAATATAGCGCGATTCCGTCCTACATACAATATAGGCGACGGGGACTCAGATTTCCCCGACCGCAAACAGGCGGCGGTGTTCCCGGATGGCATAGCGGTCGGTCATGCCCGCCACGTAGTCGGCGATGGCGCGCGGCTTGTTGTCCCGCGCCATGGCCTGGTACTGGGGCGGCAGCAGGCGCGGGTCGTCCATGAAGGCGTTGAACAGATCGGTGATGATGCGCCGCGCCTTGCTGGTCATGCGCAGCACCTGGTAGTGCTGATAGAGATGCACGTGAAGAAAGTGCTTGAGCTGCTTGGCCTCGGCGTGCATCTGCGCGCTGAAGGCGGCCAGGGGTGGGGCGCGGCGCACGTCGTCGAGGCTGGCCGCGCCTGCCGCGGCGATGTTGGCCCGGGTAGTCTCGATGAGATCCACTGCCAGGGAATTGATGATGCGCCGGACCGTTTCGTGTATGAGTCGGCGGCCGGCGATGGCGGGATAGGCGCGCCTCACTTCCGCCAAATGGCGTGACCACAGGGGCACCCCTTCCAGTTGCTCCAGCTCGATCAGCCCGGAGCGCAAGCCGTCGTCCACGTCGTGGTTGTTGTAGGCGATCTCGTCGGCCAGGTTGCAGATCTGGGCCTCCAGGGACGGCTGGGTGCCGTTTAGGAAGCGCTCGCCCAGCTCGCCCAGCCGGCGCGCGTTCCTGGGCGAGCAGTGCTTGAGGATGCCTTCCCGCGTCTCGTAGCACAGGTTGAGGCCGTCGAAGGCGCCGTAGCGCTCTTCCAGCACCTCCACGATGCGTAGCGACTGCAGGTTGTGCTCGAAGCCGCCATGGTCGCGCATGCAGGCGTTGAGGGCGTCCTGCCCGGCATGGCCGAAAGGGGTATGGCCCAGGTCATGGGACAGGGCGATCGCTTCCGCCAGGTCTTCGTTGACCCGCAGCGCCCGGGCGATGGAGCGGGCGATCTGGGCCACCTCGATGGTGTGGGTGAGGCGGGTGCGGAACAGGTCGCCCTCGTGATTCACGAACACCTGGGTCTTGTACTCCAGGCGCCGGAAGGCGGTGCTATGGACGATGCGGTCCCGGTCGCGCTGGAACTCGCTGCGCGCCGCGGGCGGCGGCTCGGGATGGAGGCGCCCGCGGGAATTGGCCTCGGTTACCGCATAGGGCGCCAGGTCAGGCATCGCAGCAGGCATCGATGGTGGCGCGGATCTGGTCCTCGGCTGCCTCGGAGCTGATCACGCCCTGGCCGATGGCCCGCAGCAGGATCAGGCGCAGCCTGCCGGAGGCCACCTTCTTGTCCAGGCTCATGAGCTCCAGGTAGCGGGCGGCGCCCAGCCTGGGGCCTGTGACGGGCAGCCCCGCGCGCTCGAGCAGCGCCCTGATGCGCTCCACCTCCCCCCGGCTCAGCCAGCCCAGGCGCCGCGACAGGTCGGCCGCCATGGCCATGCCGGCCGCCACCGCCTCGCCGTGCAGCCACATGCCATAACCCAGCCCGGCCTCGATGGCATGGCCGAAGGTGTGGCCGAGATTGAGCAGCGCCCGCACGCCCGACTCGGTTTCGTCCTCGGCGACGACGTCCGCCTTGTTGGCGCAGGAGCACTCGATGGCATGGGTCAGCGCCGCGCCGTCGCGCGCCAGCAGCCGTTCCATGTTGGCTTCCAGCCACTCGAAGAAGGGCAGGTCGCGGATCAACCCGTACTTGACGACCTCGGCAATGCCGGCCTTGAGTTCCCGGTCCGGCAGCGTCTTGAGCGTATCGGTATCGGCGATCACCGCGCGCGGCTGGTGGAAAGCCCCGATCATGTTCTTGCCCAGGGGATGATTGATGCCCGTCTTGCCGCCGACCGAGGAATCCACCTGGGCCAGCAGCGTCGTCGGGATCTGGATGAAAGGCACGCCGCGCTGGTAGCAGGCGGCCGCGAATCCCGCCATGTCCCCCACCACGCCTCCGCCCAGGGCCACGACCGTGGTGGAGCGATCGCAGCGGCTCTCCAGCAGGGCGTCGAAAATGAGGTTGAGCGTCTGCCAGTTCTTGTATTCCTCGCCGTCCGGCAGCACCACCGGCGTCACGGTCACCCCCGCCCCATGCAGGGCGTCCGTCAGCGTCTGCAGGTAGTAGCGGGCCACCGTTTCGTTGGTGACCACGGCCACGCGCGGCGTCTTGAGCTTGTCCACCAGCAGTTCGGCGCGCCCCAGCAGGCCGCTGCCGATATAGATGGGATAGCTGCGCGCCCCCAGGGAGACGTTCAATGTCCGCATCGTTTCCTGAGTTCCTTTTCCAGCAGCCGCGCCACGCCAAAGGCCGTCTTGCCGGCACCATCGATCACGATGTCGGCAATCTCCCGATAGAGTGGGTCGCGCAATGCGTAAAGTTCCTTGATTTTGCCCAAGGGATCGGCCACTTGCAGCAGCGGCCGGTTCTTGTCGTGGCGCGTGCGCTCGTACAGCTCGTCGGGGGGGACACTCAGATAGACGACCAGCCCGTTGGCGACCAGGCGGGCACGGTTCTCGGGATCAAGCACCACGCCGCCGCCGGTCGACAACACGATACCGCTCTCAGCCGTCAGCTCTTTTACCACTTGCACTTCCCGGCGGCGGAATCCCTGCTCGCCCTCGATCTCGAAAATCACAGGAATACGCACCCCCGTGCGCGCTTCGATTTCCTGGTCGCAGTCGAAAAAACGCTTCTTGAGTCGGCGGGCAAGATAGCGTCCGATGGTGGTTTTCCCCGAACCCATCATGCCCACGAAGTAGATGTTTCCCGTCTTGCCCATGGGCCGATTGTAGCGCCAACGCGCGACAATCGGCCGCAGGCGGCAAACGGGGTCCGTGCCCTCAGCGCACGACCAGGCCTTCGCTCATGATTCGCGGTGTCAGGAACACCAGCAATTCCTGCTTGTTGTCGCGCTTTTGGGTGTTTTTGAACAGAAAGCCCACATAGGGCAAATCACCGAAGAACGGAATGCGCGTCACGTCGTCGCGCTCATCCAGCTTGTAGATGCCGCCGATCACCACGGTTCCGCCGTTTTCCACCAGCACCTCGGTTTTCACGTGCTTGGTATTGATGGCTGGCCCGGCAATCGTATCCGTGCCACGCGAATCCTTGTTGATATCGACTGTCAGATTGATCTTGCCATCGGGGGTGATTTGGGGTTGCACCTTGAGCGACAGAACCGCCTTGCGGAAGGCAACGGAAGTCGCGCCTGAACTGGTGGCTTGCTGGTAAGGAATTTCCACGCCGTCTTCGATCAGCGCCTCGACCTGGTCCGCGGTCACGATGCGCGGGCTGGAAATAATCTTGCCCCTGCCGTCGGCTTCCAGGGCCGACAACTCCAGTGTCAGGAAGCGTGAGAAATCCCGTTTGAACAGAATCAGCGAGAAGACGCCCGGCGACTGGCCGGAAATGCCCTGCGCGGGCAGATTGACGTTCTGCGCGTTCGGCACCAATGTCGGCGTACCGCTGATGAGCTGCCCGGAGCCGAGGGGCGGACCAACAGTCTGCGCAGTCGTCGCCAACTGCGCCCCGGTTTGCAATCCCAGATGGCCGTCGGCAAAGGTATGGGCGTTGCCAAAGCGGGCATCCTGCACCAGGCCGAGGCGGGCGCCGAGGTTCCTGCTGAAGCTGTCCTCCGCCTCCACGATGCGCGCTTCGATGGAAACCTGGCGCATGGGAATATCGATTTCCGCAATCAGTCGCCGCAAGTCCTCCAATCTTGCCGGGGTATCGGTCACGAACAGCTTGTTGGAACGCTCGTCGGCAATGACGCTGCCTCGTTTCGACAATACCGTTTGGTCCTTGTTCTTCAGGAAGTCAAAAACTGTTTTTGCCTTGTGGTAGTTGAGTTGAAAGCTCTCGGTCTTGAGCGGCTCCAGATCGGTCACCTGCTGACGCGCCTCAAGCTCGAGCTTCTCTTTCGCCGCCAACTCGTCGCGCGGGGCAATCCAGATGACGTTCCCATTCTTGCGCATGTCCAGCCCCTTGGCCTGGAGAACAATATCGAGCGCTTGGTCCCAAGGGACGTCCTTTAACCGCAAGGTGAGGGAGCCTGAAACGGTATCGCTGGTGATGATGTTCAGATTCGTAAAGTCGGCTATCACCTGCAAGACGGCTCTGACGTCTACGTTCTGGAAGTTGAGGGAGAGTTTTTCCCCTTGATAGCCGCCGCGGCTTCCCTGAACCAACTTGTTGGGATTCTCAACAACCCTCTTTACTTCGACCACGAACTGATTGTCGCTTTGATAGGCGTTGTGCTCCCATAGCCCTGTCGGGCTGATCGTTACGACTACGTTGTCGCCTTGTATCGAGGTATCGACCGATGTCACGGGCGTCGCGAAGTCAGTGACGTCCAGCCGGCGACGCAAACGATCAGGCAGACTCGCCTTGTTGAAAACGGCAACCAGATTTGGCCCCTGCTGTCGGATATCGATGGCCGTATTGGGATCGGCAAGCTCCACTATGACCCTTCCTTCCCCTGCCTTGCCCCGTCGGAATGTGATATCGCGAATGCCGGCAATCCCGTTGCGCGAGGCGCCCACTCCCGCAAAGCGCTGTCCATCGAGCGCGGATACCTGGGTCGTTCCTGCAGCAGAAGCCGCCGCGGGAGGAAGAGGAGACAGACTTATCAATACGTCGTTTTGCTCCACTCGCATATCGCTGCTCGTCATCTTCAGCAAATTGAGCACGAGACGGGTTCTGTCGCCCACCTGAACGATATTGGCGCTACGTACCCCTCCCTCGCCGATCTCCTGGACGTTGCGACCCAGCGCGTTTTCCGTGTTCGGGAAATCGAGGGCTATACGCGGAGGATTCGCGATCGAGAAAGTAACCGGAGCCGTTGACGGAGGTTGCTTGAGTGAAACCCTGACGATCACGTTTCCTGCTTGTTGCGTCACCTGCAACTTGGTGATCGCATTCTTGCCGCCGGAGGATTCCTGGGCTTGTGAGATGGCGTGCGATGCGAGGAAACCGCAGAGCAGAAATACGACGGCGTTGCGGACGAACTCGATCTTCATTTTTTCGGCTCCTGATTCTCCTGCAGCTGTAACACGCTGGTTCGCTCCGTGTACTCGCCGGTTGCGTCTTGTACGAGCTCCTTGAGCACCACTTCGGATTCGGATATCTCGGTAACCATCCCGAAGTTTTGTCCCATGTAGTTCCCTATTTTCACCTGGTACAAGGTCTTGTCGGCCTGAATGACGGCGTGAATCATCTTGCCCATCATGAGCGTTCCCACCATCTTCAGCGATTCCAGGGGATACGCTTCCAGCGGTTCCTTGCGGCGATTGAGATCGGGCGCGATCCCGCTGCCAGGCTTCTTGTCCGGCTCGATTTTCCGCGCCTGAAAAGGATCGACCAGGTCCGCAGCCTCATAACCGGTTATCGCCGCCACCCTGATTTCCGGAAGCGGCTGAACCCTTCCTTTAAGGTTCTTGGTGGATTCCTTCATCCACTCCTTGATGTCCTCATGCTCTTCGCCACAGGCAACGAGCGTCAGGCAGAGAAGGGACAGCACGATCGTCCTCATTTCCTAGCCCCCTTCTTCGCCGCCTCCGCCTTTTCCTTCTTCTGCTTGGCTACCTCTTCCTCGTCCAGATAGCGATAGGTAACCGCTACCGCATCCATCTTGAGCAGCGGTTGATCTTTTGCCTTTTGGATCTGCAGATCACGCAATGTCACGATCCTGCTGAGCTTGGCAATGTCGCCGGCGAAATGGCCGAGGTCATGGTAGCTGCCCGATACGGAGATGGTGATGGGCAATTCGGCGTAGAAATCCTTCATCACCTCGCCACCGGGCTTGAACAGATCGAACTGCAGTCCCCGCCCCAGCCCTGCCTGGTTCACGTCCACCACCAGCGCTTCCATCTCCGACTTGTTCGGCAACTGTTTCAGCAGTGCCCCGAAAGCGCGGTCGATTTCTGCCAGTTGTTTCTTGTACTCCTCGAGATTGATGGCCTGGCGCTTCTTGTCCAAGTATTCTTTTTTCAGTTGCTCTTCCGTCCGCCGCTTCGCGTCCAGGTCGTTCAATTGGTCGCTCCAGTCGAACCACCATCCGGCGGCAAGTATCGCCACGAACAGCACGAACAGCGCGACGGCTTTGGGCGCCGCCGGCCAATTTCCGATCTCCTTGGGGTCGAGAGACTGAAAGTCCTGAATGACCCCACGGAGATCCACCCGACGTATTTTCGGCATCTCGGGAGCCTTCATGCCTTACCCCCCTGCGCGACCGGACGAGCGGCTCCGCCCGGGGCAGCCTTCTTGTCCTCCGTTTCCTTAGGCCGTTCGATAAAGACATTGAGCATGAACTCGCTGAGCCGCCGTTTTTCGACCGCTGCCGTCTTGATCTCCACCAGATCCGGCTTTTCCAGCAAAGTGGAGGCCTCGAGATTGCGCATAAGGGTCGCCACGCGGGCGTTGGATTGCGCATATCCCGTGAGGGTCACCTTGGCCCCGGATTGTTGCACCGATTTGAGATAAATCCCGCTGGGCACCTGCCGGGCCAGCTCATTGAACAACTGCACGGCCTCCGCCCGGCTGCCCTGCAAAGACTCGATCACCCGCTTGCGCGACAGCAATGCGTCGGTCTGCTCCTTGAGGCGCTTGATCTCGTCGAGATCCTTGTCGAGGGCGGCGATTTCCTTTTTCAGGTATTCGTTCTTGCCTTCCTGCCGGCTGATGTAGCCGGAAATGATCCCATGCACCAGGAATACGATCAGGCCGCCCAGCGCCACCATCAGGCCCGACAGGGCGAAGAACTGCTGGCGGCGCGCCTTGCGCTTCTCTTCGCGGTGAGGCAGGAGGTTGATGCGGATCATTGGTCGAACCTCCGCATCGCGAGGCCGCAGGCAACCATCAGGGATGGCGCGTCGGCAGCGAGGTTTTTCGGCCTCACCCGCTGGGACAGTTGCATGGTGGCGAAGGGGTTGGCGATATGGGTAGGCACCTGGGTGCGGCCCGCCACCACTTCGTCGACGCCCGGGATGACGGCGCAGCCGCCGGCGAGGACGATGTGGTCCACCTGGTTGAACTGGGTCGAGGTAAAGAAGAACTGCAGCGCCCGCGACACCTCCAGGGCCAGATTGTCCAGGAAGGGGCGCAGCAGGTCGGCTTCGTAGTTCTCGGGCAGGCTGCCCACGCGCTTGCCGGCCTCGGCCTCCTCGTAGCTCATACCATAGTGGCGCATGATGTCCTGGGTAAGCTGGTTGCCGCCGAAGGCCTGCTCGCGGGCGTAGATCTGTTGGTCATTGCGCAGGATGGTCACGTTCATCACGTTGGCACCCACATCCACCAGCGCAATGACCCGGTTCCTGCCGGCTCCCGGCAACTGTTGCTCGACCAGCTCGAAAGCCGCCTGGGCGGCATAGGATTCGACATCCATCACCAGGGCTTTCAGGCCGGCAGCCTCGGCAACCGCCACCCGATCCTCGACCTTCTCCTTACGCGACGCGGCGATGAGCACTTCCACCTCGTCGGGGCTGCTGGGCGCCGGCCCCAGCACCTGGAAGTCCAGGTTCACCTCCTCCAAGGCAAAGGGAATGTACTGGTTGGCTTCGGACTCGACCTGGATTTCCAGCTCCTGCTCCCGCTGGCCGGCCGGAACGATGATTTTCTTGGTGATGACCGCCGCGGTGGGCAGCGCCAGGGCCACGAAACGGGTGGCCGTGGCCATCCTTTTCCACGCCCGCCTGACCGCCTCGGCGGTGGCTTCCAGATTGGCGATATTCCCATCCACCACCGCATCCCGGGGCAACTGCTCGATAGCGTAGCGCTCGATGCGGTAGGCCCCCTTGCCGACCTCCGCCAGCTCGACCAGCTTCACGGTCGAGGAACTGATGTCCAGCCCCATCAGCGGACGCGCCTTGGGATTGAAAATCGATAGATCAAAGGTCAATTGCAATGGAAATTCCTTTTTAATAATAATTGGTTATGCGCACTACGCATAATTTACATTAAATGCTAGCAGCAACTCTGACACAAGTAAACTTCTTTTTCAAGGAGAGATTCCTTCTATTTGAGTAGCTTATCTCACAGCGTTCAAGAGATTTCACAAATATGCACCACCCCAAGGCGACGATAGACTTTCAGGGTGCGGGCGAGCGCTCACACGTGATGCCGCATCAGGGCATATATAATGTGGCGCTTTTCGCTCACACGGGACTGCCGCGTGCCTGTCGTCCTCCGCTGGATCCTCTACCCAGTCCTGATCCTGGTCGGGATTGCCCTGGTCATCGCGTCGCTGGGAGGCATCGTGCTGGTGCTTGCCTATCCGCAACTGCCCGAGCTGGACGCCCTGACCGACTATCAGCCCAAGATTCCCCTGCGCATCTACACCGCCGACGGCCACCTGATCGGCGAGTTCGGCGAAGAGCGGCGCGCCCTGATACGCATCCAGGATGTGCCCCTGGTCATGAAGCAGGCCATTCTGGCTGCCGAGGACGAGCGGTTCTACGAACATCCCGGAGTGGACACCCTCGGTGTCCTGCGCGCCGCCTATTCGAACTTCCTCAGCGGCGGCAAGAAGCAGGGGGCCAGCACCATCACCATGCAGGTCGCGCGCAACTTCTTCCTCTCCAGCGAGAAAACCCTGACCCGCAAGATCTACGAGGCCTTGCTGGCCTTCAAGATCGAAAGCAACCTGTCCAAGGACGAGATCCTCCAGATTTACGTCAACCAGATTTATCTGGGCCAGCGCGCTTACGGCTTTGCGGCGGCCTCCCAGATCTATTACGGCAAACAACTGAAAGACATTACGGTGGCGGAGGCGGCCATGCTGGCCGGCCTGCCCAAGGCTCCCTCCGGCTACAACCCGGTGGTCAATCCCAAACGCGCCAAGCAGCGTCAGATCTACGTCTTGCGCCGCATGCACGAGCTGGGATTCATCAATGACAAGCAACTGGCCGCCGCCCAGGACCAGCCACTACACGTCAAGCGCGATGTGAACGAGTTCGGCGTCAAGGCCGACTACGTGGCGGAAATGGCGCGTCAGATGGTGTTCGAGCGCTTTGCCGAAGACGCTTACAACAAGGGGCTGCGCGTCATCACCACGATAACCAAGGCGGACCAGGAAGCAGCCTATGCCGCTCTGCGGCGCGGGGTGCTGGATTACGACCGCCGGCACGGCTACCGGGGAGCGGAGGGATATGCGGACCTGTCCGAAGTGGCGTCGGAGCAGGACGAACGCCTGGAGGACGCCCTGCAGGACGTCATCGATTCTGACGATATTCTGGGTGCCGTCGTACTGGAGGCCACGGCAAAGAAAGTGCGCGCTTACCGACGAGGCGGCGAGGTGATCGAAATCGACGGCGAGGGCTTGAAATTCGCCCAGCGCATGCTGGATAGCAAGGCCCCCCCCAACAAGCGCCTGCGCCGCGGCGCCATCATCCATGTGCAGAAAACCAAGGACGGCTGGCAGATCGCCCAGTTGCCCGAGGTGGAGGCCGCGTTCGTCGCCGCCAACCCGGAAGACGGCGCCATTCGCGCCCTGGTGGGCGGCTTCGACTTCAACCGCAACAAGTTCAACCACGTCACCCAGGCATGGCGCCAGCCCGGCTCCAGCTTCAAGCCCTTCATTTATTCGGCGGCCCTGGAACGGGGCTTCACGCCCGCCAGCATCATCCCGGATGAGCCGCTGGTGGTGCCGGCCTCCGAAACGGGCAGCCAGGCCTGGGAGCCGCGCAACTATGATGGTAAGTACGAAGGGCCCATGCCCATGCGCACGGCCCTGGCCAAGTCCAAGAACCTGGTATCGATCCGCATCCTCAAGTCCATCGGCACCCGCTATGCCCAGGACTACGTCACCCGCTTCGGCTTCGACGCCGACAAGCACCCGCCCTACCTGACCATGGCACTCGGGGCCGGCTCCGTCACCCCCTGGCAGATGCTCACCGCCTATTCCGTTTTCGCCAACGGCGGTTACCGCATCCAGCCTTACATCGTCAAACAGATCCTGGACGACCGGGGCAACGTCTTGGCGGAAGCGGCGCCGGTGCGGGCCGGCGATGAGTCCCTGCGGGTGATCGACCCGCGCAACGCCTTTCTCATGGACAGCATGATGCACGACGTGGTGCGCCGGGGCACCGCCACCCGGGCGCTGGCCCTCAAGCGCGGCGACCTGGCGGGCAAGACCGGGACCACCAACGACTTCGTGGACGCTTGGTTCTGCGGCTACCAGCCCACGCTGGTGGGTATCGCCTGGATCGGTTTCGACCAGCCGCGCAAGCTGGGCAACGGCGAAACCGGCGGCTTCGCCGCCTTGCCGATCTGGATGGGCTATATGGAAAAGGCGTTGAAGAACGTGCCGGAGAGCTACATGCAGCCGCCCGAAGGGCTGGTCGCGGTGACCCTGGGCGACGGCAAGACCACGGAGTACATCTACAAGGAGAGCCTGCCGCTCGTGCCGCCCGAACCGACGGCGCCGGTTGTGCCGGAGAGGGTGAACTAAAAGGCGATCGGACGGCCGGCCTGGCCGGAGACCAGGCGGCCGAGCGCCTCCATCAACTCCGCGCCATCGCGCGTGCCCACCCAGCGCCCGTTTTCGGGGCGGAAATGGAAGCCGCCCGACCGGGCGGCGATCCAGATTTCCCGCGCCGCCGTGTGGCGGTTGATGATGATCCTGCTGCCGTCGTCAAATGCGACTTCGATCACCCCCCCCGGCTTGACCTCCAGATCGAGCGCCTGGGCGTCCAGGGCATCCTCGATCCGCTTCAGCATGGCGTCGGCCAGCCGGTTGAATTCCGTTTCGTCCATGGCTTTTCTGCTAACATCGAATTTTTGTCGATAACATGCGGCTTTCTGCACTGATCTTGGGCCTGGCGCTGATCCTTTCCGGCTGCGGCACCAAAGGCCCGCTCACCCTGCCGCCCAAACCCGCAACGGCCGACAAGCCGCCCCAGACCGGTTCCGCCACGAATAATAATAATAAACCGCCCGCGGGCGAGGCGGCGCGATGAACGCTTTCCAGTACCGAAAAGGGGAGCTGCATGTGGAAGGGCTGCCCCTGTCACACCTTGCCCAGCGCTTCGGCACCCCCTGCTATGTCTATTCCCGCGCCGCCCTGGAGTCCGCCTATCACGCCTACCGGGAAGCCCTGGCCGGGCGCGACGGCCTGGTGTGCTACGCGGTCAAGGCCAATTCCAACCTCGCCGTCCTGAACCTGTTCGCGCGCCTGGGCGCCGGTTTCGATGTGGTATCCGGCGGCGAGCTGGCGCGCGTGCTGGCGGCGGGCGGAGACGCAGGCAAGGTGGTGTTCTCCGGTGTCGGCAAGAGCGAGGCGGAAATGCGCCAGGCGCTGGCCGCCGAGATCTATTGCCTCAACGTGGAATCCCCCTCGGAGCTGGACAGGCTGGACCGCGTCGCCGGCGCGCTGGGCAAGAAGGCGGGCATCGCCCTGCGGGTCAATCCGGACGTGGACCCCAAGACCCATCCCTACATCTCCACGGGCTTACGCAGCAACAAGTTCGGCGTCGCCTTCGACGATGCCTTGCCCCTGTACCGGCGCGCGCGGAGAATGGAGAATCTGGAAATCATCGGCATCGCCTGCCACATCGGCTCGCAACTGCTCGACCCGGCACCGGCGGCGGAGGCGGCGGAAAAGATCGCCGGCCTGGCCGACGCCCTGGCGGCGGAGGGCATAGCGCTCAGGCACCTGGATCTGGGCGGCGGCATGGGCATCCGCTACCGGGACGAAGCGCCGCCCGAGCCGGGCGAATACCTGCGCCCCATGCTCGATCTGCTGGCGCAACGCAGGGAGAAGCTGCTGTTCGAGCCGGGCCGCTCCCTGGTGGGCAATGCCGGCGTGCTGCTCACCCGCATCGAGTATCTCAAGCACGGCGCCGAGAAGAACTTCGCCATCGTCGATGCCGCCATGAACGACCTCATCCGGCCGGCGCTCTACGATGCCTGGCACGACATCCTGGCGCTGGCGCCCCGGGACGGCACGGCCGGCGTGTACGAAGTGGTGGGACCCGTGTGCGAGAGCGGCGACTTCCTCGGCCACGCGCGGCAACTGGCGGCGGCGGAAGGCGACCTGCTGGCGATCATGTCGGCGGGGGCCTATGGCATGGCCATGAGCTCCAACTACAACTCGCGCCCGCGCGCCGCGGAAGTGCTGGTGGACGGCGATCGCGCCCACCTGGTGCGCCGGCGCGAAACGGTGGAAGAGCTTTTCGCCGCCGAGCGAGTCTTGCCCTGAGAAGAAGTCCGGGACGGGAAAGGACTACGGAAGGACGCGCACGAGGCCGGGACGTCAGTGCTTCATGTGCTCCCCCGCCTCGGTCAGGGCACGCACCTGCGCCCTGACTTCCACGCTCTTCACGCTCTTGTCCTTGCCTTCGATCCTGAGGATGATGGGCACTGCCTCGTCCTTGTTCGGCTGACGCTTCAGGCCCACCAGCATGATGTGGTAACCACCGGGCTTCAGTTCCACCGCCTTGCCCGCCGGCAGCTCCAGCCGTTCCACGGCGCGCATTTTCATCACGCCGCCTTCCATGTGCATGGCATGGATCTCGGTGACTTCCGCCAGAGGGCTGCTGGCGCCGACCAGGGCCGCATCGCTGTCGCTGGTGAGGGTCATGAAGGCGCCCGTGGTCTTCTGCGCCGGCACCGTGCCGCGTACCCAGGGATCTTGCACCGTCACATCGGCCAGCGCAGCCGCGGAGGAAAGCGCCAACAGAACTGCCAGCAGGGATGGCTTCATTTCACTACTCCTTCAAGCTGCACATAGCCCGATTGTATCCGAAGCGCCTCATTCGGACGCGCCCGCCGGGTCGGTGACGAAGCGCAGTCGCGTCAGCCCGGCGCGTGCCGCCGCCGACATGATTTCCGCGACACGTCCGTAGGGCACTTCCCGATCGGCCGCCAGATGCAGCTCCGGCGCCGGGCTGCGGCGCCCGGCCTGTCGCAGGCGCTGCCGCAACTGCCCCGTGTCCAGGGCGGCACCGTTCCAGTAGGCGCTGCCATCAATCTTGAGCGCCAGCTCGATGCGCTCGGCGCGCGTCACGTTGGGCCCGGCCGCGGCGCGCGGCAGGTCCACTTTCACCGCATGGGTCAGCAGCGGCGCGGTGACCATGAAAATGATCAGCAACACCAGCATCACATCCACCAGGGGAATGACGTTGATGTCGGAGATGGGCCGCTCGATACGGCCGCTTGCCAGGCTGCCGAAGGCCATCACGCCGCCTCCTTGAACTTCACCCGCCGCGCCGCCGGCGCCTGGCCGGTGGTGAGCAAGGTGAGCAGATCATGGGCGTAGGCTTCCAGTTGGGCTACCGCCAGCCGGTTGCTGCGGGTGAAGGCATTGTAGGCAAGCACGGCGGGAATCGCCACGGCCAGCCCGGCGGCGGTCATGATCAAGGCCTCGCCCACGGGCCCGGCCACCCTGTCCAGGGTGCCCTGGCCGCTCATGCCGATGGCTACCAGCGCCGAGTGGATGCCCCACACGGTGCCGAACAGGCCCACGAACGGCGCCGTGGAGCCGACGGAGGCCAGCAGGGTCAGGCCGCGCTCGCGCCGGGCCGTCTCCAGCTCGATGCCGCGCCGCAGCACCCGGGTCAGGAAGTCCGGCAGGCTGCCGGCCTCCGCCAGGCGCACGGCGCCGTGCTGGGCGTGGTGGCGCGCAGCCTCCAGGGCCTCACAGGTCAGCCGGGCGTGGGCGCCTTCGGGCTCCGCGCGGCACAACTGCTCGGCAACCACGGTCAAGTCCGGGGCGGCCCAGAATTGGGCGAGAAAGCGCTGTGCCGCGCGGCGCTCGCGCCAGTTGCCCCAGGCCCGCTCCAGGATCAGCACCCAGGACACGACCGAAGCCAGCGCCATGGCGGCGAGCAGGGTGCGGGCCAGGCCGTCGGCGCTGGCGAGAAAGTGGCCGAAGCCGAACGATGCTCCTTCCATGATAACCTCACAGCACAAATGAAATGGGCACCACCACCCAGGCGGCCACCGGCGTCTCGCCGCGACGCGCCGGCACGAAGCGCCACTCGCGCACTGCGGCGCATGCCGCCTGGTCCAGGCGCTCGTGGCCGCTGGACTGCTTCACGTCCACCTGCGCCGCGCGTCCGGTGGCGTCCACATGCACACGCAGCAGCACCTTGCCCTGCTCGCCGTAGCGGCGCGACAGGGTCGGATAGGCGGGCGGCGGATTGTTCAGATAGGCCGCCTTGAGATCGGGGGGCACGAGCGGTTCGGGCTCGGCCGCGGCAAGCGGCGCCGGCACTGCCGGGGGCGGGGCCGGCGCCGAAGCGGGCGACGTCGCGGCGGCAGCCAACACCGTTGGCTCGGGCACGGGCGGCACAGCAGCGGGCGGCGCCACCGGCCGCGGCTGTGGGCGCGGCGGCTGTGGGCGCGGCGGCTGGGGCGGCGACGGGGGCAGGCTGCGCTCCACCAGCTCCACGGTCACGGTGCGCGGCGGCGCCGGCCGCGACAGGGGTGCGTGCCACAGGGCGGCCGCCAGGGCGGCGTGGCCCAGCACCACCCATGCCACCAGCGCCAGCCGCCGCGCCGCCGCCTTCATGTTCCCTCACAGGCTGCCGCGCAGTTCCAGGACCACGGTGCGCCCGGGATAGGGATGGGCGACGAAGACGCGCCGGTCGAACAGATTGTCCACGCCCAGCGACAGCCGCAGCCGCTTGTCCATCTGCCAGCCGAGCTTGGCGTCCCACAGGGTGTAGCGGCTGGTGCCGCCGTAGGTGTCGGGGTTGATGTCGCTGTTGTCCAGGGTGTTGGTCTGGCGGCCGCTGTGGCGCAGGCCCAGGGTCCACGCCAGCCGCTCGCTCTGGCGCCAGGTGGCGGCCAGATTGGCGCGCCAGTCGGGGATGCGCGGCATGCGCTTGCCGACGCTGGCCGGGTTCTTGTCGTTCCTGACGATGCGCGAATCGGCATAGGTCACACCGCCGCTCACGTCCAGTCCGCGCATGCCCACGTTCTCGCCCGTGTAGGCGAGCTCGATGCCGTCGGTGCGCACGTGGTCCACGTTCTGGATGCTGGTGACATTGGGTGTGACGGCGGTGTTGGTCTGGGAATAGAGGGCGTCGCGCACGGCGTCCCGGAACAGGGTGAGGCGCAGCAGACCGCTCGCCAGGGCCCGCTCGGCGGTGAACTCCGCCGACGTGGCGCGCTCGGCGCGCAGGTTGGGATCGTTGTTGATGAGGGTCGTGCCCGCGGCGCTCTGGGTCTGGAACATTTCGCTTACCGTGGGCATGCGCCAGGCGCGCCCGAGGGAGCCGCGCAAGCGCCACTCGGCATTCAGGTCGTGGGCCAGCGACAGCTTGGGCGACCAGAAGGACTCCCGGCGCTCTCCGTAGCTCACGGCTGCGCCGGAGGAGGTGCTGCGGCGGCCGTCGAAGGCGCGCCAGCGCTCGAAGCGCAGGCCCGTGGTGAGGGACCAGGCGGGGGCGAAGCGCCAGGCGTCCTGCACGAACAGGGCGTGGGTTTCGGTCTTGCCGCCGAAGGACTCGCGCTCCGTGGTGGGGGCCCCGCTCTTCCAGTCGCTGGCGTTGCGCGTGACGCTGCGCAGGAGGTAGCGGTCGTAGTGGCCGCCGAAGCTCAGCACGTGGCGTCCGCCCGCAGGGCGCCAGTCGATCTTGGCGTCGGCGGTGCGCCAGCCGGTGCCCTCACCGTCGGCCACGGTACCGGCGCCGCCGCCGGCCGCGGCCGGCAGGGCGCCGCTCGGCCAGCGGCTCTCGTCCTGGTCGAAGTTGTAGCGCGTGAGCACCAGCTCGCCGTCCCATTCCCCGCGCGTGTCGCTGCGCAGCGCCAGGCCGTGCAGGCTGTGCACCTCGCGCCGGGTGCCGGGCTGGAAGGTAGCAGCATTGAGCACGTAGCGCCGCCCTTCGATATTCACCGCGCCGGAATACACCGTCTGGCCGGCGCCGTTGCGCAGATAGCTGTCCACCGAGATGTCCGAGTCGTTCTGCCAGTAGCCGAACAGATAGGTCAGCTTGAGCCAGGGGGCAGGCTCGTAGCCCAGCTTGAGCTTGAGGGTGTCCTGGCGCGAGTCGTCGATGCCCGTGGCACCGAAGATGACGCGCTCCTTGCCCGACGGATCGAGGTCCTTGGCGTAGCCCGTGACCACGGTTTCGCCTCCCGCCGGCGCCGCGGGCGTGACCGAGGTAGCCCAGGTCATGGGGTGGCTGCGGTTCTCGAGATGGTTGACGGCCGCGAACCAGGACCAGGCGCCGCTGCGCCCGCCCAGGGTGGCGTTCTCCTGATGGCCGCCAAAGCGGTCGTCGGTGTGGTAGTAGTCGTACTGCTGCACGAATCCCTGCACGCGGCCGGTAGCCTCGAAGCCCTCCGGATCGCGGGTGGTCATGACCACCGTGGCGCCCATGGAGTTGCCCGGGTAGAGTGCCGAATAGGGACCATAAATCACATCCATGCGCGCGATCTCTTCCGGCGCCACCATGCCCCAGCGCGGCGTGTTGCCGAAGCTGTTGCCCAGCAGGTTCGACAGCAGCATGCCATCCACATAGGCCAGGGAGCGCGCCCCCTGCAGCGAACCCGAGCTGCGCGAGGCGACCACACCGTTGCGGTCGCCGATGAAACGCTTGCGCACCAGCAGGCTGGGCAGGTAGCGCAGGCCGTCCTCCACGTTGACCACGTTGAGGTCGGCGAGCCGCCGGGCGTCGACCCCTTCGGCGACGGCCGGCAGCGCCGGATCCAGCGCTGGCCGTGCGCCGCGCACGGTCATCTCGGCGAGTTCGGTATCGTCCGCCGCCGGGGCGGTGAGCGGCGCGGCGAGGGACAGGAGGGTACAGGCAGTCAGGCGCAGTTTCATTTCGCGACCGTGGATGGGACGGCCACGATCATAAAGGCAGCGCACCGCCGCGCCCCTGCGACACGTTGTCGCACGGTGCCGCGCAGCGCAGGTGCATCGCTAGAATCCCTTCCCATGAAACGACGCACTTTTCTGACCGGCGCACTGGCCGCTCTCACCGTCCCGACCGCCGCCCAGTCCCACAGCCATGCCGCCGCGGCCAAACCGGCGCCGCGGCCGGCGCTGGCGATCAATGTCGCCCTGGGCGCCGACGGCCGCCTGTGGCGCGTGCGCCACGGCGCGGAGGGCGTGCTGGTCGATTTCTCCGACGACTGGGGTGAGCGCTTCAGCCCGGCCATGCTGGCCTCGCCCGAGCATCCCGCCGCCGACGGCGAACTGGCGCCCGAGATCGCCGTCGGCAAGGGCGGCGCCATTTACGTCGCCTACACCCTGGCGCGCAGCCACAATCCCATCATCGGCCATGTGCGCCTGGTCCATTCCCTGGATGGCGGCCGCAGCTTCACGCCTGCCGCGACGGTGAACGACAACCTGGAAGAGATCACCCACCGCTTCCAGAGCCTGGTGGTGGATGCCGGCGGCGTGGCCCATTTGATCTGGATCGACAAGCGCGATCTGGAAGCGGCCAAGCGTGCCCGCAAGCCCTATCGCGGCGCCGCCGTCTATTACGCGCGCAGCGACGGCGTGCACATCGGCGCCAACCGGAAAATCGCCGACCACAGTTGCGAGTGCTGCCGCCTCGCCCTGGCCCTGGACACGGATGGCGTGCCCGTCGCCTTGTGGCGCCATGTGTTCGAGGACGGCAGCCGCGACCATGCCCTGGCGCGCCTGGACGGCAGCTCGGCGCGGCGCGCCACCTTCGAGGGCTGGCGCATCGACGCCTGTCCGCACCACGGTCCGGCGCTGGCCATCGGCAGCGACGGCACCCGCCACCTGGCCTGGTACACCGCCGCCGGTAATGACGCCCGCATCCTTTACCAGGCGCAGGAGCGCGACGGCCGGCCGCTGGCCCCGCCGCGCCGCCTGGGCGGCGGCCAGGCGGGCTTCCCCGCCCTGCTAGCCATTGGCACGGGCGTCATCCTCGCCTGGAAAGAGTTCGACGGCAGCGCCACCCGCGCCTTCGTCCAGCATGCCAGCGGCGGCTGGTCGCCGCCGGCATCCGTGGCATCGAGCCGCGGCCCCTCGGACCGGCCGCGCCTGGTGGCCCATGGCGGGCGCGCCTTCCTGTCGTGGAATACGCGCGACGAAGGACATCGTCTGCTCCCTCTCGCCATCCCATGAGACTCGTTCTGCTGGCCCTGCTCTGCCTGTTGCCGCTCGCCCCGGCCCGGGCAGCCGAGACCAAGCACTTCGACTCCGCCAGCCTGGAGACGATACGCAGTGCCCGCCCGGGCCGTCCCTTCGCCCTGGTGCTGTGGTCCCTGGACTGCAGCCATTGCCGCGAGGAAATGAAGCTGCTGGCGCGCGCCAAGCGCCGCCATCCCCGGCTCGACCTGGTGTTCGTGTCCACCGACGGTCCCGATGCCGCCGCCGAGGTGGCCCGGACACTGGCCACCGCCGGGCTGGGCTCGGCCGAGTCCTGGGTGTTCGGAGCCGAGGCGCCGGAGAAGTTACGCTGGTCCATAGACCGCAAGTGGCGCGGCGAGCTGCCGCGCACCTACCTGTACGACGCCGCTCATCAGGCCACCGGCATTTCGGGGCGGCTGCCGCGAGAGCGCCTGTCCGCCTGGCTGGAAGAAGCGAAACGGTTTCGGAGATAGAATCCCGGGGCATGGAACTGGCCCTCCCCTCCGGCGCGGAGAACCTGCGGCGGCTCACCGTGATGCGCTGGTTCGCCGTTGCCGGCGAACTCCTGGCCATCGGCGCCGTGCATCCCCTCACCGGGATTTCGCTGCCTTACGCGCCGATGCTGGCCATCGTGCTGCTGCAGGCCTCGTTCAACGGCCTGACGCTGCTGCGCCTGCGCCGCCCCGAGCCGGTACGCGAGCGGGAGCTGTTTGCGCAACTGCTGGTGGATCTGACGGCGCTCACCGTTCTGCTGTTCTTCTCGGGCGGCGCCTCCAATCCCTTCGTGTCCCTGTTCCTGCCGCCCGTGGCGGTGGCCGCCGCCGTGCTGCCGGGGCGCTACGCCTGGGCCGTGGCCCTGTTCAGCGTCGCCGCCTATTCGCTGCTGTCCACCAGCAACGTGCCGCTGATCCTCGCCGACTTCGAGCGCGCCACGCGCCTGCACCTGGCCGGCATGTGGATCACTTTCGTCGCTTCCGCCTTGATGATCGCCTGGTTCGTGGCGCGCATGACAAGCGCCGTGCGCAGCCGCGACGCGCAACTGGCGGCGGCGCGCGAGGAGGCCCTGCGCAACGAGCGCGTGGTGGCTCTGGGAAGCCTGGCCGCCGGCGCCGCCCACGAGCTCGGCACGCCGCTGGCGACGGTGGCCGTTCTCGCCGGCGAGCTGGCCAAGCGCACAGACCTGCCCCAGGACGCGCGCGAAGACCTGGCCCTGCTGCAACAGCAGGTGGCGCAGTGCAAGAGCATCATCACCGGGCTGGCGCAGCGCGCGGGACAGGCGCGCGCCGAGGGCGGGCGCGCTCTTCCCCTGGACCGCTGGCTGGAAGGCATCATCGGCCGTTGGCGCAACCTGCGGCCCCAGTGCTCGCCCCGGGTGTCCCTCGACGGGCCGCGCCCCGCGCCCCTGGTGGCGGGGGAGGCGACGCTGGAGCAGGCTTTCGCCAATCTGTTCAACAACGCCGCCGACGCCTGCCCCGACGACGTGGAAATCGAAGCCGGCTGGGACGATTCCCGGCTCGTGGTCGAGGTGCGCGACCGCGGCCCCGGCTTCGATGACCAGGTGCTGCTGGCAGCGGGCCGCGCCTTCGTCACCACGCGCGACCAGGGCACCGGCATCGGCCTGTTCCTGGCCCACGCCGCCGTCGAACGCTTCGGCGGCCGCCTGAGCCTGGCCAACCGCGCCGACGGCGGCGCCCTCACCCGCGTGGAACTGCCCCTGGCGCGCCTGCTTACGGAAACGCCATGAACGAAGGCCCCGATTTCCTCGTCATCGACGACGACACGGTGTTCAACCGTGTGCTGTCGCGGGCGCTCGCCAACCGCGGCTTCACTGTGGCCAGCGCCATGGACGCCCAGGAAGCCCTGCGCCTGGCCGCCGCCGCCCCGCCCGACTGCGTCGTGCTCGACCTGAACCTGGGCAGCAGTTCCGGCCTGTCCCTCATCGCCCCGCTGCTGCGCGCCGCGCCCGCCTGCCGCATCGTTGTGCTCACCGGCTATGCCAGCATCGCCACGGCGGTGGACGCCATCAAGCTCGGGGCGATCCAGTACCTGGCCAAACCCACCGACGTGGACACCGTCCTCGCCGCCTTCGAGACCGCGGCGCCCGGCGAGCATGCAGCGCCGCCCTCGGAACCCCTGTCCGTCGATCGCCTCGAATGGGAACACATCCAGCGCGTGCTGGCCGAGCACGGGGGCAACATCTCAGCCACGGCGCGCGCCCTGAAAATGCACCGGCGCACCCTGCAGCGCAAGCTGGCCAAGAAACCCGCCAAGGGCTGATCGGGGAAACGGCCGCCAGCGCCGCGCGGCGGGAAAGGGAACGGCAGGCCCGCCGCTTGAAGGTGGAACCCTCTCTAGGTCTGCACGGCCGGCCGACCAGGCGCCACCGGCGGCGCCTGGATAAACTCGGCCGGGGCTGATTCGGCCTCCAGCCACGCGCCCACGTAAGCTTGCAGCTGGGGAAAGAACTCCTCGAAGTCGCGCTGCAGATCCTCGCCGTGGGCATCGAGCAGCGCGATGGCGCCGGCCAGCGCGACACGGCGGCCGAAGCGCCGCTCGATGCGGCTGCCCATCCTGGCCAGCGCCCGCTCGATGCCCCGGGCATCGCGATAGCCGAGCAGCCGCCGCTCCACGATCATGCGCTGGACGATAAGGTCGCCGGGCGGCGGCAGCGACGGGCGCTGCCGCAGGATCTCGTCCCGCAGCGCCTCGTTGAATGCCTCCAGCGTGCCGGGCGCATGGCGCTCCCAGCCGCGCGCCAGGAAGTGGTCGTAGAACACGTCCACCAGCACGCCGGCGAAGCACCG